>JAUIDP010000034.1 GCA_030429005.1 Gammaproteobacteria bacterium | reverse complement strand
CGGACCTGAAGCTGGTCGTGATCAAGGCAACCGACGAAGAAGCGGCAGCGCATGCTGCCATGCTTGAAAAAATTGCTAATATAAGCCGCTAGCCGGCCCAATAATCAACTAACGATAAGGACCATTTATGGCCCACACAACCGCTCAAGCTCTGCGTGAAAACTTTCTCGGTAATTCTCCGGGCTGGTACAAGCAGACCATCATTGCCTTCCTGATCCTGAACCCGATTCTCGTCGTCTATAACCCGTTCATCGCCGGATGGGTGTTGGTGCTCGAGTTCATTTTCACGCTCGCGATGGCGCTCAAGTGCTACCCGTTGCAGCCGGGCGGCCTGCTGGCTGTCGAAGCGATTATCCTGGGCCTTGCGTCACCGGAAATGGTGTTTCACGAAGCCGAACACAATTTCCCGGTCATCATGCTGCTGATGTTCATGGTGGCCGGCATCTATTTCCTGCGGGAAATGCTGCTGTTCACATTTACCAAGATTCTGCTGGGTGTGCGTTCGAAACTATTGCTGTCCCTGATGTTTTCGTTCACGGCCGCCTTCCTGTCTGCATTTCTCGATGCGTTGACGGTTACTGCGGTCATCATCACGGTGGCAGTCGGCTTCTTCGGCGTGTACCACAAGGTTGCCTCCGGCAAGAAATTCGATCACGACCACGATCACTCGACCGATGACGAAGTCGTCGAGCTGCATCGTGCCGACCTGGAGCAATTCCGGGCATTCCTGCGCAGCCTGATGATGCACGGCGCTGTCGGTACTGCGCTCGGCGGCGTGACGACGCTGGTGGGCGAGCCACAGAATCTGCTGATTGCCGAGATCATGGACTGGGAGTTTGTCGAGTTTTTCCTGAAGATGGCGCACATCTCCATGCCGGTTCTGGTCGTAGGACTCATCACATGCGCGATGCTCGAGTTAACGAAGTCGTTTGGCTACGGCGCACAATTGTCGCCGAAAGTGCGTGAAGTATTGGAGGCTTTCGACGACGACATGAGTGCCAAGCGCACCAAGAAAGAGTGGAGCACAATTGGTGTGCAGGCGGTCGTCGGCCTCTGTCTTTGCCTGGCTCTTGGGTTGCACCTGGCAGAGCCTGGTATCGTCGGCTTGATGGTCATCGTGCTGGCGACGGCATTCAACGGCGTCACTGACGAACACCAGATCGGCCCGGCCTTCGAGGAAGCGCTGCCTTTTACCGCGCTGCTGGTCGTGTTCTTTGCCATCGTCGCCGTCATCGACAACCAGGGCCTGTTCACACCGATTATCGACTGGGTTCGCACTTACGAGGGCAAGACCCAGGAGGCGCTGTTCTACTTGGCGAACGGCATCCTGTCGATGATCAGTGACAACGTCTTTGTTGCAACGGTTTACATCAACCAGGTCAATGAACTCTTCCTGGCGGGTGAGCTGACACGCGAGCAATTTGATGCGCTCGCTGTGGCGATCAATACCGGTACCAACATTCCGAGTGTCGCGACGCCAAACGGGCAGGCGGCATTCCTGTTCCTGCTGACGTCGGCACTGGCGCCGCTGATCCGCCTGTCCTACGGCCGCATGGTCATTATGGCGCTGCCATACACGATCACGATGTCGATAACAGGCCTGCTGGCACTCTGGTACCTGGGCTAGTCAACCCTCAAAAAACCGTGACAGTTACTACTTGCACCTTTTTTCATTCAGGAAAAAGGTGCAAGTAGTAACTGTCACGGTTTTTCAGGGGACGATCTGGTGGATGGTGCCGCCGTAGCTCACGACGTATAGCTCGCCGTCGAGATCTTCTGCGAATGCGGCGATCGGGTGGCTGGTGTCGGCCAGTTCGGTAGGTGTCGCGCCGGCCGGGCTGTTTGCCGGCACGGACCAGATTCGTCCGCTGGCAAAGTCACCGAATATGTAATGGCCGGCCAGGTTGGCGATGGCTGACCCGCGGTAGACGTAGCCGCCCGTGATGGACTGCCCGTTGCCGCGGTCGTATTCGGTGATCGGGTCGACCAGGCCGGCTGAACTGCAGTTGCTGCCCGGCGGGTAGCAGTGCGCTCCTTCGCGGACATTCCAGCCGTAATTTTCGCCCAACTCGACGCGGTCGACCTCTTCCCAGGCCCCCTGGCCGACATCGCCCGCCCACAAGTCACCGGTGGCGCGGTCGAAGCTGAAGCGCCAGGGATTGCGAAAACCCCAGGCGTAGATCTCGGGGCAAGGCGCTGCGCCGGAGCCCTGCACGCACTTGGCATTGGCCGAGAACGGATTGTCGATCGGGATGTCGTAGCCTTTCACGACATCGATGTCGATGCGCAGGATACTGCCGAGCAGCGAAAATGTGTTCTGTCCATTGCCGTTCGGGTCTCCGCCGCCACCGCCGTCACCGAGGCCGATATACAGGAAGCCGTCCGGGCCAAAATGAATATCGCCGCCGTTATGGTTGCTTTGTTCCTGCAGCACCGTGAGGATGATTTCCTCGGACATCGGATCAAGCGTCTGGTTGCCGTCCAGACTGCGAAAGCGCGAGACGACCGACGTCAGCGGCGCAGGCGCGGTGTAGGAGACGAAGACCTCACCATTGTTCGCAAAGTCCGGATGAAACGCGATGCCCAGCAGGCCGCGTTCGCCCCCAGAGTTGACGCGGCCGGAGATATCGAGAAAGGTCGAGCCACTGGCGTTCTGCGTGTCATTGTCGAACTCGGTGATGACGCCGCCCTGGTTAAGCGCGAACCACCGGGAATCATCGTTCGGTGCCTGCCGCAATGCGGTCGGCGACGCCAGCAGCACGCCCGCGAACACTTGCTGTGTCTGAACCGATGACGGCGGGTTGGGATTGGGCGGGGCTGGCGGACTGCCGCCACCGTTGGCACCGCCACCGCCACCCCCGCTACTGCAGGCTGTTATTGTCAGGAGAAACACGTAGAATTTCTTCATTGCCCAAGCCTATTCTGTTGTTCCCGTCGTCCATTGTGCACGCTCGCCGCAAGGCGTGCGACTGGCGTGCGAGAATTCAGCAGCCACATGTGGTATTTAGTGCATTATGTCGTTTGATATCAATAATTTGCGCGTCGGTGTGATCGGTCTCGGCTATGTCGGGCTGCCGCTCGCCGTCGAGTTCGGCAAGCAATTTGAGACGCTGGGTTTCGACGTCAAGCAGAGCCGCATCGACGAATTGCAGAATGGCAAGGATTCGACGCTCGAAGTGACGCCCGACGAACTTGCCGCTACCCGCAAACTGAGTTTCTCGGCCGACCCTGCCAGGCTGGCTGAGTGCAATTTCTACGTTGTGACGGTGCCGACGCCGATCGACGATCACAAGGTGCCCCTGCTGGCGCCACTGGAGAGAGCCAGCAGGACGCTTGGCGATGTGATCCGCAAAGGCGATGTCGTGGTCTACGAGTCGACGGTATTCCCGGGCGCTACAGAAGAGATATGCGTGCCGCTCATCGAGGCCGGGTCGGGCCTGAGGATGAACGAAGACTTCCACGTGGGCTACAGCCCCGAGCGCATCAATCCCGGTGACAAGCAGCATCGCCTGCCAACAATCCTGAAGGTAACCGCCGGCTCGACCCCAGCAGCCGCCGATTTCATCGACTCGGTGTACAAGACCATCATTCCGGCTGGCACGCACAAGGCGTCGAGCATCAAGGTTGCCGAGGCCGCCAAGGTCATCGAGAACACGCAGCGCGACGTAAACATTGCCCTGGTTAACGAACTGGCGATTATTTTCGAGCGAATCGGCATCGACACCGAGGAAGTACTTCTGGCCGCCGGCACGAAATGGAACTTCCTGCCGTTCCGCCCGGGCCTCGTCGGCGGCCACTGCATCGGCGTCGACCCGTATTACCTGACCTACAAAGCCGAGCAGCTCGGCTACGACCCGCAGATGATCCTCGCAGGCCGGCGCATCAACGACAATATGTCGCTGTACGTCGCTGCACAGGTCGTGAAGCGCATGGCAAAAAAGAAGATCTCCTGGGCAGGGGCCCGGGCACTAATCCTTGGCCTGGCCTTCAAGGAGAATTGTCCGGACCTGCGCAACACGCGGGTCGTCGACATCGTGCGCGAACTGCAAAGCTATGATCTGCAGGTGGACGTGCACGACCCGTGGGTCGATGCTGACGAGGCAAAGGCAGAATACGGCATCACACTGGTCCCGGATCCTGCCGAAGGTGCGTATGATGTCGTCATCATCGCCGTGGCACACGAGCAGTTTCGTGCGTTGGGTGAAAAGGGTATCCGTGCATTCGGCAAAGCTAACTCGGTTCTGTATGACATCAAGTACGTTCTCCCGGCCACCGCTGTCGATGATCGCCTGTAGGAGCACTGTATGAAGGTGCTGGTGACCGGAGCAGCCGGCTTTATCGGTTCGAACACCGCCCGGCAGTTGCTCGAGCGGGGTGATGTCGTGGTCGGCCTCGACAACTTCAACGACTACTACGACGTGTCGCTGAAAGAGGCTCGCGCTGCAACACTGGAGCCGTTCAGTAACTTCTCGATGCACCGTCTCGACCTCGCCGACCGCGCCGGCATAGAGGCGTTGTTTGCGGCCGAAAAATTCGACAAGGTCGTGCACCTGGCAGCGCAGGCGGGCGTGCGCTATTCCATCGAGAACCCGCACACGTATATCGAGAGCAATATCGTCGGCACGCTGCACGTGCTCGAAGGCTGCCGCCACAATGACGTGCAGCACCTTGTGTATGCGTCGTCGAGCTCGGTCTATGGCGCCAACACGGCGATGCCGTTTTCAATTCACCAGAACGTCGACCACCCGCTCGCCTTGTACGGCGCCACGAAGAAAGCCAACGAACTGATGGCGCACACGTATTCGAACCTGTACGGGCTGCCGACGACCGGCCTGCGGTTCTTTACTGTCTACGGGCCTTTTGGTCGACCGGACATGGCGCTGTTCCTGTTCACGAAGAACATCATCGAGGGCAGGCCCATCGATGTATTCAACCACGGCAAGCACCGGCGCGATTTCACTTATATCGACGACATCGTCGCCGGAGTTATACATACGCTGGACCACACGGCTGAGCCAAACCCGGCCTGGGACCCTGAGCGGCCGGACCCGGGCACGAGCAAAGCGCCGTACCGAATCTATAATATCGGTAATCAACAGCCGGTCGAACTGCTGCGATATATCGAGGTCATCGAAGAGTGCGTCGGCAAGAAGGCGGAAATGAACATGCTGCCGCTGCAGCCGGGCGACGTGCCCGATACGTGGGCGGACACCGAGGCATTGTCGAACGACGTCGGATATTCGCCGAGCACGTCGATCGAAGTCGGCGTCAAGAACTTCGTCGACTGGTACCAGGATTATTACAAGAGTGAAAACCAAGAAAGTGCCTGAGCAATATACTGATCGAAAACTGTCTGCACGCTACCCGACGGACCTCGGGTCCTGGCAAGCGCTGAAAAAGCACTACCGTGAGTCGATGCAGCGCAAGACGCTGCGCGAACTGTTCGCCCGCGACAAGCAACGGCCGCAGCATTTCTCGATGCAGGCCGGCGACCTGCTGCTCGACTATTCGAAGACGCACGTCAACAAGACCACGCTGAAGCTGTTGACGCGGCTGGCGCGCGAAGCTTCGGTGCCGCAGGCTATCGATGCCATGTTTGCCGGCGACGCGATCAACGCAACTGAGGGGCGCTCGGTACTACACGTGGCATTGCGGTCGAAAATATCAGACACGGTTGCGCTGGAAACCGAGGGTGTACGCGATGTCTGGAAAGTATTGACGGACATCGAGAACTTTGTCGACGCAGTCCATGCCAACACGATTCGCGGCCATACCGGCAAGAAGCTGACGCATATCGTGAACATCGGTATCGGTGGTTCGGACCTGGGGCCGGTCATGGCCGCACAGGCGCTGCGGCCATACTGGTCGGCGGGAATACATTTTCACAGTGTCTCCAACATCGACGGTACGCAGCTGACCGACCTGAAGGCAGAGCTCGACCCGGCATCGACGCTGTTCGTCGTCTGTTCGAAAACGTTCACGACGATCGAGACAATGACCAATGCCAACGCGGCAAGGCAATGGGTTGCGCAGGTGCTGGGCGAGGGTGCGGTCAGTTCGCATTTCGTGGCAGCATCAACCAACCACGAGGCAATGGACGAATTCGGCATTGCGCCGAACAAGCGATTCGGTTTCTGGGACTGGGTCGGCGGCCGCTATTCGCTGTGGTCGGCCGTTGGCCTCTCGTTGGCCCTGGTGATCGGTATGCAGAATTTCCGTCGCCTGCTGGCCGGTGGCCGGATGCTCGACCAGCACTTTCGCCTGGCACCGATGGGCGAGAACCTGCCGGTGCAGCTCGCGCTGCTCGGCGTCTGGTACAACAATTTCTTCGGCGCTGCCACGCAGGCAATTTTGCCGTACGACAACCGGCTGGCACGCTTCCCCGCGTACCTGCAACAATTGCAGATGGAGTCGAGCGGCAAGAGTGTGCGCATGGACGGCAAGCCGGTCAGGTGCGATACCGGCATGGTGATCTGGGGCGAGAGCGGCAACAACGCGCAACATTCCTTCTACCAGCTGTTGCACCAGGGCACGCGGCTGATTCCGGCGGATTTCCTGTTGTCGGCCAAGACGTCCGGGGGCACGCAGGTGCAGCACAAATTGGCCATCGACAACGGCCTGGCACAGGCGGAAGCGCTGATGGACGGTTTCGACGAGAAAGGCACCAGCCCGTATCGCGTGCACAAGGGCAACAATCCAAGCAATACCATACTGTTCGAGCAACTGACGCCCGAGGTGCTCGGCCAGTTGATTGCCCTGTACGAACACAAGGTCTTTGTCGAGGGCGTCGTCTGGGGGATCAACTCGTTCGATCAGTTCGGTGTCGAGCTGGGCAAGAAGCTCGCCGGCGGTATCAACAAGAGCACGAATCCGTCCACGCGGTTTTTGCTCGACAAAGTCAGGTAAGACGCATGGCAACAGCACTTATTACAGGCATCACCGGCCAGGACGGTTCCTATCTCGCCGAACTGCTGCTGGACAAGGGCTACGAAGTCCATGGCATCAAACGCCGTGCATCGTCATTCAATACGGATCGCATCGATCACCTGTACCAGGACCCGCACGAGTCCGGTGTCCGAATGCACCTGCACTACGGGGATATGACCGATTCGACCAACCTGATTCGCATCATCAAAGAGGTGCAGCCGGACTAGATCTACAATCTCGCGGCGCAAAGCCATGTGGCGGTATCCTTCGAGATGGCGGAATACACGGCAAATGCCGATGCGGTGGGCACGTTACGCATCCTCGAGGCGGTACGGTTGCTGGGTATGGAGAACTCCACCCGCATCTACCAGGCGTCGACATCGGAGATGTTCGGTAAGGTACAGGAGGTGCCGCAAAAGGAGACGACGCCGTTCTACCCGCGTTCTCCCTACGGCGCAGCCAAGGTGTACGCCTACTGGATTACCGTCAATTACCGCGAGGCCTATGGTATGCACGCCTCGAACGGCATCCTGTTCAATCACGAGTCGCCGGTGCGTGGTGAAACCTTTGTCACGCGCAAGATCACTCGGGCCCTGGCACGCATCAAGTCGGGGCTGCAGGACAAACTGCATATCGGCAACCTGAACTCATTGCGCGACTGGGGGCATGCCCGCGACTACGTCGAAGCAATGTGGCTGATGTTGCAACAGGACCAACCGGACGACTTTGTCATCGCCACCGGCAAACAATACTCGGTCCGGGAGTTCATCGAGTTCGGCGCCGGCGCGCTGGATATCGGCATCGAATGGCAGGGCGAAGGTGTCGACGAGGTTGGCATTGACACTGCCACCGGCAACACGATCGTCGCCGTGGACCCGCGCTATTTTCGCCCGACCGAGGTAGAGACATTGCTCGGCGACCCGGCCAAGGCCCGGAAGGTACTTGGTTGGGAGGCAACGACGTCGGTCGACGAAATGGTTGCCGAGATGGTCGCCGCGGATTACGCCGAAGCCCAGCGTGACGCGCTGGTCAGGAAAGCGGGTTACCAGACCTTTGACCGGCACGAGTAAAGCATGAGCGGCATCTTCGTAGCGGGGCACAAGGGCCTGGTCGGCTCTGCGATTGTGCGCCGCCTGGCGAGAGACGGCATCGAGGCGGTCACGGCAGGGCGCGAGGAACTCGACCTGGCGAACCAGCAGGCCGTGGATGCGTGGTTTGCAGCCAACCCGGTGGAGCAGGTCTACCTGGCCGCGGCGCGCGTCGGCGGCATCCATGCGAACGACACCTATCCGGCGGACTTCCTCTACGAAAACCTGGTTCTGCAGACCAATGTTATTCACGCGGCGTGGCGGCACGGCGTGCAGAAACTGCTGTTCCTGGGCTCATCCTGTATCTACCCGCGGCTGGCACCGCAGCCGATGCCCGAAGACAGTTTGTTGACGGGGCCACTCGAACAAACCAACGAGTGGTACGCCATCGCCAAAATCGCGGGCATCAAGATGTGCCAGGCCTACCGCAGGCAACACGGCTTCGACGCAATCGCCGCCATGCCGACCAACCTGTACGGCCCAGGCGACAATTTCGATCTCGAAAACTCGCACGTATTGCCGGCACTGCTGCGCAAGTTCCACGAAGCCAGGTTGTCAGGGGCGTCGGCAGTTCCCGTCTGGGGCAGCGGCAATCCGCGCCGCGAATTCCTGCATGTCGACGATCTCGCCGATGCCTGCGTATTCCTGATGGAAAACTACAGCAGCGCAGATATTGTGAATATCGGCTGGGGCATGGATATCAGTGTCGGGGAGTTGGCCGAACTGATTCGCGAGACAGTGGGCTACAAGGGTGCTATCGAGTTTGATGCGAGCAAACCGGACGGAACGCCACGCAAATTGCTGGATACGAGCAGGCTGACCGCGCTTGGCTGGCAGCCGTCCATTGGACTGGCCGACGGTATTCGTTCAACCTACACGTGGTACCAACAGGAGATGACGGCATGAGCAAAATCGTCCCGGTGATCATGTCCGGCGGTTCCGGCACGCGGCTTTGGCCGTATTCCGTGTCGCAGTATCCCAAGCAGTTGCTGCCACTGGTCAGCCAGAAGACGACGATGCTGCAGGACACGGCGTTGCGCATCGACGGGATGCAAGGTGTTGACAACGACTGCATCCTGGTCTGCAACGAAGCGCATCGTTTCCTGGCGGCCGAGCAGTTACAGGCCATCGGCAGAAATGCCGACATCGTTCTCGAGCCAAAAGGCCGCAACACAGCGCCAGCCGTTGGCCTGGCGGCCTGTATTGCAGCCCAGACGGACGCAGCCACACTGTTGCTCGTCATGCCGGCAGACCACGTCATCCGGGATATTCCTGCATTCCAGGCCGCTGTGCAGCGCGGTGTCGCGGCTGCAGAGGCAGGCAAACTCGTTACCTTTGGCATTGTGCCGACCCGGCCGGAAACAGGCTATGGCTATGTCATGGCAACCCCGGACGGCGGCCACTGTGTTGGCGTTGACTCGTTCGTCGAGAAACCCGATCTCGCGACCGCCGAAAAGTACGTGAGCGGCGGCCGACACTTCTGGAACAGCGGCATGTTTCTTTTCAGTGCCGGTTCCTACCTGGCAGAACTGGAGCGGCTTGCTCCGGAGATTTACAACAATGTCTGCGCCAGTGTATCGAATCGTGTGCGCCAATTCGGTTTTACCTGGCCGGCCGCGGACGATTTTCTGCAATGCCCGAAAGACTCGATCGACTACGCGATCATGGAGAAGACGGACAGGGCGATGATGGTGCCGCTCGACGCCGGCTGGAGCGATGTCGGCGACTGGTCCAGTCTGCACGATGCCCGCGAACAGGACGAGCATGGCAACACGCTCGACGGCGATGTCATCGTGCACGACTGCAGGAACACGTTTGTGCAGGCAGAGAATGCGCTGGTTGCGGCCGTTGGCGTGGAAAACGTCGTGGTTGTGCAGACAAAGAATGCTGTACTCGTCATTGACAAGCAGCGCGCGCAGGACATCAAACATATTGTGCAGCAGATCAATGCGCAGGACCGCGGCGAAGCGGCGCTGCACCGGCAGGTCTTCCGGCCTTGGGGCAGTTTCGACAGCATCGACGAGGACGAAGGGTTCCAGGTAAAGCGCCTCATCGTCAAGCCGGGTGCGGTATTATCAAAGCAGAAACACGCCCGGCGCGCCGAACACTGGGTGGTCGTTCGCGGCAAGGCGCGTATTACGCGCAATGACGAGGAATTCGATCTCGGCGTCAATGAGTCGACCTATATCGCGATCGGCGATGTGCACTGCATTGCCAACCCGTACGACGAGCCGGTGCATATCGTCGAAGTCCAATGCGGCGACTACCTCGGTGAGGACGACATCGTGCGCCTCGAAGACAACTACGGACGAAAAGGGACCAATACCTGATGCCTATCAAAATTGACTGCTTCAAAGCGTATGACGTGCGCGGACGTATCCCGGATCAGCTGAATGCCGACGTCGCCTATCGCGTCGGCAATGCCACGGCGCAGTTTCTCGGCGCATCGAAAATGGTCATAGGCCGTGACATTCGCCTGTCGAGCGCAGAGTTGTCGGAAGCTGTGGCCAACGGCATTCGGGATGCGGGCGCCGAAGTGCTCGACATTCAACTGGGCGGTACCGAGATGGTGTACTTCGCGACCGACTACCTGAACGCAGACGGTGGCATCATGGTCACGGCCAGTCACAACCCGGCAGACTACAATGGCCTGAAAATAGTTCGCGAAGAAGCGCGACCGGTCAGCGCAGATACCGGGTTGCAGGACATTCGCGCGCTGGCCGAGTCTGACGATCGGCTGATTGCGGACAAGCGAGGCACGCACGCGCCCGTCAATATTTTCGATCACTACATCGAACACCTGCTGGGTTATGTCGATGTGCCGGCGCTTGAGCCGCTGAAGCTGGTGGTCAACCCGGGCAACGGCGGAGCGGGTATCGCGATCGATGGGCTCGCCCCCGATCTGCCGTTCGAACTGATCGAGGTGAACTATCCGCCGGACGGGACTTTCCCGAATGGTATCCCGAACCCGATGTTGCTCGAAAACCAGTCGGTCACAGCCGACGCTGTTGTACGCAACAAGGCCGACATGGGCATCGCCTGGGACGGCGATTTCGATCGCTGTTTCCTGTTCGACGAGAATGGCGGTTTCATTGAAGGCTATTACATCGTTGGTCTGCTGGCCGAGAGCCTGTTGGCCAGCAACCCGGGTGGCAGCATCGTGCACGACCCGCGCCTGACATGGAATACACTGGATATCGTCGAGGCCGCCGGCGGCAAGGCAGTACAGAGCAAGTCGGGGCATTCCTTCATGAAAGAAACGATGCGCGACGTCGACGCGATCTACGGCGGCGAGATGAGTGCGCATCACTATTTCCGGGATTTCGCCTATGCGGACAGCGGCATGATTCCGTGGTTGCTGGTCGCCGAGCTCGTGTCGAAAACCGGCAAGACGCTGTCCGAGCTCGTCGGCGAACGCCAGGCGAAGTTTCCTGCGAGTGGCGAGATCAATCGTGAAGTCGACGATGCCGGTGCGACGCTGGCGCGGCTGCACGAGCACTATGCCGGCAAGGCGCTGAATGTTGACGATGTTGACGGCTACAGTTTCGAATTCGCTGACTGGCGCTTCAACATCCGCATGTCGAATACAGAGCCCGTCGTCCGGCTGAACGTGGAGAGTCGCGAAAACAAGGCGCTGATGCAGGAAAAAACCGCCGAGGTCCTGGAGATCCTCGAAGCCTGAAGCCGATGCCGCGTCACATCCTGTATCTGTTGCTCCTGCTTGCGCCATGCGCTTACGCGGGCCCGGTCGCGGCGCCCGGCGATATCGCCCTGCGGCACGACATCCAGGTGCTGGCCGATTACGGCGTCATTTCCGGGCCGGTCACGACCTGGCCGTTGTCCTGGGATGCGCTCGCGGCAGATCTGCAGCTTGCCGTTGACAGCGACATGGTCCTGCCGAATGCCGTGCGGCGCACGATGCAGCGGGTGATTCGCCGCGCCAGCCGGGAAATGAGCCTGAACAATCTGCAGCTGCACGGCCGCGCGTCGGGCATGGCAGAACCGATGGCGATTCGCGGCTATTCCTATACTCCCCGGGAAGACGGCGAGGCGTCCGCGGGACTGAGCTGGCGAAGTGACCGATTCAGCGTGGACCTTAACGCCACGGCGGTGACAGACCCGGCCGACGGCCAGGAGCTGCGTGCCGATGGCAGCCGCCTGGCAGTCGATATGGGCAATGTCACGGTAGGCATCAGCACGATGGATCGCTGGTGGGGGCCGGGCTGGGATGGCAGCCTGATCCTGTCGAACAATGCGCGGCCGATGCCGGCGGTGACAGTGGGTCGCAACCGGACCCATCCATTCGAGACGAAATGGCTGAGCTGGCTGGGTCCCTGGGACATCGAAGTCATGATGGGCCAGATGGAGGAGGAGCGTGAAGTGCCGGATACGCTGTTCTTCGGCATGCGGTTCGCTTTTCGGCCGATACCCTCGCTCGAAATCGGTTTGTCACGAACGGCGCAGTGGTGTGGCGATGACCGGCCCTGTGATTTCGATACGTTCTGGGACCTGTTCTTGGGCCGGGACAATGTCGGCGACGCCGGCACGACGAATGAGAACGAGCCTGGCAACCAGTTGGCCGGGTTCGATGCACGCTGGAGCAATACCTGGTTTCGCCAGCCGTCGGCGTTCTATGCACAGATGATCGGGGAAGACGAAGCGGGCGGTTTTCCGAGCCGCTACCTCGTGCTGGCCGGTTTCGAGACCAGCGGTTTCTTTCGGAATCGCTGGTCGTACCGCTGGTACGCCGAACTGGCGGGTACGAGCTGTGACTACATCTCGGATGATCGCTTCAACTGTGCGTACAACCACGGGATTTACAAGACCGGCTATCGCTATCGCGGCCGCGTTGTTGGCCATGCGGCTGAAAATGACTCGCAGATTGTGTCCACCGGGCTGGTACTCGTCAGCGAACTCGACAAGCAATGGGAATTCCTGCTGCGCACTGGTGACCTGAACCGCGGCGGAGAGCCGGACGAATACAACACGCTCACGCCGACGAAGCTCGAGATCCGGAGTGTCGACCTGACCCACCGGCGGGCGCTCGGCGAAAACGGGCAATATGGCTGGATCGATATCGGGCTCGGTTATGCCAGCATCGACGATCCGGTGAATGCGGACAGCGACAGCGAAATGCGTGGATTCATTACCTGGCGTAGCCAGTAATGCATTGGAATCAGTAACTTGCGCGATATCCGGAATATCCTCGTCGTCTGTGTTGGCAACATTTGCCGCAGCCCGATGGCGGAAGCCCTGCTGCGGGAGCGCCTCGGGAATGATGAGAGAAATCAAGCAGCTATCACGGTAGAATCTGCCGGCTTGGGCGCCATGGTGGACTGGCCGCCGGCCGAATATGCCGAGGAATTGCTGGCCGAGCGTGACCTGGATATCGCCGCGCACCGGGCGCGGCAGCTGACGCCGGAAATGCTGCACGAGGCGGATCTCGTGCTGGTGATGGAAACGGAGCACAAGAAAGCGATCGAAACGACAGATGCGACGGCCCGCGGCAAGGTGTTTCGGCTGGGCGAGTGGCAGAATCGCGAAATACGCGACCCGTTTCGCAAGCCGAGGGTCGAGTTTGAGAAAGTACTGCGACAAATTGATTCCTGTGTTGACGACTGGGTTGAGAAACTGAGGGCATGAAAGGACAGATTGAAATCTTGAAGCGCACTTTGCTGCTGGGCGGCGCTGTCATGTCATTGCTGCTCATGCAGGGTTGCGTCATTGCGCCCGGCATGACGATGACCGAGCCCGCCGAAGTCGACCCGGAAAATGTCATCGAAGTCCAACCGATCACGCTGGAACTGCTCAAAGAAATGGAAGTTGCACGGCAGAACCGGGTGCACGAACTGGCCGAGGTGTTTGCCGAAGAACCGGGCGACTACATCATCGGCAAAGGCGATGTCCTGATGGTGACCGTCTGGGATCACCCGGAGTTGACGATCCCTGCCGGCTCATTCCGGGATGCCGAGGAAGCGGGCCAGCAGGTCGGCGAGAACGGCTACATGTTTTATCCCTATGTGGGTCTCGTCAAGGCCGAGGGCATGACGCGTGCCGAGCTTCGCGAGGTGCTGACGGAACGGCTGAGCGCCTACATCCAGAACCCGCAGCTGGATGTCCGCGTTGTGGCGTATCGCAGCAAGCGCGCCTACGTTGTGGGCGAGGTTCAACAGCCCGGAATCCGGCCGATCGTCGATATCCCGATGACAATCGCCGATGCGATCAGCCTGTCCGGCGGGCTGACGCCGAATGCGCACAAGAGCGGCGTCAATGTCTCTCGCGACGGCAAGGTGTATCAAATTGACCTGAAGGCGATGTATGACTATGCGGATTCAAGCCGCAACATGGTGCTGCAACACGGTGATATTTTGAACGTACTGGATCGCAGTCAGCAAAAGGTGTTTGTGATTGGCGAGGTCCGCAAGCCCGGGCCGGTCGAGATCATCAATAGTGACCTCAGCCTGTCTGCGGCATTGGGAGAAGTGGGCGGTGTCAGCCAGACGACGGCTAATCCCAGCGCGATCTTTGTCATCCGCGGCAGCGCCGGCGATGAGCCTGAGATTTTCCACCTGGATGCGCAGTATGCGACGGGCATGGTGCTGGCCGATCGTTTCGAGCTTGAGGCGCAGGATGTCGTTTTTGTCGACACGGCCGGTGTGTCGCAGTGGAATCGCGTCATCAGCCAGTTGCTGCCGTCGGTGTCGATCATCGGCGTAGCTGACAGCATCACCAGTAATTAAGTGAGCATGGATGTGAACAACCAACCTGCGGCAAGTCCCTATAGCCCGGTCGACGACGAAGGGATCGCTGGATGATTGTCGCGATTGTCATCGCAGCGCTGTTTATTGGTGGCTACAAGGCGTTCGTCGCAACGCCAGTCTACCAGGCCGATGGTTTGTTGCAGGTCGAGGAGAACAGCGGTGGCTTGCGCGCGCTCGATATCGACCAGATGATCGGCACCGACACGCTCGTCAGTGCAGAAATTGAGATCCTGAAATCGCGATCAGTTCTCGGCGCAGTTGTTGATAACCTGAAGCTGGATATCAATGCCCAGCCGCGGTTCTTTCCGTTCATTGGTGCGGCGCTGGCGCGTCGGGCGCCGGCCAACGAGAGACCTTCAATCAAGGTCGACTCCCTCGAGTATTCCGGACAGAACTCGCGTACGCCGCTGGTTCTGATTGTATCCGGGCCGGCCAGCTATGAACTGCAGGACGCGGACGGCAGGAGTCTGGGCAGTGGTACGGTCGGTGAGGCACTGTCCGTTGACCTGGGCGGTGGTGATTCTGTCATGCTGTTTATCTCGGCGTTGAATGGGGAGGTGGGCCAGGAGTTTGATATCTGGCGCTCGTCGCGCATGAACGCCATCTCGTCTTTACAGGGAAGAATGAACGTCGAGGAGCAGGGCGACTGGTCCGGGATCCTGGCGATCACGCTGCGAGGCACGAATCCCCGCCTGGTTCAGCAACAGCTGAACGAGATCCAGGACGTCTATATTCGCCAAAACGTCGAGCGACGCTCGGCCGAGGCCCAGCAAACCCTTGATTTCCTGAACAGGCAATTACCATCCCTGCGACTGGAGGTTGAAACGGCCGAGCGTGCACTGAACGAGTATCGGCTCGAAAAGGGTTCGATCGACTTGCCGCTGGAAACGCAAACAACGTTGCAGACGATTGTCGCCATCGAAGCGGAGCTCAGCGAAATGCGCAGGGAAAGGGAGAAAGTTACCCTGGCATTTACTCCGGCGCACCCGACAGTCATAGCACTCGACCGGCAGATCGGACGTCTGGCACAACAACTGGAAGATCTGAACTCGCAGGTGCGCGACTTGCCGACGACGCAGCAGGAACTGTTGCGATTGATCCGGGACGTCGAGGTGAATACGGCACTGTACACGTCTTTGCTGAATACGGCGCAGGAACTGCGGGTGGTCAAGGCGGGTACTGTCGGCAATTCCCGTATTATCGATTATGCCGAGGTCCCGACCAGGCCGGTCAGCCCGAATCGCAGGCGCATGTTGCTTCTCAGCTTCGTATTCGGTGGTTTTATCGGGGTGGTAGCAGCGTTCGCTCGGCATGCGCTCAAATCCGGGGTCGAAGACCCCGACCTGATCGAGAAGCACGTGAACTTGCCGGTGTATGCAACGGTTGCACACAGCAAGCGGCAGGAGGAGATATTCAGCGATCACCAGGCCAACGGCCACAGCCAGGTGTTGCTGGCTGCCGACAGTCCGGACGATCTTGCCATCGAAAGCCTGCGCAATCTGCAAACAGCTTTGCACTTCGGCACGATGGATGCCAAGAACAACTGCATCATGATCGCCGGACCGAGCCCCGGCGTTGGCAAGTCATTCATCAGCGCCAACCTGGCTGCGGTCCTGACCGGCAATGGCAAGAAAGTTTTGCTGATCGACGGTGATATGCGGCAAGGCCATTTACATAAATTCCTCGGCCTGTCGAAAGAGAACGGGCTTTCCGACCTGATCAGCAAGGAACTCACTGTCGAACAAGCGCTGCACGCGACGCCGATTGAAGGACTGACCCTGATGCCAACCGGCAATTTACCGCCGAATCCGGCGGAGCTGCTGTTTCACCATCGCTTTGCCGACAGCATGGCCGTGCTGATCCCGAGGTATGACCACATCATCATCGATTCCCCGCCGATTCTTGCGGCAACCGACGCGACGATCATCGGCCAGGTCGCCGGCGCCACGATGATGGTGATCAAGTCAGGCGCACACCCGATGCGCGAGATCGAGCAAAGTGTCAAGAGACTGCAAATATCCGGTGTTAACTTGCGCGGGCTGGTCATCAACGATGTTCGGCAAAGTTATCGCTACGGAGCCGGGAAATACGCCTACCAGTACTCCTACGCGAGCAAATGAGGTAAATTAGGTCCAGATTCGGTCGCTTTATTTCTAATTGAAATAGAGCGTTAGCTCAATAACCTAAAGAAGAGTGAGATTTAGTGACCGAAAGGTTCCACAAATCTGCCCACCTGCTCAGAAGCGCACTGATCCGCCTGCCGCGCGGTGCAAAGTCTTTCATCATAGTAGCGACCGACCTGCTTGGATTCGCACTATGTGTGCTCTGTGCGCTGTGGTTGATCGCACTTGGCGAGGTGATCGAAACGCATCCGTTGGTCGTCTTTGCCACTGCGCTGGTATCGCTCGTCCTCGCGTGGTGGCTTGGGATGTACCGGTCGGTCGTGCGTTATCTCGGGCTGGACCTCTTGATCTCGGCAATTCTGACATCGGTAGGGTCAGGTGTAGCCGGCGCGTTACTGATGCAGGTGTTCGTGTTCCAGGGTACGCCAAGGCGCTGGGCCGTGGCCTATGCTGTATTCGCTTTCCTGTACATTTGCGGCAGTCGCTATTTCGCACGGCTGTTTCTGATCGGCCGCCGCGCAAACCAGGATCGCGAGAAAGTCATCATTTATGGCGCAGGATCGACTGGCGTACAACTGGCCAGGATTCTGCGAGAAGGCAGTGCTTACAAGCCGGTCGCGATGCTCGATGATAACCCGATCATGCAAGGCCGGCGCGTTGGCGGCTTCGAGATTTATCCCCCGGCTGCCGTCAAGGTCTTATGCGAGGAATTGTCAGTGCACACGGTGCTGCTGGCCATGCCATCGGCGAACCTGCGGCGGCGGCGCGAAATCCTGGAGTACCTGTCAGAGTTCCCGGTGCGGGTCCAGACTGTTCCGGACTACAGCGATATCGTCTCGGGCAAGGCCAGGGTCGATGAGTTGTCCGATGTCGCTGTGAATGATTTGTTGGGCCGCGACCCGGTGCCGCCGGACCCGGAGCTATTGTCGACCTGTATCTCGCAAAAGAATGTCCTTGTGACCGGTGCAGGCGGCTCCATTGGCAGCGAATTGTGCCGCCAGATTCTGCGCTTGCATCCGAAGCGACTCGTTTTGCAGGAAATGAGCGAAACGGCGCTTTATCGCATCAGCAAGGAGCTACAGGAGCTGATGCAACAGATCGACAGCACCTGCGACGTTGTGCCGATCCTCGGGTCTGTCTTGCAGGAAGAAAAACTGCGGCACGTGATGGCGACATTCGCGGTTCAAACGGTTTACCACGCAGCCGCGTACAAGCACGTGCCGCTGGTCGAGCACAATCTGTTCGAAGGCGTCAGGAATAACGTGCTGGGGACCTATCACACGGCTCGCGCAGCAATCGGTGCACAGGTGGAGTCGTTCGTCCTCATTTCCACCGACAAGGCGGTGAACCCGACCAGCATCATGGGCGTAACCAAGCGCATGGCCGAGCTGGTGTTGCAGGCCTATGCCAGGCAAGACAATGGCACGCAGTTTTGCATGGTCCGTTTCGGCAACGTGCTGGAGTCGTCGGGCTCGGTCGTGCCGTTGTTTCGCGAACAGATCCGCAAGGGCGGGCCGGTCACGGTGACGCATCGCGATATCATCCGCTACTTCATGACCATTCCCGAAGCTGCAGAACTGGTGATCCAGGCAGGAGCCATGGCGAAGGGTGGCGACGTATTCGTACTCGACATGGGCGATCCGGTGCGCGTTCGGGATCTCGCATACCGCATGATCCGGCTGATGGGACTGTCTGTGCGGGACAGCGACAATCCGGACGGCGATATCGAGATTCAGTATGTCGGCTTGCGGCCCGCCGAGAAGTTGTACGAAGAATTGTTGATTGGCACCAATGTGTCGGGTACACGGCACCCCAGGATTTGCCGTGCCGACGAAGATTACTTGCCGATTGAGCAGGTCGAACGCATCTTGCGGGAGCTGGAGTCGGCGTGCGCAGACCTCGATTTCGAGAGGGCGCGGAAGCTACTCGCAGATGCTGTACCGGAATATGCGCCGGAAAACGGTATTGACGATTTGATCTGGATTGCGGCTCGCGATTTGGGTGAAGCCGTGACCGACGAAGACAAAGTTCTGGATTTCCCGACTGGCTCGCGATCAGGATAGGAAGCCGGAGTTCAGGGCATGGTCGGCATGCCCATCGGGTTGCCTGCGCCTTCAGGCATCCCCATCGAGCCAGATTGCGTCAGCGATCCGATCAGGCCGAATTCCTTGAGTTGAGGTGGCTTGTAAGGTTTGGACTGGCGCTTGGATTGCCGACCAGTTGCAATGGGCTTGTTACCTTCGCGTACGACCACAGCAAGTGGCTTAGGGGTACATGTTCTGCGGCATAGCTGTCATCATGCCTTCCTGGGCCATTCCTGTACCGCTCTGGGTCAGGGACCCGATCGATCCGAATTCCTTGAGAGACGGGGCAACATAAGCCGCACGCTGCTGTTGCCTGGCTTGCTTGTCTTTGCTGGTTTTGATGTCGATGCCCACGGAAGTTGCCCAAATGCAAATGTCACGCGAACTTTATCATTTCGACCCGCAAACTACCAAGCCGAATTCGGAATTTCGCCCCCTATCTGGCGCCGGTTTCGGTTGGCCGAAGGGCGTTTTGGGCGAGCCAGACTGCGAGTACGAAGGCCTGGTGAATCTGTCCGCTGTCGCCGCCCGTTTCGAAGGAATACCAGGCCTTGCGCAAGCGCTTCGGGTCGACATAAGTTGCCAGGTCCCCGGTCAATCGCTCTAGGCTCAGCGCGCCTTTGGCGGCGGCCGTGCGGGCAATTTCCTCGTTGAATAGCCAGCCAATATGCGGTTTGCCCCGACACCAAAGCACCTCGGCCGGCAACTTCTCGGACATGACATCGCGCAGGATGATCTTGGGCCAGCCGTCTCGCAATCTGAAGCGGGCAGGCAACGTAGAGCAAAAATCGACGAAGCGCCGGTCAAGGTATGGGTCACGACATTCCAGCCCCATGTTGGCAGCCAGGCGGCCGTAGCGTTCGCGACCGGCCGTCATGCTGTAGCGAATAACGTTCGATCGCTCGGCAAAATAGTCGTCGCGCCAGCCGCCGTTCATTGTCTGCTGCATACGCGCGAAGCGTTGGTCCAGGTTAACAGCCGCCGCCAGCTCAGGAGACAACAGCGAATTCCTTAGCGCGTTGTCAGCGCGCAACTTGAGTCTCGGTCCGCGCAGGGACTGGCGGAGAAGATTGGGTGTAATTGCAGCGCGCAGGTATGGCGCCAGTGATGTCAGGAACGATCCGTAGCAACGATAGTGCGGCTCAGCGGCAATTTCCCGAATTGCGTGGGTAAAGTTCAGGCTGCGTAGCAGTCGCGTAATGTAAGTGCCTTCGCTGAGGATGACGTCGCCACCGGCTCCGTCCAGCATGATGGTTTCGCCACGTCGATTGGCTGCGAGGAACAGGGCCTGCATGAACATGAAATCGCCATCGAATGGCTCGTCGATACGTGCAAGCAGGGTTTCGAAGTCCGTAGACAATGCATCCGAATCGATGAGGTTGGGCTGGATGCCGGGCATGCCGACTGCCGCCAGGATCGCCCGGGACTCGGACAGCTCCCGCTCCGGGAAGCGCGCCGAATCCAAGCGTGTCAAGGCCGAGTAGGTCGACAAGGGCTCGCGATGTTTCGATCGCAGCAGATCTGCCGCCGTTGCAGCCACGGAGCCCGAATCCATGCCGCCACTGAGCATCGATGCGACCTTGATGGGGTCGGGTTCGAGACGCGTTTCGACAGCACGCGTGAAGACTTCGATAAATGCTTCCCGGTATTCGTCGTCGTTTGCATATGTTGGGCCGGCAACCGGGTGCGGATGCCAGTATTCAGACAGTTTGAAGCATCCCTGGCCAACCTTGAGCTGATGTCCAGGAGGCAAACGGTAGACGCCCTCGAAAAAGGTGCTGGTGAAGTCTATCCACTGCAACTCCTCGACGAGGAAGTCGGCAATGCGGGCGGCACTCAGTTCGTAGGGAATTTGGGGCAGGACGAGTATGGAACGCGGCTCCGACGCGAACGCAAACTCGTGGTCGGGCCTGTGCGAATAGTAAAATGGACGCATGCCGAAATGATCGCGCGCGCAGAACAGGCTGTTCGTACGCGGGTCCCAGATTGCAAACGCGAAATCGCCGAGCAGATGTGAAGGGCAGTCTTCGCCGTAGACAAGGTATGCCTGCAGGGCCAACGCAGCATCACCTGTCGCGTCCTCTCGGTCAGCGAGCCCCAAGCTTTTCAGTAACTCTACGCGATTGTCGAGGCGAATGTCTGCGGTGATTACGCAGCCGCTTGACGCGTGCTGAAAGGGAAGCGTCTCTATAGCGGACTGCGGTGTGGTCGGTAGCAAAGCATGGCCGAGGGCAATGGCTTCTGTGCGCCAGCGATGTTGTGCCGCCGGCCCACGACGGTGCATCATGGCGACCATGGCGCGGATATCGTGTTCTCGCGCCGGCGCGGCGTCGAGGTTCAGTAAACCGCAGATTCCACTCACCAGTCGGCTACCATAGTCTTATGCAGGCACTCCACACCTACCGGCAAGCGATACTGGCGGCGTTCCCCGAAGTCAGCAAGCGGCAACTGCTGGAGAGCGTTTCGTACGGCGGTGACGAGTTTGCGGCCTTCGTTATCAGTCACGGCATGGGCCCAATGTGGCATGCTCGTACCGAGCTCGAGGCATTCAGTAAGTCCAGGCTGGATGCCGAGGCTTTGTATGCTGTGCAGGAAAAAGCACTGCGAGAAATCGACGCGGCGCTGCAAGGCGGCGGGGTTGACTATGCGGTGATCAAAGGTGCTGCAAATCGCTTGCTGCTGTTCGAGAACCCGGCGATTCGTGCCTGCCATGATATCGACATCCTGGTGTGCCCGGCGCAGCGCGTCGACGCTGCCGAAGCGCTCGTGCGCATCGGATTCGTCGCCGACATAGACGTCAACAACATCAGCCGCGAGCTGGTGCTTACCCGGCATTTCGTTAATGTTGATCTGCATTGGGGCATCCTGCGTGAGGGTCGATTGAGAGCGGACCTTTCAGGCGACATGGTAACGCGGCGTCGTCGATCACGTGAAGTTAGCTTGTTGAGCAGCGAGGACGCCGTATTCCTGTTGCTCGTGCATCCCGCGTTTGCAAAGCACCTGCATAGCTGGGGAATGGGTGTTCATCGAGCGGTGGACATCCTGAAGTACGTTGATGGTCATTCGTTTGACTGGCAGGTGGTGCTTCAAAGGCTTCGTGAAAGTGGCGTCACCACCGCAGCGTGGACGACATTGCGCTGGGTGCAGTTGCTTGCCGAGCCACACGTTCCGGACAGGTTGCAGCGAATGCTCGCCGATACGCGTCCGGGAGGAGTACGCGCGCGCTGGCTCGAATTTTGGCTAAGCAACGACTTGCCGGCCAGGTTGGCTCGCTGGCGTTATGCGCGATTGGTCGGTTTTTCTGCTTTTCTGCACGACTCGCCGGCCGACGTATTGCGGGCTCTGACCGGCAGGCAAAATGCATTCAGGCGGCGGGGCGACGACGCCGCAAGGTTTTCGTCACTCGACGTAGAGTAGCTCACGGCCAACTAGGTCGCTGGCGAATTCCATGACGTCGGAGGCCGCGCGGTCATCATCGACCTCGTACTCTGCCGCGACTGCCGCTGCAGCCTGCTGCAGGCTCTGTCCGTCCGACAGGCTTTCCCAGATATGCTTGCCGACACCGTCCAGTCCGAAATAAACGCCTTTGGCGATGTCCAGCAGAACCAGTTCGTCGCCAACGATGCGCGTCATCACCTGCGGCGGCACGCCCAAACGCGAATCCAGATTGATTTCTTCAGCCATGCTTTCTTACGTGGTCGATGATTGCTGCTCGTACATCCGGCAGAATGCCATAGTTTCGCCGATAATCCAGCCCGAATGTTGGCACGGCGTCGGAAACACGGTGTGTCCACTCGAAATGCTGGGCCAGCAGGTCGTGGTCTTCGATGTCGAGGAGGAATGAGTTGCCCAGCCAGCCCATATAGCGCTGCAACCCGGACATCGGTGTAATTTGTATGCTCGCGTTATCCTCTTGGTCAAGCACAAATGCTGCCAGCAACCTTTTCGTCTCGGAACAGTAGTTCAATGCTTCGCCGGCCAGCAGCCTGGATTTGTCGGAATAACTCACCGGCCCGGCACGGGGGGCGCGTTCATCAACGAGTTCGTCGCGGCTGTCGTCCCAGAGCCGAATGGACGCATGGCTGGGCACGGCCAGGCAACAGCCTGATGCTTCTTCCACGAGTAGTGCGTCATCTGTCAGGAATGCGGCACCATTCAACGCGAAGGAGGCCGCCAAGGTCGATTTGCCCGCGCCCGTCCGGCCAAGGAATGCAACAGCACCGTCGTCCACCGTGACGACGCTGGCATGAAATGCTGGCCGTCCCTGCCGGCTTAACGCAAGCGGCACCAACTGGTTGATGTACAGGTGTTCGACCGTCGCTGCATCGACGCCGGGTACCGGGTAGGCCGTCACGACATTGCCATCCTGTGATACCTCGAAGTCGGCCAGTTGCGGAAAGCGCAAAAGGTAACCATCGTTCGTGCGGAAAAATTCGGTCCACGTCGAGCCATCGGCATCTTCATAGCATTGAAAAGGAGGCTTCGTGATTGCAGCCTGCGGTCGCGCGGATTTTTCCTGGTAGTCGATCAATGGTCGGTATTCCAGGCCAGCACCTGGTCGACGAATGCAGTAGTCGCCTCGGCGGTGGGGAACAGCTCCGGATGCTCCTTGCGGACGAGGTTGTGAATCTCGGCAACCGTCCGCTTGCCGTCGCAGTAGGACAGTACTGCCTTCCTTGCAATGCCCCGGTCATTCAGTGCAGCAACACGGGTGGGTTGCGTCTGAGACAGACGTGCGTTGTCCAGCAGAATGCTGTTGAACGTATTGTATGAGAAGGTCAGGTCCTGCCGCGGGAAATTCACAATCCAGGCAATCAGGTGATCTTTGTGACGGCACATGACCGTCGCATCAACTTTTTCGCCGGCGGTCACTGCCACCGGGTGTTGCAATGGCAAAAAGGCCTGTGGGCGGTTCAGCCGGTCGTCCAACAGTGGTGAATTGGACATCCGTATTTCGTCGACCAGTGTAGCCGAGAAGCTGCCGGCCAGGCCATCGACGGTTGCGTCCCGGGCACAGACGAATCTCGTGGACCAGGACAGGAACTCTTCGGCTGGTTCGCCAAGCGTCAATTCGTCGAGGATTTCCGGGCCGTCCAGCAGGTTGTCGGCTTCAAGGTCGACCGCATGCTTGGTGTTCGCCGCGATGGCGTCAACCCAGCGAAATTCCGCGGGTACGCTGCCGTCTTGCCACTGGGTAATCCGTTTGCGGCACTCGCCCGACTCAACGAGCGAAAGCTGCACTGTAAGACGCTCGGGAATAACGATTCCGCCAGGCTTCAAAAAGCGCTTCTTTGCGTCGGCGAGCAGGGCGAGCAGGCCGTAGTCGAAGCCAAAGTAACCGACGTGATCGCAGACGATGACGTCAACCGGGTCCGTTGCAGCCAATTCGAAGGAATTGGTACGAAGGAAGCTGGCCTTGTCTGCATAGCCTGCATCGGTGATGCTTCGACGCGCAATTTCCAGGACATCGGTTTCCTCGACAAAGATCACATTGTCGGCACCCGCTCGCAAAGCCAGTAACCCAAGAATGCCGCTTCCACAGCCCAGGTCCATCACGGTATGGCCACTTTGAACCGCGTGCGATATAGCCTCTTGATAGCGTGCCAGCTTGATCCGGTCGGTCAGGTAGCCAGCATGTTCTTCGAGTGTTGTTGCCATCAGCGGATTATGCCTGTTCAGGGCATAATCGGGCTATGCCGAAACGTACGACAGAGAGCAAGATTGCCAAGTTTGCGCGGTTGAAGGCGCCAGACAAATGGCTGCTCATTCGCGCTGCTGCCTGGCTCGCTGTTGCCCGGATCATGCTGGCTCGCAATTCGTTCGACAGTTTGTCTGAGAAACTGCAGCGTCGACAAACAGCCGTCAGCATGCCTGGCGACAGTAGATACTTCGAGCGTGTTCGCTACGCCATTGCAGCGGCCTCGGCCAACGTTCCGTGGCGGTCCGACTGTTTCCCGCAAAGCATTGCTGGTTACCTGCTGCTCTGGCGGGACGGTTTTGCGCCGGTCATTCACTTCGGCATTGCCCGCGAGGAGGGTGAGAACCTGGACGGGCACGCCTGGCTGACCTGCGGTGATTTCGTTGTCACCGGTGGCGCCGAGGTTCATCGGTTTTCGGAGATACATCGGCTGTAGGCACCACGATGCGGCCGTCCTGGATTTGAACGACCCTGTCGACCAGTTCCAGCAGCTCGGGGCGGTGCGAAACGATAATGACGCTCATGTCGTGATCCAGCCGGCCCAGGGCTTGCATCAGCCTGGCCTGCGTGTCGCCATCGAGCGCAGCGGTGGGTTCGTCCAGTACGAGAAACCCGGGTTTGCTCAGGAGGGCGCGCGCAATGCCGATGCGCTGGCGTTCGCCACCTGACAACCATCGACCGCCAGGACCAGCCCGGGTGTCGAGCCCTTCCGGAAGCCGCTCGAACACGAAGTCTGCCGCGGCTTTTAGCAGGGCGTCTCTGAGTTCGGCGTCGGATGCATCGGCGGCAAACAGTTTCAGGTTGTCACGAATGCTTGCATCGAACAGCACAACATCCTGCGGTACGTAAGCGGACTGGCAGCGCCAGGCATTGGAGATGGATACATCGACAGGCCTGTCATCGATGCTGATCGAACCGGCATCCGGGCGAACGAGCATCAGCAGGACTTCGGCCAATGTGGACTTTCCGGCCCCGGTTGGTCCAGCGAACGCCAGCCACTCGCCGCGACAAAATTGCAGGTTTACGTCCCTGAGCGTCCATCGGCGGCGCTTATCGCCCAGGAGTTCCTCGACACCAATGCCTTCCAGGGTGATTTGTTGCCAGGTCCGTTTTGGCCGGTGGGCCGTGTGAACAACGGGATCGGCTTCCAGTGTTTCGGCCAGGGATTCGACAGCACGTAATGGCGGGACAGCATTGACGATCCCCTGGTAGCCTGTCTGGATGCTACGCGCTCGCGGAAGCACCCTGACAAACGCAAGCAGGCCAAACACCAGCAGCGCCGGCGGCGTATCCAGGTACCAGGCGATGACAACGCCGAGGAACAGGCCGACGACCAGTGCGAGATCATACGTTGCCTGCGTGGAGGCCGAGGCCCGGCTGTAGCCCACGGCCAGCGAGGCGGCATCCCGGGCCCCCGACTCGAATTGTCGTGCCAGTTTGCCCGAGTCGACTCCAAGTGATGCGATGCGGCTGATGGCGACCCAGTCTTCGTAGCGCTCGTGCAATTCGGTTTGCGCATCCACATAGTTCTCCGACTGCATACTGACCTGGGCACTGTTGCCGCGATTGATCCACCACATCACGATGAGTGTGAGCAGCAGTAGCGGCAATACCAAAGGGAAGACAAATGCGGCCGAAACCAGGTAGGCGGCTACCAACAGCGCAGCCGCCATCGTGCTTACCATGCTGCTGAACCCATAGCCCACTTCATATGTCTGGTTTTGCAGTGCGCTGGTGATGACCGGTGGCGACAGGTGCCGTACCGCGTCCCAGTGGGCGTTTGCCATTGCGCGAAACAAGCGGGATTGCAAGGCAACGACAACGTCCTGGCTGCTGCGTACCTGTTGCACGGCCGACTGCCACGATACGAATGCCCGCAAGCTAGCGACCAGTGCGAACAGGATCAGCCAGGTGACGGGCTGGACCCCGCTCACCCACGATTCGAATTCGGCTCCGGCATCAATTCCAAGCGATGACAAAACCGGGAGCATGCAGACCGCGACCGCGACTTCTGCCGCAGATGCAATAAGGGCCAGCGCCAGGCACACTACCGCACCGCGTCGCAGTTGCGGCGTACGGCGAATGAAATCGACGAACGTTCGGGCCAAAAAATTCATAAATGCCGGATTCTCCCCAGCGACGAATGTTACGCTATTCAGGGGAATTCGGGCGATCTGAGAAATAATGAGTGACTGGTACCTGGTCTACAGCAAGGCCCGGCAGGAAGAGACAGCAGCGAAGGGGCTGTTGGAACAGGGCTACCGCGTGTACCTGCCAAAGATCCGCGAGCGCAAACGCCGGTCCCAAGGCATGGTATTCGTCGACGGCGCGTTGTTCCCTCGGTACCTGTTTGTGGCGCCGGGCGAAAGCGAGCAGTCGATGGCGCCGGCGCAACATACGGTGGGCGTGCAGAAGCTGGTGAGATTCGGAGCGGAATACCTGCCGGTACCGGTCAATGTGGTCGACGCACTTGTCAGCCGCGAGGACCCGGAAACCGGGCTGCACGTTCCGGAGCCGCGAGTATTTCGTCGCGGCGACAGGCTACGAATCGCGTCCGGCGTCCTGGCAGGGCTCGAAGGAGTCTTCGAGGCGCGAAGCGGCCAGGACAGGGTGATCATTCTGCTGGAATTGTTGGGGCAGAGGGCGCGGACTGAGGTATCCCAGGATGAAATTGACCGGCCAGCCTGAAACTCATTAGGAAACAGTCAGATAAAGCCTTGTCCGAACGCGGATTGGCTGATAGCCTGCAGCCTGTTCAATCATTGAACGCAGTGCCCGCCGGGGTGCTGACTTCACGGGCTGCGGTTGGTTTGGCTGCATTGTCCTGCGGGAGCGTGCCCGAATCGTGTTGCATTCATGTTAAGCGACGAAATTCGACTACAGATATTGCGAGAGCTGGAACGCGATCCGCAGCTGTCGCAGCGGGAACTGGCAGCCAGCCTGGGCGTAAGTGTTGGTAAAACGAATTATTGTTTGAATGCGCTGGTCGACAAAGGACTGGTCAAAGTGACAAATTTTCGCCGCAGCGGCAACAAGCTTGCATACGCCTATCAGTTGACGCCGCGCGGGCTCGCCGATAAGGCCAAGGTCACGCAGCGATTTTTGAAGATCAAGCTAAAAGAATACAGTGCGTTGCAATCGGAAATTGAAGAGTTGCGCAGAGAGGTTTCAGCACGCGGAACTGAGTCCGGTATGGACGAGGGAACGTAATGTTTGATGTCATTCGCAAACTGCTGACACTTCTGTCGAAACGCGAACGGCGAAGCGCGTATTTCCTGCTAGTCATGGTACTCGTCATGGCATTCCTGGATGTCATCGGCATTGCATCGGTGATGCCGTTTATGGCAGTGCTGGCAAATCCCGAAGTCGTCGAAACTAACAATCTACTGAATACCGTATACACCGCGCTAAATTTTGCTGACGCAGACAGTTTTCTGTTTTTCCTGGGCGTCTGCGTATTTGCGTTGCTGGTCTTGTCAATTGGTTTCAAGGCGCTTACGACATGGTCGCTGATGGGTTTTTCGCAGATGCGCAATTATTCCATTTCCCGCCGGCTGGTGGCGAGGTACTTGCACCAACCGTACGAATGGTTTCTCAGTCGCCATAGTGCAGATCTCGGCAAGACGATTTTGAGTGAGGTAGATGTTGTCGTTCGAAATGCGCTGATGCCACTGATGCATTTTCTTGCACAAAGTTCGATCGTCATAGCAGTTCTTCTGCTGTTGATTATTGTCGATCCATTCCTGGCGCTGGTCGTAGGTGGAGGTATCGGTGGCGCCTACGGAATTACGTACACGGCGCTTCGTCGATTGCTCGACAGGATAGGAAAAGACCGGCTTGCGGCTAACCAGGCACGGTTCAAGGCAGTCAGCGATGCGTTTGGCGGGATTAAAGAAGTAAAACTGGCTGCGCTGGAAGATGTGTCATTGGAGCGATTCGGTGAGCCAGCGCTAAGGTTTGCCAGGGCGCAAAAAATTGCATTGCTTGCCGGCATGATGCCTCGATATGTTCTCGAGATTGTTGCTTTTGGCGGAATGCTGCTGATCGTTCTGATACTGATGCGCAGCGGAAACGGGCTTCAAGAAGCGCTACCGGTAATCGCATTGTATACACTGGCGGGTTACCGTTTGATGCCTGCGCTGCAGGCGTCGTACAACAACGCAACGAAACTGAGATTTGCCGGGGCGGCACTGGATCAGCTGCATTCGGACTTCAATCAAACCTCCGCGCCATCGCCGGCGTCCAAACAGCCTCAACCAGGCCTGTTTCCCTTCAGCCGTATTGCGCTGACCGGCGTAACGTATGCATACCCAAACGCCGATAGCAATGCGTTGACTGACGTATGCCTGGAAATCTATGCCAACAAAACCATTGGATTCGTAGGGGCGACCGGATCGGGCAAAACGACAACAATCGACATATTGCTCGGGCTTCTA
>JAUIDP010000033.1 GCA_030429005.1 Gammaproteobacteria bacterium | reverse complement strand
TATGACTTCTACAAGGCCGCCATCGAACGTGGCACAGCACGGGTGCGTGAACTCGGTCCTGTCCTCGGTCCCTACCATCCGCTCATCGCCGAGAACGTCCGCTTCATCAAGCAGCTCTCCGGGCTCGACGAGGTCTCGTTCCACATGTCCGGCACAGAAGCTGTCATGCAGGCCGTGCGGCTGGCGCGATTTCACACGCGGCGACGGCAACTCGTCACCTTTTGCGGCGCGTACCACGGCTGGTGGGACGGGGTACAGGCCGGCGTCGGCCACCAGCGCTCTGTCGATGACATCTACATGTTGCAGGACGTCAGCGAATCTACGTTGCGGGTGCTGCGAACCCGCAAGGACATTGCCTGCATACTCGTCAACCCGCTACAGGCGCTGCACCCGAACAGCGCGGCGAGCAGCGACGCGACGCTCGTCGGCAGCAACCGGACGGCAAATTTCGACCGCCAGGCCTACAGCGACTGGCTGCAGGCCGTTCGCACGATCTGCACGCAAAAGAATATCGTGTTGATCTTCGACGAGGTTTTCGTCGGCTTTCGCCTGGGGGTTGGCGGAGCACAGGAGTACTTCGGCGTTCAGGCCGATCTTGTTACCTATGGCAAGACCATCGGCGGTGGCTTGCCCGTCGGCGTGCTGGCCGGCAAGGCGGAATTGATGAGGCGCTACCGCGACGACCGGCCTGCCGACGTTTGCTTTGCGCGCGGCACCTTCAACTCGCACCCCTATGTCATGGCCACGATGAACGAATTCCTGCGGCACGTCACCACGCCCGAGTACCGCTCGGCCAGCGAGGCCGCGCTTGCTACTTGGGATACAAGAATCGGCAGGTTGAACGATGGCCTGGCGCAACGCGAACTGCCGATACGCGTTCGCAACCTGGTCTCCATCGGCATCGTCGTTTACACCGAGGTCAGCCGCTTCAACTGGTTGTTCCAGTATTACCTGCGAGCGGCCGGGCTTAGCCTCAGCTGGGTGGGTACGGGCCGATTTATTTTCAGCCACAACTACACGGACGACGACTTTCAGGCCGTGTGCGAACGTATCTACACAGCGGCGGCAGCCATGCGGGCAGACGGCTGGTGGAGTGGCGCAACGCTGACAACGAATGCGGCGATCCACAAGCGCATCCTGCGCGAATTGCTCACCGAGATCTCCCCGCTGCGCTAGCTCGCCAGCGCTTCTTCGTCGGCGTCTTCATTGTCCTGCCCGTGTGCGACATGCAACATCGGGTCGAGCAACTCGCCGCGCATCAGGAAAAATGGCGACTTCGCATACAGCTTGAAGTCGTGGAACGGGTCCGTGAGGATCTTGGTTGCCCAGACCAGGCCGGTTTGCACGTTCTGGATGAAAAACAGGTGTACGGTCCGGATCAGCAAAGCCACGACAGCCAGCCCGATCCAGAGAATTGCCAGGTTGTCGAGAAAACCGGCGCTGTTGGTATGCGGCGTCAGCAGCCCGAAGAACGACGGATTGATATACAGGACCAGCGGTGAAATAGCCCAGACGCCCTGCAAGATTCGTTTCCTCTGCAGGTTGTAACCGACCTTGATCTCTTCCTTGTGAGCATGTGTTGCATGGTTGACCGTGTCGTAGGTTTTTGGCTCAAAGAAGAAATGACCGATCTGCCGTGAACACATCGCAACCAGCCAACCGAGCAACGCCGCCGCTGCCGCGTCGAACCACAGCATCGCATAACAGGTCAGGAAACATGTTGCACTCAGCAGGTGCAACGACTGGTTGATCCGGCTGTGGTGATAATAGCGATGGTCGTCCCATCGCTGCATATGCAGCTCTTCGCGAAAACTGGGTTTTTCAACCTTGCTCGAATTCGTCATTTGTCGCCTCTTTCCGGTAGTGGATGTATGTACTGCATCAGGGGTTGGCCCATTCGGATAACCTTGCCGGTCCGCAGGGTGTCGACGAACCGGAATGCACTGCTGGTGAACATGACAATTGTCGATCCCTGCTCGAAGTAACCCAGTTCATCGCCTTTGGCTACCCGCCGCTTGCACTGCATGTCATTCGGACCCTGGTAGAGCAGATTCAGTGGCTGTGCCAGCCCATGAATGCGCATGCTTGCCACGAGGATTGCAGCAATCGGAACCAGCGTGATGTTCTCGTCAAACAGTGTTGGATACAGGCGCAGGACAGCCCGCTCGTTCCTGCAAAAAAGTCGTTCAATCGTTTTCAGTGCAACCGGGTTGACGTTCCAGGTGTCGCCCGAGATATACCGCACTTCCTTGACGGCGGCATCGCACGGCGCGTGAAAGCGGTGATACATGCTCGACTTCAACCGCAGCGTGATGAACCGTCCATCGCAGTACCTGTCGGCAGCGGCGCCGTCGCCGAGCAATTCAACGATTGAATACGGAAAACCTTTCGCCTGGATCGCCTGCAGACCGTATGTCGCGCCGAACTCGCCAACGACAGCATCGCAGGGCGAGGTCAGTATTTGGGGGTCTGCTGCAACAGGTCTCGCACCCGCTCGCAGTTGTCGCGTAAAACAATCCCGGAGGCTGTCGAACTCCTGTTCTTGCGCTTCGTCGAGACGCAGGTCGTCGACGAACCATTGCCATACACGGATAGCATTGCGGGCAAACCAGCGACTCTCGACACGACTCAGGCGACCAACCAGCAACGTCAACCATCTGCGAGGAATTCGGTTCGTTATGAGGAAGTTGAGCTTCTCGGACCACGACAGTTGCGACACGGGTTTGACTGCGACAGAAGACGCTGACATCACACAAGTAGCCTCGTGAGTTCGACATTGCAGAGGTCGGTCGACTGGCCCGACGGCGATACTTAACAACCTTGCAAACTACGCGTCATTTCTTACAGTTTTCTTATGCTCAAGTGACAATCGCGTGTCGACCCGGCTTGCCGTATGACCTGGACGGTTGGTGGAGAAACGAGACTAGCGGCTGTCGACCACGGCTTTTTCACCGGCCATTGCAGCCGCGTAGGCCGGGCAAAGGGAGTCCAGCCGCAGTTCGCGGGTATCGCGCAACTCCAGGTGCGCATAGCGTTCGAGATAGACTGCTTCGCCTGCGACGGCGTAGTCCGCCGGGTTGCGCCAGTAGTCCGGACAAAACTCGGTAAACCGGTTCTGCATTGCGTCGTACAGGAGCGCATCGTAGGCGGACACGTTCAGCGCCTCATCCCAGTAGGCATTAACGTGATCGGTCCAGTCGAAAGCCCGTTGGAATCGCCAGTGGTTTCCGTCCCAGGCCAGGATTGCCGGCTTTCCAGGCACTACGTCGTCCTCGAACAGGCTGCGGTAGAAACGGTAGCCCTCGTAGTTTGCGACCAGGTCCGCATTCGAATATGCACCGGCCAGGAAACTCCCGAATATGCCGCGCTCGGTAAAGGCCGATCGACGCGCCGCCCGATCTTCGGATCCGTCACGCAGAAAACGTCGATAGTATTTCCGCCCCTGCGAGATGAAATGCCCGATCTTGTCCGTGCCGATCAACGTATCGCCAACTCGGATCGTCTTGCTGACACCGGTAAAGCGTACGATGCGCGCACGCCAGATCGGCAGGTCACCGTAGATGCTATCCCATCGCGGCGCATCGATTCGTTCGATGTCCGGCGAGAACATCGCGTATTTTTCGAGTTTGTCGACCCAGTTGCGACCGCCGATCTTGCGATAGACCTGGTCGACGAATGCCGTCTGATCCGGGCCCTGCTCGCTTTGCCAGTCAATAATGATTTCGCCAATCGTGTCATTGACGCGACGGTTCAGAAAATAGGCTGCATCGGCGATATCCTGCTGTCGCTCCGTCAACTGGTCCGTTTCATAAGCCGCCGACTTTGACGTGCCGGCCGTGGCCAGCAGAAAAAACAATACCTGTACGAACATGCGCCACGCCACGCGCAGCCCGATCCCGAAATTGATCATTTGCACCTCACAGAGGATTCGGTGACTCGATCAGAAATTCGAGATTAGTGGCGAATTCTTACCCGGCGATGACGTTTCCGGGTCGACTTTGTGACGATGACCGTGCTGTTTCGGCTACACTGAAACGGCTGACTGGACCTGCTCCGAATCAAAACCGCGCGATTGCAGAAACCGCATTTGCCGCGCTTTCTCCTTGAACTCGGCAGGCAATTCCGTGCCGAATTTTTTCTCCCGAACGTGGCGCGCCGATTCGAACCAGTCGTGATCGGCATTTTCAAGCGCGCTGTCGACTACACTCGCCGCAATGCCGCGTTCGCGCAGTTCCAGACGGATCCTGACCGGCCCTTTTCCCTGGTTGATGCGCGCGCTGACAAAGGTTTCAGCAAAGCGTTCATCGCTTTGCAGATTGTCTTCGACCAGGGTTGAAACCGCTTCATCGGCGACATCGGCATCGAAGCCTGCACGCGTCAGCTTGTCAACCAGTTCGGCGCGGCCGTGCTCACGGCGCGCCAGGTAATCCATCGCTTTCTTCCGGGCTTCGATCACTGCAACTGGATGCGTTCAGTAGGAAACGTGACAGTCACTACTTTTCCTTAAAAAAAGGGGAAAGTAGTAACTGTCACGGTTTTTTTCAGGCTTCCCGGGCTGCTTCCGCGGCATCGTCGTCAGCGACTTCCTTCGTGCTTTCGGTCGCCGCTGGCAACAGCAGGGCGCGGATCTTCGCCTCGATTTCCGCCGCGGTTTCCGGATTGTTCTTCAGGTACTCGCGGACGTTTTCCTTGCCCTGGCCAATGCGGTCCTCGCCATAGCTGTACCAGGAACCGGCCTTGTCGATCAGGCCGTGCTGCACACCGAGGTCGATGATCTCGCCCTCGCGGGAAATGCCCTGGCCATAGAGGATTTCAAACTCCGCCATCTTGAAAGGTGGCGATACCTTGTTTTTGACCACCTTGACCCGCGTCTGGTTGCCGATGACTTCGTCGCCCTTCTTGATGGCGCCGATACGGCGAATGTCCATGCGGACCGATGAGTAGAATTTCAGTGCGTTGCCGCCCGTTGTCGTTTCCGGACTGCCGAACATGACGCCGATCTTCATGCGAATCTGGTTGATGAAAATCACCATGGCATTCGACCGCTTGATGTTGCCGGTGAGCTTCCTGAGGGCCTGTGACATCAGGCGCGCCTGCAAGCCCATGTGCGAGTCGCCCATTTCGCCTTCGATTTCCGCCTTGGGGGTCAGGGCCGCAACGGAGTCCACGACGATGACATCGACTGCACCCGAGCGCACCAGCATGTCGGTGATCTCCAGTGCCTGTTCACCAGTGTCCGGCTGCGACACCAGCAACTCGTCGACATTGACGCCCAGCTTTTCGGCGTAGGTCGGGTCGAGTGCATGCTCGGCATCGACAAATGCTGCCGTGCCACCCATTTTCTGCGCCTCGGCAACGACCTGCAGCGTCAGCGTCGTCTTGCCCGACGACTCCGGCCCGTAGATTTCCACGACCCGGCCCTTGGGCACGCCGCCTATGCCGAGTGCCACGTCCAGCCCGATGGAGCCGGTCGAGACCGCCTCGATATCGCGGGCCGCCTGGCCGTCGCCAAGGCGCATGACAGAGCCCTTGCCAAACTGTTTCTCGATTTGCCCCAGGGCGGCGGCGAGCGCTTTCTTGCGGTTGTCATCCATAGTTCAGGACCTTCTAAGTGATTGATTTCCGGTAATTCGGGAGTACTGTGTATATGAACAGTGATTATTCCACAAAGTCATTGATTCGTCAGCCTTTTAGATGCTGCGAATCTGGGCAGATCTTGAAGAAAGGCGAGAAAGTGCTCAGAAGTCATTGAGCAGCGGGCGGTAAACGGGGGCGCCACGCTCCCTCGTCGATTCCAGCAGTTCGAAGCTGGACCATTCGGTGACTGCCGATTGCGCAAGTCGCTCGGTCTCGAACGGTCGGGCATTGCGCGCCACGGTAACGTGCGGCCGGTAAACCCGTTCCGCCGGTAATACACCGACCTCCATGGCCAGCCCGTTCAGGTCGTCGACAAGTGTCTGCAGGTCCGGCGGTACACGCGGCGGCACCATCGCTGCAATTTTCGGCCGCGGCCAGTACTCCATGCGATCCAGCCGCAGGCGAATCGGTTCGAAGCGAATCCGCCCGGCGCCGGCCACCAGGCCCGGGATCAGTGCTTCGTCAATGTCGCCGAGATAGGCCAGCGTGACGTGCCATTCGCGGCGGTCAGTCGCCCGCCCCTCGACCTGGCGCACCACGGGGCTGATGAAGTCGCGCATCCGGTCGCGTTGCCGGTCGTCCGGCCAGAGGGCAAAGAACAGCGTCTTCGTCGCCACGGTTACAATCGCTCCAGCGCACCCTGCAATGCGTGCACGACGGTCAGCTCACGAATCAGCTCCCGGTCACCGGAGAATTGTTCGCAACTGGTCGTGGACCGGGTCTTCGTGCCGTCGCGCACTGCCCATGCAAACCACACCATCCCGACCGGCTTTGCGTCGCTGCCGCCGCCCGGACCGGCGACACCACTGACGGCCACGGCGATGTTGGCGCCACTCAGTTGCAGCGCACCCTGCGCCATTTCCACGACAACCGCTTCGCTGACGGCGCCGTGCTCTTCCAGTGTCGCAAGCTGCACACCGAGCAGCGACTCCTTTGCGCCGTTCGAATAACTGACGATGCCATAGTGAAAAACATCGGAACTGCCGGGCACATCCGTCAGCGCCTTGGCGATCCAGCCACCGGTGCAGGACTCCGCCGTCGCGATCACCTTGTGCCCCGCGGCCAGCTCGTCGACGAGCGCCCTGGCCAGTTTGTTGATTGCTTTGTCGTCAGCCATTCACCACCGTTTCGTAGAGTGCGACATGCCGGGCGACCATCGTATCGATCGAGAACTCATTTTGCATCCGTTCCCGGCCCCGGGCGCCCATGCGCTCGCGCACATCGTCGTGGGCCAGCAACGTCATGATTGCCTGCCGCAGGGCATCGACATCCTCGGCCGGCACGAGAATGCCGGTCTCGCCATCGGCGACGGCCTCGGCCAGTCCGCCGGCATCGAAGCCAACGACCGGCACACCGGCAGCCGCAGCCTTCAGCGTCGCAACTCCCAGCCCTTCGGCAAGCGCCGGGTGCACGAACACGTCGAAGCAGCCCATGAAGTCGTCGAGGTCCTCGCGAAAGCCGGCGAACTGGACGACGCCGCCGAGATTCAATGCGGCCGCCTGGGCACGCAGCTGGTTGTTCAGATAGCCCTCGCCGAAAATCAACAGGCGCAACCCCGGATATGCAGGCTGCATCTCGGCCACCGCTTCGAGCAGGTAGCGGTGGCCCTTGCGCGGTATCAGCTGCCCGGCGGCGCCGAGCACCAGGGCGTCGTCCGGGATGTTGAATTCGCGGCAGAATGTGGCTCGATCGGCCGGTCTGGCAAAACGTTCGGTATCGACCGCACTGCGAATCACCTCGATGCGGGCCGGGTCCACGTCATGTTGTTCGAGCACGGCGGCAATCGCCGCGGATATCGCGATGATCTTCTGAAACGGGCGGTACCTGAGCGCCGCGAGCAGCCGCATTTCAGTGTTGTCGACCCGCCGTGACACGACCGCGGGAATGTCGGCAAGACTGGCCGCAAGGCCGCCCAGCATGTCGGCACCGCGACGGCTGTGGCAATGTACGAGGTCCGGCTTCGACTCCTGCAGGTATTGCGTCAGCCGGTAGGCAAACGGCAGGTCCAGGTCACCGGCGCAAAACAGGTTGCGTACCGGAATCGCGGCGCGGCGAGCAGCCGAGTCGATACCCGACTCCGGCGGGCAAATGAGCGTGCAATCGTGTCCCTGTTGCAACAATGCCGATACCAGGTAGAGCACCTGCTGTGGTCCGCCGTAAAGATGGCGTCCGGTTTCGACATGCAGTATTTTCATGAGCCGATAATAAACCAAAAGGGGTCAGAGCCCGCTCGGAGCGGGCTCTGACCCCTTTTCAGAACTTTATGACAGCAGACGTCTCCGCCGTGCACACGCCGATGATGCGGCAGTACCTCGCCATCAAGGCGGACTACGCCGATATGCTGGTGTTTTATCGCATGGGCGACTTTTACGAATTGTTCTACGACGATGCCCGGCGGGCGGCGAAGTTGCTGGACATCACGCTGACGGCGCGCGGCAAGTCAGGCGGCAACGCGATCCCAATGGCTGGCGTGCCCTACCACGCAGCCGAAGGCTACCTTGCCAAGCTGGTCCGCAAGGGCGAGTCGGTTGCGATCTGCGAGCAGGTTGGCGATCCCGCCACCAGCAAGGGTCCGGTCGAACGCAAGGTCACGCGCATCGTCACGCCGGGCACGCTGACCGACGAGGCACTGCTGGCCGAGACGCGGGACAACCTCGTTGCCGCAGTCCTTGTCGACAGCGATGCGGCCGGCATCGCCTGGCTGGACCTGGCCGGCGGCCGTTTCCTGATGACCGAAGTACCCGACATCGCGGCAGTGCTCGGAGAAATCGAACGTCTGCGCCCCGCCGAACTGATCGTCGACGAGGACCAGCGATACCCGGAGACACTCGACGACCGGCTGCGCATCACCCGGCGGCCGCCGTGGCACTTCGAACTGGACAGTGCGACGCGGCTGCTGTGCACGCAGTTTGGCACTCGCGACCTGGCCGGATTCGGTTGCGATGACTACCCGCGCGGTGTGGCGGCGGCCGGAGCATTGCTGCAATACGTGACGGACACGCAAAAACAGGAATTGCCACACCTGCACTCGATATCGATCGAGCGGCGTGACGATGCCGTCATCATGGATGCACCGACGCGGCGCAACCTGGAAATCGAGGAATCGCTGACCGGTCACAACGAACACACGCTGGCCGGCGTGCTCGACCGCTGCCAGAGCCCGATGGGCTCACGCCTGCTGCGGCGCTGGCTGCAACGCCCGGTGCGCGACACGGCGGTATTGCGCGGCCGCTACCAGGCAATCGAGACCTTGCTGCAACAATCGGCGGTAGCGGATATTGGCACCGGTATCGACGGTGTTGGCGATATCGAACGCATCCTGGCGCGCGTGGCGCTGCGCTCTGCGCGTCCCCGCGACCTGCGCCAGCTCGGCGAAGCGTTGTCGCGTCTGCCGGCGCTGCGGGAACGTCTGCGGGCGCTGGAGTCGCCAACCCTCGCCGCGCTGTACGAGAAGATCGGCGAACACCGGCGCCAGCACGAACTGCTGACCAAAGCCATCATCGACAACCCGCCCATGCTGATTCGTGACGGCGGCGTGATCGCCGACGGCTATGACGACGACCTGGACGAACTGCGCGGCATTGCGGCGAATGCCGATCAATACCTGCAGGACCTCGAGACCCGCGAGAAGCAACGCACCGGCATCGCGACACTGAAGCTCGGCTACAACCGCGTGCACGGCTACTACATCGAGATCAGCAAGGGCCAGGCGGACAAGGCACCGGTTGAGTACGTGCGACGGCAAACCCTCAAGGGCGCTGAACGCTATATCACGCCGGAACTGAAGGAATTCGAGGACAAGGTCCTCGGTGCTCGCGAGCGTGCGCTCAGCCGGGAGAAAATTCTCTATGACGAACTGCTGGAGAAACTCAATGAAGTTCTCGCGGAGTTGCAGCGTACGGCCTATGCCGTAGCAGAACTCGACGTGCTCGGCTGTTTTGCCGAGCGCGCAGAAACGCTGGGCCTTGGCAAGCCCGAACTGGTCGATTCACCGTGCATCGAGATCGAAGGCGGGCGTCACCTCGTGGTTGAGCAGGTGATCGACCGGCCGTTTGTCGCCAATGACCTGGAACTGAATTCCGCACAACGCCTGCTGGTCATTACAGGACCGAACATGGGCGGCAAATCAACCTACATGCGGCAGACGGCATTGATCGTTATCCTCGCGCATATCGGCAGCTACGTGCCGGCTGATGCATTGCGCATCGGCCCGATCGATCGCATCTTTACGCGCATCGGTGCATCGGACGACCTGGCGGGCGGCCGTTCGACGTTCATGGTCGAAATGACCGAAACAGCGACGATCCTGCACAACGCGACCGAGCACAGCCTCGTGCTGATGGACGAGATCGGCCGCGGCACCAGCACCTTCGACGGCCTGTCACTGGCCTGGGCCGCCGCTCATTACATGGGCGAGACGGCGCACGCGTTCACCTTGTTCGCCACGCACTATTTCGAACTGACGGCCTTGTCGAGCGAATTACCCGCCTGCCGCAACGTGCACCTCGATGCCACGGAACACAAAGGCGAGCTCGTTTTCCTGCATGCCGTCAAGCCCGGTCCCGCCAACCAGAGTTACGGATTGCAGGTCGCTGCGCTGGCCGGCGTACCCAAACCGGTCATCCGGCGCGCACGCGCCTACCTCAGGACGCTGGAATCGCAACAACATGCGAGCACAGATCACCCGCAGGCGCAGCTGGCATTTTCCACACCGCCTGCCGACGAGCCGGCAAGCGAAACACTCGACGAGACCCGCAAGATTCTGGACGCCGTGGACCCCGACTCGCTGACACCGCGCGAAGCACTCGAACTGATTTATAAACTCAAGTCGACCTGACGGAGTGTTTGGCCTGCTCAGCTTTTGCGTTAGACTGAAAATCCCGCGCCCCGCAAACCTGTTGCCTGGAGATTGAAAATGATCCGAACATTCTGTGTCGTGCTGTTGGTGTTGACAGCGATCGGCTGCAGCAAGGAACCGGACGAAGCAAGCCAGGCAGCGACATCTCCAACTGCGGGCGATGCGCAATTGACCTTCCGTGACCAGACCTGGCAGCTGCATGTCAGGGGCGACTGTGGTCCGGGTGAAGACGGCACGTACCGGACATGGGCATTCTCGCTGGACGCGAACGGTGAGCCAATCCCTGACGCACCGCACCTCCTCGCGCTGAGTGAGGGCGACTGGTCTGTGATCGACTTTTCAACAGGCGATGGCGACGAAATTCACCGCGTCTACCGGGAAGGCGACGCAAAATTCGGGTTTACGGATGGCAAGCTGGAGTTCGCCGGGGAACTCGGTGCGGGCCTGAGCGAAAAAGCCGAGATCAGGATCGTCTGCCCCTAACCATCACTGGCATACCCGACTGGAGACATCAGCAATGTTACGCGACAAAAAACACTGGAACACGCGGCTGTTGGCGGGCCAGTTTATAGTATTCCTCGTCCTTGTCAGCTGGTCGAATCCATCCCCTGCGCCGGTAATCCCGAAAAACTGCCCGGCGAAATGCAATGCCGAATGCAACGGCAAGGGCGCTGAGTGCCGTGCCAAGGTTGAAGTGCTGTGCGCCAACACGGCCCCCGGTATGGGCGACAAGATTACTGTCTGCCGTGGCTACTACCAGAGCTGCAACGCCGCCGAGTCATCCTGCGGCGCCAACTGCGGTGCGAAGGTTGGCGACTGTTCCGAAGAAGAAGAGGAGGAAGAAGAAAACCAGGAGGACGAGAACGACGAAGAGGAAAATGACGAGGAAGAGAACGACGAAGAGAACGAAGAGGAGAACGAGGACAACGACAGCGAACAGGACTCGTCTGACGACGACGGCGGCCAGGACAACGATTCCGGTGGAAACAATGACGGCGGCGGCTCCGGGGACGGTGGCGGCGGTTCCGGTGGCGGTGGCTCCGGTGGCGGTGGCTCCGGTGGCGGCGGCTCCGGTGGCGGCGGCTCCGGTGGCGGCGGCTCCGGTGGCGGCGGCAACGGTGGTGGCGGTTCCGGCGGCGGTGGTTCCGGTGGTGGCGGCTCCGGCGGTGGATTCGGTGGCGGTGGCTTCGGCGGTGGCGGTGCCGGCGGACCTCCGTCGTTACCCGGCTGGCCCCCGGCCGGTGGCGGCGGCGGCAGTGGCGGCGGCTCTGGTGACTCAGGCGTTTGCGAGGGTGAAAGTGCCTGTTCGACGGGCGACCCGCACCTGCGCACGTTCGACGGCATCCGCTTCAACTTCCATGGCGCTGGTGAATATCACTTCGCGATGTCCGAGGAAAACGACATCGACATCCAGGTGCGCTATGAGCCGCCGGGCTCCTCGACACGGGTGGCTGTAACGACAGCATTCGCGGCCAAGGTTGGTGAAAATCGTCTCACCGTCGACAGTGCGCGCCAACGACTCATCGAGATCAACGGCAAACCGGTTGCCGTCAAATCCGGCGTGGCCAATACGGTGGTCCACGAATCGGGTATCGTCCTCTCGCGCAACCGGCATCAGTACCGGATCGCAATGTCGAGCGGCATAGAATTCGCGTTCTCCTTCGCCGGGTCATATATCAGCCTCGGTATGGTCTCGCGTGAGTATCCCGTCCGTGGACTTGGCGGTTCCAATGATGGTGACAGCGCGAACGATTTCACGACGCGCGACGGCGAAACGTTGCAACCGTCCGGGCGACAGTTTAGTCGCGAGCAACTCTACGACCAGTTCGGCAACAGCTGGCGCATTGCCCAGGAAGAATCGCTGTTCGACTACGCCGACGGCGAAAGCACAGCGACCTACACGAACCTCGACTTCCCAAGCGAACACCTGGACATCGAAGACCTCGACGATGAAGCGCGTGCGCGTGCAGAACAGGTCTGCGGCGATGCCGGCGTACCTTCGGGTCACGCGTTCGAGGACTGCGTTTACGACGTAGGGTTTACCGACGATTCGCGCTACGCGCTCGGCTACGTGCCGGCTGACCAGCTGACTGATGCCGCCGTTGACGGCCCCGACGAAGTACCTGCCGGCTCGACAGTTCTCGTACAGTGGACGGGTCCGGCAGCTACTGGCGATTTCGTATCACTTGCTGCAGTCGGCCAGCCAGCCAGTGCACACGAGGACTACAGCTACCTCGACGATGGCGGACCAGTAACGTTGGCAGTGCCAGGGATCCCCGGCAACTACGAATTGCGCTACGTCCAGGGTCGCGACCGAAACATCCTGACGAGCCAGGCACTGACGGTAACGGCCGTGGCTGCAACTCTCGAGGCACCAGCCACGGTACCGGCCGGATCGCCGGTACAGGTGCGCTGGACCGGTCCGGCCAATCACCACGACTTTATTTCGCTTGCCGAACCGGAACAGGGCAGCAGTGCCTATCACGCCTACGCCTACGTCAGCGAGTCAGACAGCGTCGTGGTTGGCGCCCCGGGCATTCCGGGCGACTATGAATTACGTTACGTCGTAAGCGCCGACCGCCAGGTTATCGCAACGCGGCCGCTGACGGTTACACCGGTTACTGCAACGCTGACTGCGCCGGAAACCGTCGTTGCGGGTTCTGCGGTTACCGTTCAGTGGTCCGGGCCAGCGAACAAGAGCGACTATATTTCGCTGGCAGAACCGGGCCAGGGACCGAGCGCTCATCAGTCGTACAGTTATGTCAGTGACTCCGACCGCGTGTCTCTGGCCGTGCCCGGCATTCCCGGCAATTATGAGCTGCGCTACATCCTGTACGCTGATCGGCAAATAGTCGTGAACCGACCGCTCACTGTAACGCCTGCAACAGCTTCGCTTGAGGCACCTCGACGCGTCGCGGCAGGCACGACGTTTTCGGTGACCTGGCAAGGTCCGGCAAACCAGAGTGACTACATAGCCATTGCTTTCGAAGAAGATCTCGGTGAGACGTACCGGAATTATGCCTGGGTGAAGGCGGGCAGCAATACTGTTCAGCTGAGCGCGCCCAACGATCCGGGTGAATACACGGTCCGCTACGTTTTGAACAATGACCGACAGGTTATCGCTGAGGTACCGGTGACGGTCGAATAGTCGTACGAATCAGACTTCGCGCAGAAACTCACCGCGTTTCAGGAACGCGGCCGCCTGGTCAACGACGCCGCTGGAAATCAGCATGCCGTTGTGACTGACGCGCATGACCAGGTGATCGCGCACACCGGGAAGTTGCGTCTCGGAAACGCCGACGGTGCCGTCGTTATCTTCGTCGAAATCGGCCAGGAACTGGGCCACACCGATTGACGCATCCCCTGCGATAACGCCGACGTCGCGTTGCCTGCAAACCTCGGTTGCCCAGTCGCTGGCCGGCGCGGTTACGACACCCGCTGTCAGCGACAGGCCGGCCAGGGGTTCGGTCCAGTCGTGGCGGACGAGGAAGTCGGCAGCGCGCGAGCCGGTCAACGGTGAGCCGAGGCAAACGAGGCGCCCTGGCGGGGCATCGGCACAGTTGGCAAGCATGCGCAGGCTGACGACGCCGCCCAGGCTATGCGCAACGATATGGGCGCCGCGAGGGCTGGCTACCCGGATGTAGTCGGCCAGCGCCGTGGCGTTGTCGTCGAGCGAGCCGCGTACGGACGGATAATTGAACAGCAATGCGCGCATGCCGTACTCGTTTTCAAGCCGGCGCTTGATCAGGTACAAACCAATCCCGTGCGACCAGAAGCCGTGCACGCAGATGACCGTGTTGATGTTCGACATCCGGTCAGTCACTGGATCGCACTGGCTTTGTCCGGGCCGGCCAGGCAGTTACTGCGGTTTGGCCGCCCGCAGGCGAATGCCGGTTTCTTTCAGTTGCTCGGCCGAAACCTCGCCGGGTGCGTTGGTCAGCGGGCAGCTGGCCGTCTGCGTCTTCGGAAAAGCGATGACGTCGCGAATACTGTCGGCGCCGGCCATCAGCATGACGATCCGATCGAGGCCGAATGCAATGCCACCGTGCGGCGGACAACCGTACTCGAGTGCACGCAACAGGAAACCGAATTTTTCGTCAGCCTCCTCCTTGCTGATGCCGAGCAGGTCAAAGACGGCCGACTGGATATCCTGATCGTGAATACGAATGGAACCACCACCGATTTCCGAGCCGTTCAGCACCATGTCATACGCACGCGACAGTGCGTTGCCGGGTTCGGCACGCAATGCATCCGCATCATTTTCGGACGGCGCAGTGAACGGATGGTGCAGCGCATTCCAGCGCCCGGTTTGCGGGTCCTGCTCGAACATCGGGAAATCAACGACCCACAATGGTGACCAGCCTTCGGCCACCAGGCCACGATCTTCGCCGACCTTGACGCGCAACGCGCCCAGCGCGTCGTTGACGATGCGCGCCTTGTCGGCGCCGAAGAAGACCAGGTCGCCCGATTGCGCACCGGTACGTTCCAGGATGCCGCTGACGGCGTCGTCCGGCAGGAATTTGAGAATTGGCGACTGCAGGCCGTCACGCCCGGCCGCGGCATCATTGACCTTGATGTAGGCGAGACCCCTGGCCCCATAGCGGCCGACGAAGGCCGTGTAATCGTCAATTTCCTTGCGGCTCAGTTCATTGCCGCCCGGTACGCACAGCGCGGCTACGCGTCCTTCCGGGTCGCTGGCAGGACCGGCGAATACCTTGAATTCGACGGACGACATCAGGTCCGCCACCTCGACGAGTTCGAGGTCGATACGCAGGTCCGGTTTGTCCGAGCCAAAACGCTGCATGGCGTCGGCATAGCTTATTCTCGGGAACGGTGACGGCAGGTCCACGTCCAGTACCTGCTTGAACAGCTGCGTCACCATGCCCTCCATCATGCCGGTGACGTCGGCTTCGTCGACGAAGCTGAGCTCGACATCGAGCTGGGTGAACTCGGGCTGACGGTCCGCCCGCAGGTCCTCGTCGCGAAAACACTTGACGATCTGGTAGTAGCGGTCCAGCCCCGACATCATCAGCAACTGCTTGAAGATTTGCGGTGACTGCGGCAGCGCAAAGAACTTGCCGGGATGCGTGCGGCTCGGGACGATGTAGTCACGCGCGCCTTCCGGTGTCGCCCGCGTCAGCATCGGTGTTTCGACATCGACGAAGCCATTGCCGTCAAGGTATTCCCGCATCGCCTTTGTCACCGAGTGACGCAGACGGAGATTGGCCAGCATCTCGTCGCGCCGCAGATCGAGATAGCGATAGGTCAGGCGCAGTTCTTCGTTGGCATTTTCGTCGTGGTGAAATGGCGGCGTCTCGGAGCGATTCAGGATGGTCAGCTCGTGCGCCAGGACCTCGACCTGCCCGGTCGCCATGTTCTCGTTGATCGTGCCATCCGGCCGTTGCCGCACAACGCCTTTGACAGCCAGCACATACTCGCTGCGAATCCGCTCGGCCGCAGCGAAAATCTCGGGCCGATCCGGATCAAACACAACCTGCAACAGGCCTTCGCGATCGCGCAGGTCGATGAAGATAACGCCGCCGTGGTCGCGCCGCCGGTGCACCCAGCCACAGACGGAGATCTCCTCACCAATCAGAGCTTCGTCAATTTGTCCGCAATAGTGGCTACGCATCGTTATTTCCCGCGGGGCATCGCCCAAAAAAGAGGCGGAATGGTACGGCGTGGCACACGAATATACAACTCAAGCACGTACCGATTTAGATTGCCGAACCGGTTTCCCGCACGGCGCAGCGCCCGGCATATTCCTCCCGGCAATGGCTCGCTCCGCTGCGCTTTATTTGCCGGGAGGAACATCCCGGCCACAGCGCCTCCCAGGCAGTGCACCGGCCCGGTACTTCGGGTATTCCTCCTCGAGAACTCAAGCGCACCCTGGGCGCCGAGACTGGTGGATTCGACGCGCTGAGCGGCAGCGAGTGGGGCGTTTATCGAACGAGGTAAAGCGCAGCGCAGCGAGCCATGAGAGAGAGAAATGCGCCGCTTGCTGCCGCGGGGCAGGAACGAAACGTCTGTCTAGGACTGCTCGTCGGGCATCTTGAGGGGGAGCTCCTTGGTCTGCTGCTTGGTCCACTTCGGGACGACCACGCCGAGCGACATGATGAGCTTGGCGGCTTCGTCGACGGTCATATCGAGCTCGATCGTGTCTTTCTTGGGCACGACAATGATGAAGCCGGACGTGGGATTCGGCGTCGTCGGTACGAAACAGCAAACGACATCGTCGCCGGTGCGTCCCTGAACTTCGCCCATTTCGGTCGCGGTCTGGAATGTCAGCGTGTAGATGCCTTTGCGTGGGTACTGCACCATCAGCACTTTCTTGAAGGCTTTGCCCGAGTCCGAAAAAACGATTTCCGTGAAGTTTTTCGCGGCCGAGTAAATCGAGCGCACGATTGGAATTCGCTCCAGCAGCGACTCCCAGCCACCGACGATGCTGCGACCGACAATATTGGCGGCGAGAATTCCGGTAACCAGCAGGATAATGACCGTCAGGATGACGCCGAGACCCGGAATCGGGAAACCGAGCAGCGTCTCGGGCCGGTAGGCCATCGGTACGAGGCGCAGCGTGCGGTCCATCACGCCAACGAGGAAGTTGATCAGCAGCAGCGTGACGCCCAGCGGCAACCAGACGAGGATGCCGGCCACGAGGTAACGGCGTAATCGCTTCACTCGGCCGAACTCGTGCTTTTGGCAGCCGGCCTGGTTTCGGCCTTGTCGGCTGACTTGCCGGTGTCAGCCTTGCCGCCATCCGACTTGCTGCTGCCGGACTTGCTGCCGTCCTTGTCGCCCGCAATATTGCGCTGATTGTCTTTCTTGAAATCCGTCTCGTACCAACCCTGCCCTTTGAGGCGAAAACGGGGCGCCGACAAACGGCGCTTCAACTCCGGCTCACCACAGTTCGGGCAATCGACCAGCGGCGCGTCTGCCATTTTTTGCAGGGCATCCAGTTCGTGGTCACATTTCTTGCAGGCATACGCGTAAATGGGCAAGCGTCTTACTCCTCCGGTGTTCGCAGCATTATAAAGCGATCATTGCCGCTTTAGGCAGCATTCTGGAATTGCAGACGGTCATCTGCAACTCCGATCTCGATCACGTCACCGGGGCCGAATTTACCTTCCAGGATTTCGTTCGCCAGCGGGTTCTCGATCTGCTGCTGAATCGCGCGTTTCAGCGGACGAGCGCCGTACACCGGATCAAAGCCGGCTTCGGCAAGTCGGTCGCGCGCCGCATCGGTCAGCGTGATCTGCATGTCGCGTTCAGCCAGGCGATCATGCAGGTAACCCAGCTGGATATCGACGATCAGGCGGATGTGCTCCCGGCTCAACGGATGGAAGACCACGACGTCGTCGACACGGTTGATGAACTCCGGACGGAAATGCGTCCCGACGACTTCCATGACCGCGGCTTTCATCGCATCGTACTGGTCTTCGCCGGCCATCTCCTGGATCATCTGTGAGCCCAGGTTGGATGTCATGACGATCACCGTGTTGCGGAAGTCCACGGTGCGGCCCTGGCCATCGGTCAGGCGCCCATCATCGAGGACCTGCAACAGCACGTTGAACACATCCGGGTGCGCTTTCTCAACTTCGTCGAGCAAAATCACGGAGTACGGCCGCCGGCGAATCGCCTCGGTCAGGTAACCGCCTTCATCGTAGCCGACGTATCCCGGCGGAGCGCCGATCAGGCGTGCGACCGAGTGTTTTTCCATGAATTCGGACATATCCAGGCGCACGATGGCGTCGTCCGTGTCGAACATGAAGTTCGCCAGGGCTTTCGTCAATTCCGTCTTGCCGACACCGGTAGGTCCCAGGAACAGGAATGAACCGATCGGCCGCTTGGGGTCGGACAGACCGGCGCGCGAGCGCCGAATCGCATTGGCAACCGCGGTAACCGCCTCTTCCTGGCCGACCACGCGTTTTTGCAGTGCACCCTCCATCTGCAGCAACTTGTCCTTCTCGCCTTCGAGCATCTTGGCAACCGGGATACCGGTCCACTTCGACACGATCTCGGCCACCTCTTCATCAGTGACGTTGTTCCGCAGCAGCGTTGTCTCCTGCCCTTCGGCCTGCAGCGCGTTCTCGAGCTGCTTCTCGAGTTCCGGGATACGCCCGTACTGCAGCTCCGACATGCGCGCCAGGTCATTGGCACGGTGCGCCGTTTCCAGTTCGAGCCGCGCCCGTTCAATTTCTTCCTTGATGTGGTTCGCGCCCTGCATCGCCGCTTTTTCGGCAACCCAGACTTCTTCGAGGTCCGCGTATTCTTTCTCGAGTTCCTCTAACTGTGTTTCCAGGTCCTCGAGTCGCTTGCGGGACGCATCGTCGGATTCTTTTTTCAGGGCCTCGCGCTCGATCTTGAGCTGGATGAGGCGCCGCTCGAGCCTGTCCATTGCTTCCGGCTTCGAGTCGATCTCGATCCGGATACGCGAAGCCGCTTCGTCAATCAGGTCAATCGCCTTGTCCGGCAACTGCCGGTCGCTGATGTAGCGATGCGACAGCGTCGCCGCCGCAACAATTGCGGGGTCCGTGATCTCGACGCCGTGGTGCACTTCGTAGCGCTCCTTCAGGCCACGCAGGATGGCGATCGTGTCTTCCACCGTCGGTTCACCGATGAATACCTTCTGGAAGCGCCGCTCCAGCGCCGCGTCTTTCTCGAGATGCTGGCGGTACTCGTCCAGCGTGGTCGCGCCAACGCAGTGCAACTCGCCGCGCGCAAGTGCGGGCTTCAGCATGTTGCCGGCGTCCATGGCGCCTTCCGCCTTGCCGGCACCGACCATCGTATGCAGCTCGTCGATAAACAGGATGACCTGGCCTTCCTGCTTCGCCAGGTCGCTCAGCACGGCCTTCAGCCGCTCTTCAAATTCGCCGCGAAACTTCGCGCCGGCAATCAGCGAGCCCATGTCCAGCGACAGGATGCGCTTGTCGCGTAGCCCCTCGGGGACTTCGTGATTGACGATGCGTTGTGCGAGGCCTTCGATGATTGCGGTCTTGCCCACGCCGGGCTCGCCGATCAGGACCGGGTTGTTCTTCGTCCGTCGCTGCAGGATCTGGATCGTGCGACGAATTTCATCGTCGCGACCGATGATCGGATCGAGCTTGCCCTGCTCGGCGCGCTCGGTCAGGTCAATCGTGTATTTCTCCAGCGCCTGGCGGGTGTCCTCGGCGTTCGGGTCGTTGACCTGTTGTCCGCCACGCAGGTCGTCGATTGCCTTTTCAATGGCGCCGCGCACTGCTCCGGCCTGCTGCATGATGGCCAGCAGCGGCGACTTGTCATCCATCGCGGCCAGCACGAACAATTCGCTGGATATAAACTGGTCATTTCGCTTCTGCGCCAGTTTGTCGGTGATGTTGAAGAGCTTGGTCAGGTCGTTGCCAATGTGCACCTCGCCGCCTGTGCCTTCGACCTTTGGCAGGCGATCGACCGCGTCGCCGAGCTGCGAACGCAGCAGGTTGACGTTGACGCCCGACTTGGTCAGCAGACCGCGTACCGAGCCGCCCTGCTGGTCCAGCAGGGCAACCATGACGTGAGCCGGCTCGATCAACTGGTGGTCGAGACCGACGGCCAGCGACTGAGCGTCACTCAGCGCCAGCTGGAATTTGCTGGTGAGTTTGTCTATTCGCATTGAACTCTCTCGAACCGCTTTTGCGGGCTTGTAAACTCACCCTTAGATAGCATCAATCGCGTCCATTTCAACCCTCCGCGAGAGCCGAACCGTCGGTCAGGCGCAGTAGACGAAACTGAGCAGACGGCCGGTCGCGCCGTCCCGGCGGTAGGAATAGTAGCGATCAGGCTGATCAAAGGTGCAGTCGCGGCGGCCGTGAACCGCGGCAACGCCGCAAGCCTGCAGCCGGTCACTGGCGAGACCGAACAGGTCGGCCTGCCAGCGGCCGCGATGATTGCGGGCAAATCGATCCTGGCAGGCGAACCCGGCCGCGGCAAACGCCTCGCGAACCTCGTCGCCGACTTCGAAACGGGCCTGGCCGATCGCCGGTCCCAGCCAGGCCAGCAAATCTGCCGTCTGCGCGGACATGCGCGCCAGCGTGGCATCCAGTACACCGGCCGCCAGCCCGCGCCAGCCGGCATGCACCGCCGCGAATTCACTGCCGTCAGCCGCACAGAGCAGGACCGGCAGGCAATCGGCCGTCTGCACAACGCAGATATCGCCGGACTGCCGGCCGATGACCGCATCTGCCTCGGTCTGCCCCGGGACGAACGCCGGGTCGTCCAGCTGCGCGACGCGAACGCCGTGGACCTGCTGCAGGAACCGCGGGGCGGCCGGCAGTTCCGCGACACCGCCCTGGCGCGTCGTCGTGCCGGCGACGATGGACTTTGGCGCCGGCCAGTCGGCGATAACGCATGCCTCACTCACTGGTCCGCGTCCTTTTCGAGCGCAGCCAGCAGTGCCCGGAAATCCTCGGGCGCGTCTGCCTCGAGCCGTATGTGCTCGCCGCTCACCGGGTGCGCAAACTCCAGCCGCCGCGCGTGCAGTGCCTGCCGCCGGAACCTGCGCAGTACGCCAACCAGCTCGCTGCCGGCGCCCTTCGGCAGCGCCAGCCGGCCGCCATACACCGGGTCGCCCACCAGGGCATGCCGGCGATGCGCAAAATGCACGCGGATCTGGTGGGTCCGCCCGGTTTCGAGCGCCACACTTATATAGGTATGCGCGGCGAAGCGCTGGATGACCGAATAATGGGTCACCGCCCGTTTGCCGTCGGTACGGACACACATGCGTTTTCGATCGACCGGGTGGCGGCTGATGGGCTCCGAGATCGTGCCGCCTCCTGTCAGCACGCCGTTGCAGATGGCGAGGTAGTTCCGCGAAATCTCGCGAGCTGCGAGCAGCCTGACAAGGGCGGTATGCGTCTCCAGGGTCTTGCCGATCAGCAGCAGGCCGCTGGTGTCCTTGTCCAGCCGGTGCACGATCCCGGCGCGGGGCAACTGCTCGAGTTCGGCTGCATGGTGCAACAGGCCGTTCATCAGCGTGCCACCGGGATTGCCTGCTCCCGGGTGGACGACCAGCCCGGCTGGCTTGTTGATGACCATCAACGCGTCGTCCTCAAAGACGATTTCGAGAGCCAGCGGTTCGGGCGTCGCCGCCACGGCGATATCCGGCGCGGCCAGCAAGCGCACCGTTTCACCCCCCATGACCGCTTCGCGGGGCCGTGGCGATTCGCCGTCCACCGTGATCGAACCCGCCAGCAGCCAGGCTTTGAGCCGGCTCCTCGAATACTCGGGAAACATTCGCGCCAAAGCCTGGTCCAACCTTTGACCGGCGTACTCCAACGGTATGGTCATCTGTTTTGAATCTGCGTTCATTGTGGTGCCAAGTCTACGGTATACTCGCCGACCGGAAACGCCAACAGGCCAGAAATCGTTGCTCAACAAGACCGAAAAATTCCGTCAAACCCTGCGCCGCAGCCGCGTGTCAATGCTGGCGCTCAGTATCGTGGCGCTCGGCGCCTGCTCGGGCAATGACGAAATCCAGACGGAAATCCAGAGCCTGACAGAGGCCTACGAGCTCGCCCAGAACTACGTCGAGGGCGGTAACTACTCGCGGGGTCTGCAAATTTTCGAGGCGATCCAGGCGCGCTACCCGTTCAGTGACCTCAGCCGCCAGATCCAGCTGGAGATGATGTACGCGTACTACAAAGCGCAGCGCAAGGAAGAAGCGGTTGAGACCGCCGACACCTTCATGCGCGAAAACCCGATTCACCCGCGGGTCGACTACGCGCTGTACATCAAGGGACTGGCGTACTTCGAGCAAGACGCCGGCTTTCTCGAGCGGCGTTTCAAGAAAGACATTTCCGGACGGCCACCAAAAGACGTCGACCAGTCCTATGCTGCATTTCGGCGCCTCGTCGAGCGTTACCCGGCCAGCGAATACGCCGCCGATGCCCAGCAGCGCATGATCTTCATCAAGAATCGCCTGTCGGCCTACGAGAACCACGTGGCCGACTACTACATGCGGCGCGGCGCCTACGTCGCGGCGCTCAATCGCGCGCGGCGTGCACTGGAAGACTACAACGGCGCCGCTGGCAACGAGCGGTCACTCAAGATCATGGCCAAAGCCTACGACGAGCTGGGCATGACCGACCTTGCCGCCGACACGCGTCGCGTGCTCGCCGCCAACTTCCCCAACGACGGCTGAGCCTACTCCGGGAACTTGTAGCCTGATGTGATCGGGTAGCGCCAGTCGCGCCCGAAAGCGCGGCTGCTGATGCGAACGCCCGGCGGCGCTTGCCTTCGCTTGTACTCGTTGCGTTGCACCATGCCAAGAATTCGCTTGACCGTCGCACGGGCGTACCCGCGCTCGACAATCGCATCCACTGACAGGTCTTCTTCAATGAACGCCTCGAGTATCGGGTCCAGCTCCGCGTAGTCCGGCAATGAATCGCTGTCCTTCTGGTCCGGGCGCAATTCTGCAGACGGCGGTCTCGTGATGACTCGCCCGGGGATCACGTCGCCCAGCGTATTGCGATAGCGCGCCAGCCGGTAAACGAGTGTCTTGCTGCAATCCTTGATCGGCGCGAAGCCTCCTGCCATATCGCCGTACAGCGTTGCATAGCCAACCGCCATCTCACTCTTATTGCCGGTCGTCAGCAACATGCTGCCGGTCTTGTTCGATATTGCCATCAGCAACAGGCCACGGCAGCGTGCCTGGACGTTTTCCTCTGTTACATCCTCGCCCTGGCCCGCGAACACATCGCGCAGTTGCCTGAGCGTGGCTTCGTAAATCGGCTCGATCGGGATCACGTCATACTGCACACCGAGCGCTGCGGCCTGCTGCGCTGCGTCTTCCTGGCTCATTTCGGACGTGTAGCGAAAAGGCATCATGACGGCGCGCACCTTGTCAGCACCGAGCGCATCGCAGGCGATGGCCAGTACAAGTGCCGAATCGATGCCGCCGGACAGCCCGATCACTACGCCCGGAAAACCGTGTTTGACAACATAGTCCCGCGTGCCCGTCACGAGGGCGCCGTAGACGGATGCCTCGGTCGGCAGAAGCTCGCGCACATCGCCCGGCACGACCGTTACACCGGAACTCTTCCCTTCGATCTCGACACATTCGAGCATTTCCTCGAATGGCGGCAACCGGCAGGCCAGCGCACCGTCAGCCTGCATTGCGAAAGAACCGCCGTCGAAGACGAGTTCGTCCTGGCCACCCACCATGTTGACGTACACGAGCGGCACGCCGACTTCCTGCAACCGCTTCTGCACGGTCTGCTCCCGCCGCTGCTGGCTGGCGAGATCATACGGTGAGCCATTGATGGAGATAATGCATTCGGCGCCGGCCGCGCGCGCCGCGGCAGTCGGACCCGGTCGCCAGATATCTTCGCAAATCGTCAGCCCGACAGCGATACCATTGAGGCGGAACACGGCCGCTTCGCGGCCCTTGCCGAAATAGCGTTCTTCGTCAAACACGCTGTAATTCGGCAACAGCTGCTTGCGATAGCTGGACAGCAACTTGCCGTCCTTGATGACAGCGCAACTGTTATAGATCGCGTCGTCTGTGTACTCGGGAAAACCGAGCAATACGGCGATGCCGTGCACGGATTCACGGATTCGGCCAAACGCCTGCTCGGTTTGCATCCGCAAACCGGCATGCAGCAGCAGGTCCTCCGGCGGATAGCCGCAGATGCTGAGTTCCGGGAATACGACGAGATCCGCCCGCAGCTCGTCGCGCGCGCGCGCCGCATAGTCCTGGATCTTGTTGCAATTGCCGGCGACATCGCCAACGACCAGGTCCACCTGGGCCATCGCGATTCTGAGCTTGTCGGTCATGGCGCGCTAGTCGATGATCTCCAGCATCTTGCTGCCCAGTTCTGCGGGCGAACGCACCGTCGCGACGCCAGCGGCGTCCAGTGCCTTGAACTTGTCTGCTGCAGTACCCTTGCCACCGGCAACGATCGCCCCGGCATGACCCATGCGCTTGCCTGGCGGCGCCGTCACACCGGCGATGTACGCAACCACCGGTTTCGAAACATTCGACTGGATGTACTCCGCCGCCGCTTCTTCGTCGGTGCCGCCGATTTCACCGACCATGATGATGCCGTCCGTTTCCGGGTCGGCTTCGAACAGCTCGAGACAATCGATGAAGTTCATACCGCGCACCGGGTCGCCGCCGATGCCGATGCAGGTTGTCTGGCCGAGGTCATTGACCGTCGTCTGGTAGACCGCTTCGTAGGTCAGCGTGCCGGAGCGGGAAACCACGCCGATGCGGCCGGGCTTGTGGATGAAGCCGGGCATGATGCCGATCTTGCACTGCTCCGGCGTGATGATACCGGGACAGTTCGGGCCGATCAGGCGGCAGTTGCTGTCGCGCAAAGCCGACTTGACCCGGACCATGTCCATGACCGGGATGCCTTCGGTGATGCAAACAATCAACTCGACGCCGGAATCCGCTGCCTCCAGGATCGCATCGGCCGCGAACGGCGGCGGCACCAGGATCATGCTGACGTTGGCGCCTGTGGTGCTGACGGCTTCACGCATCGTGTTGAACACGGGCACGCCGATGTGCTCCTGGCCGCCGCGGCCCGGTGTTACGCCACCGACGATCTGCGTACCGTAGTCGAGACACTGCTGCGAATGGAAAGTGCCCTGGCTACCGGTAATGCCCTGGCAAATGATCTTGCTGTCCTTGTTAACGAGAATACTCATGCGCTTGCTCTTCAGGCGGCTGCAGCGACGACTTTCTTCGCTGCATCCGTCAGGTCCTCGGCTGAAATGATGTCCAGCCCACTACTGGCCAGCAGTTCGCGGCCCTTTTCCACGTTGGTGCCTTCGAGTCGTACCACCACCGGCACGCTGACACCCACCTCTTTGACGGCAGCGATAATGCCCTCGGCGATCAGGTCACAACGTACGATTCCGCCAAATATATTGACGAGGATTGCCGTGACATTGTCATTGGACAGGATCAGCTTGAAGGCTTCTGCCACACGTTCTTTCGTCGCACCGCCACCAACGTCGAGGAAGTTGGCCGGCTCGCCGCCGTGCAGCTTGATCAGGTCCATCGTGGCCATCGCAAGACCCGCGCCATTCACCATGCAGGCAATATCGCCTTCCAGTGACACGTAGTTCAGGTCGTGCGCTGCCGCCGCTCGTTCCTTTTCGTCTTCCTGCGTGATATCACGCAACTCCACCAGCATCGGTTGCCGGTAGAGTGCATTGCTGTCGATGTTGATCTTGCCATCGAGCGCCACGACATCACCCGCCTTGGTCACGATCAGCGGGTTGATCTCGACAAGGCTGGCATCGCACTCGTCAAACAGGCGGTACAGTCGCTTGACGAGGTCGCCGAACTGCCGCATCTGTTTCTTGTCCAGGCCCAGGCCGAACGCAAGTTGCCGGGCCTGGTAGTCCTGCAGGCCGGCATCGGGCGCGATCGCCACTGTGAAGATCTTCTCCGGCGTTTCCGCAGCGACTTTCTCGATGTCCATGCCACCCGCTGCCGACGCGATGAATGCCACGCGGCTGACCTCGCGGTCGACGAGCATCGACAGGTACAGCTCGCGGTCGATGTCGGAGCCGGACTCGATGTAGACGACGTTCACCGGCAGGCCTTCCGGGCCGGATTGGTGCGTCACCAACTGGGTGCCGAGCATGCCCTTGGCGAACTCGCGCACTTCGTCAAAGGTCCTGGCCAGCTTGACGCCGCCCGCTTTGCCGCGACCTCCGGCGTGCACCTGTGCCTTGACGACCCAGAGGTCGCCGCCCAGGTCCTTGGCGGCATCTACTGCCGCGTTCGGGCTCTTGACCGGGATTCCGCGCGGAACGGGAATGCCATAGTCGGCAAACAGCCTTTTCGATTGATATTCGTGGAGATTCATAGCTCGCTTTTGTTGGTATTGGGTGGTTGTGCCGCTGCGCACAAAATCCGCCGTATTTTGGAGCAAAGCACAGAAGGACGCAAAAGCAATTGCACAGCGGTGCTGCAAAAGGCAACAATCGCAGCATGAGCCAGCCGGAATCCGATCCCAACCTGCGGCAGACAATTCGCGAAGGCCGTGACGCGCTGCTGCAGCGAGCCGCGGACGAACCCGACCTGACCTGGCGAGTGCTGTCGACGCTCAATATCATTCGCGTGCTGGTTGCCATTGGCCTGCTGGTGCTGTTCTTCGCCGGTGGCGAGCCGCGCGTGTTCGGCGAGCAAAAACCCGCCCTCTTCTCCGCAACAGCGGCCGGCTACCTGGTCTTTGCCGTCGTTTCGATCCTGTCGCTGTACCAGCGCTGGTTGCCGCTCGGCGTACAATCCGTTGCGCAGTCGATCGTCGACATCGTTGCCGTGGTCATCCTGATGCACGCCAGCGGCGGCATCGAGAGTGGCCTCGGCGGCCTGATGATCATTTTCATCGGCGCCGGCAGCCTGGTGCTACCGCTGAAGTTCCCGCTGGTACTCGCAGCGCTGGCAACGTTCGCGCTGCTGGGAGAGCAGCTCTACACGCAGTTCAGCAACAATACGATTGCCGCGAATTACCCGGCGGCGGGCATTATCAGCGCCATCATTTTTGCGATGGCCCTGGCAACGCGGCCGCTCGGTCGCCGTATCCAGGCCAGCGAGGCTCTCGCCCGCCAGCGCGGCATCGACCTGCGCAACCTGTCGCAACTGAATGAATATATCGTGCAACACCTGCGCGAAAGCATCATCGTGCTCGATGCCGGCGACAACGTGCGCCTGAGCAATACGTCGGCAAGCCGCCTGCTGGGCGCCGCCAGCGACATACGCGGATTACCGCTCGACAAGGTCTTCAGCCCGCTGGCCGAGTACCTTAAGCGCTGGCGCCATGAGCCGAATCTCGGCTCGCACCCTGAATTCACCGTGATCTCCGACAGCGACAACCTGCCGGTCACCGCGCACCTGGCCCCGCTCGGCAAGGACGGCGTCCGCGCCGGTGCCGTGCTGGTATTTCTCGAGGACGCCAGCCTGATGAACGAGCGCGTCCAGCAGTCGAAGCTGGCCTCGCTCGGCCGCCTCAGCGCCAGTATCGCGCACGAGATTCGCAACCCCGTCGGCGCGATGAGCCACGCGGCGCAACTGCTGGCCGAGGGTGACAGCATTTCAGAATCCGACGCCCGCCTGACCGAGATCATCAAGACACATTCGAACCGGGTCAGCCACATCATCGACAACATGCTGCAACTGTCTCGGCGCGAGAACAGCCGGCCGGAACGGTTGCACCTGAACAGCTGGCTGGAGGAGTTCGCCGAGGAGTTTTCGCGCACACTGGAATTGCAGGAAGGCGAATTCACTGTCGGCACGATCTGTGACGACCTGGAAGTCCGCATGGACCCGAGCCACCTGCGGCAGGTGCTGTGGAACCTGTGTGACAATGCCATCAAGTACGCCAGCGAGACCGGCGGTATCATGGTCGAGATCGAGGCCGGCCGGCTGCAGGGCCAGGGCCGCCCCTTTGTCGAAGTGCTCGATCACGGCCTCGGCGTCGATGCCGCTACTGCCGACAAGATGTTCGAGCCGTTTTATACCGAACGCACGGGAGGCACTGGTTTGGGACTTTATATTTCGCGCGAATTGTGCGAACTCAATCGATCCACGCTGTTGTACCTTGACCGGCCGGGCGGTGGCAGTATCTTTCGCATCGTGTTCGCAGATCCCGACCGCTGGGACGCAGGGAGCCAATCATGACCGAACCGAAGGCACTGGTCGTCGACGACGAGCCCGATATTTGCGAGCTGTTGACGATGACACTGGGCCGCATGAACATCGATGCCACTGCGGCACCGGACCTGACCTCGGCGCGCGCATTGCTGGACGAGCGAGACTTCGACATTTGCCTGACGGACATGCGCCTGCCGGATGGCGACGGCCTGGAACTGGTCGAATGGATCCAGGTACATGCCACCAACTTGCCCGTCGCCGTCATAACGGCCCACGGCAATGTGGAAACTGCCGTACAGGCACTCAAACTGGGCGCTTTCGACTTCATCTCGAAACCGCTGGACCTCAATCACCTGCGCAATATCGTCGAGAATGCGCTGAAGGTCGAAGGCAAGGCACCGGACCAGCCTTCGCGGCTGCTCGGCACGTCTGCAGCCATGCTCGACCTGCGCGAGATGATCGACAAGGTATCCCGTTCACAGGCACCGGTGCACATTTCCGGCGAGTCCGGCACCGGCAAGGAACTTGTGGCGCGCCTGATCCACGACAGCGGACCGCGTGCTGACGGGCCGTTCGTGCCGGTCAACTGTGGTGCGATTCCGAGCGAACTGATGGAAAGCGAATTCTTCGGGCATCGAAAAGGGAGCTTTACCGGCGCCGTCAGCAACAAGACCGGCCTGATCCAGAGTGCCGATGGCGGCACGCTGTTTCTCGACGAAATCGCCGACCTGCCGCTGTCGATGCAGGTCAAGTTGCTGCGCGTCATCCAGGAAAAAACCGTGCGCCCTGTCGGCGCTGCCAGCGAGGAGCCCGCCAACGCCCGGATTCTTTCTGCAACTCACAAGAACCTGTCGCAGATGGTTGCAGCAGGCGACTTTCGTGAGGATCTCTTTTACCGCATCAACGTCATCGAGCTGCACGTACCTGCCCTGCGCGACCGGGGCGACGACGTGATTGAACTGGCGAAACATATACTCGGCAAACTCGACGCCACGGCTAAACTCGATGGCAGTGCCAGCAGTGCCCTGCTGGGTTACTCGTTTCCGGGCAACGTACGCGAACTGGAGAACATGCTGGAACGCGCCGTCACGCTGTGCACAACCGGCAAGATCAGCGAGTCGGACCTGCATATGCGCGAGGCGAGTGGCGGCATCAACGAACCGCCGTCGTTTACCAATACCGATCTCAGCAACCAGGTCGAGGATGTGCAGCGCCAGGCGATTGTCGATGCACTGGAAAAGACCCGCTACAACAAGACCGCGGCTGCCAAGTTGCTCGGCCTGTCATTTCGCCAGCTACGCTACCGCATCAAGAAGCTGGGCATCGAATAGGACACGACATAAACAGCGTCGCCAATGACCAACGAATACTGACAATTTTTGTCACATTGTGACGAATGCTGTCAGATGCCGTTGTGCCACGCGCTCTTTCGTTGCGGTCGGCGAACCACCCCATTCGTTAAAATCCGATAAAAATCATTTAGTTACTTCTGCCTCGGTCAACTTGGCACGCTGTTTGCTTTATTAACCGTACTGGCGGTGACGCCGTTTGATGATTACTTTCATTTTCTTAGGAGACAGACAAATGAAGAAGCAACAAGGTTTTACATTGATCGAACTGATGATCGTAGTCGCGATCATCGGCATTCTGGCCGCTAT
>JAUIDP010000001.1 GCA_030429005.1 Gammaproteobacteria bacterium | reverse complement strand
CTCGGAATCAGCCACGAGCTGCGTACGCCGCTGTCGCGCATGCGGCTGTCGCTCGAGTTCCTGGATGATGAGGAGGCAGCCGAGAACCTCCGGGTCGAGATCATCGAAATGGAAAAGATCGTTGCCTCGCTGCTCGAAGCGGAACGCCTCAACGGGCGGCACGCCAGGCTGAATCGTTCGCGCGTTGTGCTCGACAATCTGATCGAAGAACTTGTTGACGATTTTTTTGCGCGCGACCGGGAGCGTATCGAGATCCGGGCGGCCGATCCCGGCATGGTTGCAGAGGTCGACGAAGCGCGCATCACGCTGATGCTGAAGAACCTGCTTGCCAATGCATTGAAGTATTCCAGGGACGAGGACGGGCCGGTGCAGTTGAGCTACGAAAAAACCGGGGACGAACTGGTATTTCATGTCCGTGACTTCGGGCCAGGGATTTCCAGGGAGCAGGCGAAACACCTCGGCGAACCCTTTTATCGCGGCGACCCGTCACGGGCACGGAGCTCCGGTGGCACCGGGCTGGGCCTGTACCTGGCCAATCTCGTGGCACGCGCGCACGGCGGAAGCCTGGCGCTGGTCGACAACGACGAACCCGGGGCCGACTTCGAGATCAGGCTGCCCGTCGCCTGCTGACTGGCCCGTTTGTAAACGAATGTAACAATCGCCGCCAGCGCATTGTTGGCGCCCCATCGCGTTCGTATAGTCGTTCGCAACGAAGATGGAGAGTGCCATGAGCGCGGTAATTGCAAAAGCAGTGAGCTGGACAGAACTGGGTCTCGTTCCCGACGCCGTTATCCGGGCGGGGATTCGCCGGCTGCTGGAGGCCAAGCGCCAGGAAATTCGCGCTGACGACCTGGAATATGCCGCCAATGAACTGAACCAGTTTGTCAGCATGATGAATCGCTCGCCGGTCGCCCTGGTACCGGACCTGGCCAACGAACAACACTACGAAGTGCCCAGCGAATTTTTCCGGCAGGTCATGGGAGACCACCTGAAATACAGCTGTGGCTACTGGCCGAAAGGGGTCGAGTCGCTGACTGACGCAGAAGCAGCGGCGCTGCAGGTCACCGTGAAACGCGCCGGTATCGTTGACGGTATGCAGGTGCTCGACCTCGGTTGTGGCTGGGGCTCACTGTCACTGTTCATCGCTGAAAAATTCCCCGCCGCTTCGGTAACGGCAGTCTCGAACTCCAGTTCGCAACACGAGTTTATCTGCAAGCAGGCCCGTCGCCGCGGTTTGCAGAATATACGGGTGCTGGTGAAAGACATGAACGAATTTGACTCAGAGGAGCAATTCGATCGCATCGTTTCCATAGAGATGTTCGAGCATATGCGCAACTACGCCAAACTGTTTCGCTCGATTTCGCGCTGGTTGACTGAAGACGGCAAATTCTTCATGCATATTTTCTGTCACCGCTCGACACCCTATGAATTCCTGGACAAGGGCCCGGGAGACTGGATGAGCCGCTACTTTTTCTCCGGTGGCATCATGCCCAGTGCCGATTTGCCATTACGTTTCAGTGATCACCTGAGCATCGAAAAGCGCTGGCACTGGAACGGAATGCACTACGCCAGGACCTGCGAGGCGTGGCTGCAGAAAATGGACAGCAACAAACAGCAGATCATGCCGGTGCTCGCAGACTGCTATGGCGCTGGCGACGCCGCACTGTGGTGGCAGCGCTGGCGGATTTTCTTTATGGCCTGTGCGGAGCTGTTCAGCTATGCCGATGGCAACGAGTGGTATGTCGGCCACTACCGCTTGCAGAGGACCGGTGACTGAAATGCTGTACTTGCTTAACTTCGTGTTCTTCCAGGTAGGCTGGTTCTCGTCGGTCTACGGCGGGGCCCAACAGATGCCGTGGCTCGGCCCGCTGGCGGTTGCCGTTGCACTGTTCGTGCATTTTCGCGCTGCGCGCAGGCCGTTGCGGGAACTGGCGCTGGTCCTGAGTTGTGCGACGATCGGCGCCGTGTTCGACAGCCTGTTGGTGGCACTGGGCTGGGTGCAGTACTCGTCCGGTATCTTCAGCCAGTTCATGGCACCCTACTGGATCATCACGCTGTGGATGCTGTTTGCGACCACGCTGAACGTCTCCATGCGCTGGTTGCGTGACAGGGACAGAATGGCCGCTGTCTTCGGCCTGGTCGGCGGCCCGGCCAGCTACCTCGTCGGCGGGAAGCTCGGTGCCATTGTCTTTGTCGACCAGTTTGCGGCGCTGCTGGCGCTTGGCATCGGCTGGGCCACGATGATGCCGCTGCTGCTGCGCCTGTCCGAAAACTTCGACGGCTTCGCCGTCTCACCAATGAGGACTGACAATGCCTGAGATAGCACGCGTGGTCTTGCTTGCCTTGCTGGCTGTGCCCGGCGCAGAGTTGCTGGCGAACGAATGGAGCTTCGAGGTGTATCTCGATGACAGGAAGGTCGGGACACATGTTTTCGAAGTAGTGGACTCTGCGAACAGGCGGCAGGTGCAAAGCACTGCCGAGTTCAACGTGAAGTTCCTGTTTTTCAATGCCTATCGCTACCGGCATACGGCGACCGAACAATGGGATGAAAACTGCCTGCGGCAGCTGGACGCACGTACCCGGGTGAACGGCGAGCCGACAGCGGTATCGGGAGAGTCTGTCGCGGCGGGATTTGTCGTTGAGAAAAGTGACAGCACCGATCTGTTGCCGGAATGCGTGATGACATTCGCGTACTGGAACCCGGAATTCCTGAAGCAGGAACGCTTGCTCAACCCGCAGACGGGCGAGTATCTCGATGTCTCTGTCGAGCTGGTCGGCGCGGATACACTCGACGTGCGTGGCAAAGCTGTCAACGCACGTCACTACAGGGTTACTGCGAAGGATATCGACCTGTCGGTCTGGTATGCGAACGACGACGAATGGGTCGCACTGCAATCAGTCGCGAAGTCCGGGCACATTATTCGCTACGAGCTGTCCTGACATGGCAGGGCGATCGAAATCGATTACTGCGGTCCTGGCTGCATTGCTGATGAGCGCCTGCGCCTCGGAACCGCCGCTCGAGACAGTCGACTACGTTGACCTCGAGCGCTTCATGGGCGACTGGTATGTCATTGCGAACATACCGACGTTTATCGAGAAAGGCGCACACAACGCTGTCGAGACGTACAGCCTGAATGACGACGGCTCCATCGCAACACGCTTCACTTTTCGTGCGGACAGTTTCGACGGCGAGCAGAAAGAGTACAACCCGACAGGGTTCGTCACGGACTCGGAATCGAATGCCGTCTGGGGCATGCGTTTTATCTGGCCGGTCAAGGCCGACTACCGCGTGATCTACCTTGACGACAGCTACTCGGTGACGGTCATCGGCCGCAACAAGCGTGACTTCGTCTGGCTGATGGCGCGCGAACCCGAAATTCCCCGGAAAACCTACGAGGAGCTGGTTGCCTTCATCGCCTCGGTTGGCTACGACACCAGCAAGCTGCGGCGCGTGCCGCAGGAGTGGTGACAGGTGAAGATCGCAATCATCGGCACCGGGATCGCCGGTAATGTCGCCGCCTGGAAACTGCGCGACCGGCACGACATCACCGTGTTCGAGTCGGCGTCCAGGATCGGAGGTCACTCGAACACGGTGGATGTCTACGAGTCCGGCAGGAAGCTGGCAATTGACACCGGCTTCATTGTCTTCAATGACCGCACCTACCCGAATTTTATCCGCCTGCTGGATGCAATCGGCCAGGAATCGCTGGACAGCGAGATGAGTTTCAGCGTGCAAAGCGATGGACTCGAATACAACGGCAGTTCACTGAATTCGCTTTTTGCCCAGCGCCGCAACCTGTTGAAACCCGGCTTCTACCGGATGCTACGGGACATCGCCAGGTTCAACCGTGACGCTGAACAGGCGGTGGCGGCGCAACCGTCCGGCCAGCCGCTGCGCGAATTCCTGGCGAGCGGCCGGTACGGCGGCGAATTTGTCGACCAGTACCTGCTGCCGATGGCAGCGGCGATCTGGTCAGCTGAACCGATGCGGGTGCTGGACATGCCGGCGGACTTCCTGGTGCGATTTTTTGCCAACCACGGCCTGTTGCAGTTGCGGGATCGCCCGCAATGGCGCGTCATTCGCGGTGGGTCGAGGGAATACGTCAGAAAACTGGTCGACGGGCATCGCGACCGGATTCGCCTGAACTCCGCCGTGCGCTCAATCAGGCGCTCTGCGGCGGGCGTCGAGATTCGCAGCGCAGGCAATGAGCCGGAAATCTTCGACGCGGCATTCCTTGCGTGCCACAGCGACCAGGCCCTCGGCATGCTCGCCGAACCAACGGCCGCGGAGGCAGATATCCTGGGAGCAATCAGGTACCAGGCCAACGAGGCAATCCTGCACAGTGACGAACGCCTGATGCCGCGTCGCCGGCTGGCGTGGGCAGCGTGGAACTATCATGTTCCGGCAGCTCCCGACCGGCATGTCACGGTTACCTACAACATGAACAGGCTGCAGCGGCTGCGCGCCGAGCACCAGTATTGCGTCACGCTCAACAGCGCAGCGCAAATCCGGCCGGACCGGATCATCCGGCACTTCCGCTACGAACACCCGATTATCACGCGCGCAGCAGTGGCTGCGCAGGCGCGACACAGGGAAGTCAACCGGGACCGCCTGTTTTTCTGCGGTGCATACTGGCGCAACGGTTTTCACGAAGACGGCGTTGTCAGCGCCCTGCGCGCCGTCGATCACTTCGAGGAGTGGCAGCGAAATGCAGAGCTGCATCTACGAAGGGCGAGTTAGCCACACACGCCTGCAGCCGGTGGTGCACCGTTTCGACTATCGCCTGTTCATGCTGTACGTCGACCTGGACGAGCTGCCCGGACTGTTTGCACGGCACTGGCTCTGGTCCGCCAGCAAGCCCGCGCTGGCACGGTTTCGCCGGGACCGGCACCTGGGCAGCGGTGACCTGAAGACGGCGGTTGCTGACCTGGTTCTTGCAAAAGCCGGGTTCCGGCCCGCGGGGCCGGTGCGGCTGCTGACAAACTTTGCGTACTTCGGCTACTGGTTCAACCCGGTCAGCTTCTATTACTGCTTCGGCGCCGACGGCAAGTCAGTGGAGGCGATTGTTGTCGAAGTCAACAACACGCCATGGGGCGAGCAGCATTGCTATGTCGAATCCTGCCGTGACCAGCCGCACGGCAAGCCATGGCGCTTCGAAGTCACCAAGGCCATGCACGTATCGCCGTTCATGCCGATGGATGTCCGTTATACCTGGGTATTGAAGCAACCGGCGGAGCGCCTGTCCGTATTCATGGCGAACCGAAGCGCGGGAAGTCGCGACTTCAAAGCCATGCTGAACCTCGAGCGCAGGGAAATCTCGTCACGGGCACTGGCCGGCGTGTTGCTGCGATACCCGTTCCAGACAATGACGACGATTGCCAGGATTCACTGGCAGGCCTTCTGCCTGTGGCTCAAGCGAGTTCCGGTTTTTCCTCATCCGGACAAGGTTGCAACAGTAGCGGAGAAACAATGAAAGTGACACCGATCAGTTCGCCGGCGTTCCTCGAAGCATCCGCGCGTCCGACCCGGCTTGAGCGGCTGGCGCGGAAAATCGTCCGGACGCGTTTGCAGAATCTGCGTCGTGGCCGCCTGACCATCAGGGAGGGCGACCAGGTCGTGACGTATGGCGACCGCGGCGAGCCACGGGAGCTCTCAGTCGTACTGCGGGTCCATCACCCATCTTTTTACAGCGACATCGCGTTCGGCGGTTCCATAGGTGCCGGCGAGGCCTATATGCAGGGACACTGGTCGTGTGACCGGTTAACGGACCTGCTGCGCCTGCTGCTCGTCAACCGTGATGTCCTCGAGAACATGGACGCCGGTTTCGCAGCGCTGCTGCAGCCGGCCCGGAAAGTCCTGCACTGGCTCAATCGCAATACCCGCTCCGGAAGCCGCCGGAACATCGCCGCGCATTACGACCTGGGCAACGACTTCTACGCGCTGTGGCTGGATCCGGAAATGATGTATTCGTGTGCGTACTTCGACACGCCGACGACTTCGCTCGAAATCGCAGCGGTTGCAAAGCTGGACCGGATCTGCCGGAAGCTGGACCTGCGCGCAACGGACAATGTCGTCGAGATCGGGACAGGCTGGGGCGGCTTCGCCATCCATGCCGCGCGGCACTATGGCTGCCATGTGACAACGACAACGATATCGAGGGAACAACACGACCTGGCCCGCGACCGCATCCGCAGGGCCGGGCTGGAGGACCGGATCACGTTGTTGTTTGATGACTACCGTGACCTCTCCGGCCAGTTTGACAAGCTCGTGTCGATAGAAATGATCGAAGCGGTTGGGCACCAGTTTCACGAATCATTCTTCCGTAAATGTGCCGAACTGCTGAAGCCGGATGGGCAGATGCTGTTGCAGGCCATCACGATCGCCGATCAGCAATACGAACGGTATACCCGGAGCGTCGATTTTATTCGTCGATACATTTTCCCCGGTGGCTGCCTGACGTCAGTCTCCGGCATGGCGGACGTCATGACCCGGCATACGGACATGCGCATCCTGCACGTCGAGGACATCGGGCCGCACTATGCACGCACGCTGCGGCTCTGGCGCCAGCGATTTCTCGCCAGCGTCGATGCCGTGCGTGACCAGGGGTACCCGGAATCCTTCATCCGGCTGTGGGAGTTTTATCTCTGCTACTGCGAAGCGGCTTTCGTCGAACGCAGCACCGGTACCGTGCAGATGCTGTGCATGCGGCCCGGTGCCCGCCGCGAACAGATCCGTTACTAGGCAATAGCCGCGCCAGGCAGGGATCGGTACACTCACCGGCCTGATCGCCACAACAAGACCACTTTGATGCCGAACTACGCAATCGCACTGCATGGAGGCGCGGGTCCGGTGCCCGGGCGCGACTATGCCGCCACGGAGGCACATCTTCGGGAGCTGGCCGAAGCCAGCGAAGCAAGGCTGGCGCGCGGCACCTGTGCGCTCGATGTCGTCGAGATCGCGGTTGCCGAACTGGAGTCCTGCGGACTCTACGTTGCCGGCAAAGGTTCGGCACCGAACAGTGCCGGGTATGTGGAGCTCGATGCGTCGATCATGCACGGTCCGGACCGAATGGCCGGCGCGGTCGCAGCGATCACCGGTGTCGTCAACCCGGTTTGCGTCGCGCGCGGTGTCATGGAAAAAACGCCGCACGTCATGCTGACCGGAAAGGGGGCGGCGAACTTTGCGCGCGAGGCGGGCTTCGAGCAGGTGAGCGGCGGCGACAGTTACTACGTGCTGCCGGTCGGCGTCACCGCAGACGATATCAGCGAGCAAAAGCACGGCACTGTCGGCGCTGTCGCGCTGGACAACGCCGGACAGCTCGCCGCGGCCACGTCGACGGGCGGCACGTTCATGAAGCTGGAGGGCCGCGTGGGGGATACACCGCTGATCGGCCCCGGAACCTGGGCCGACGACGCGGTTGCAATTTCCTGCACGGGTACCGGCGAGCACATCATTCGCTCCGGCGGCGCGATCGCCGTGGCGCACTTCCACGCGGCCGGCGCCAGCCTTCGCGAGGCGATCGACCGCGTCCTGGCTGAAATCAAACGGCTAGGCGGCGATGCCGGCATTATCGCTGTCACGCGGCAAGGCGAGGTTGCGATGGCCTACAACTCGGATGGCATGAAACGCGCGGCGCTGGGAAAGAACCAGCCTCTGTACGTCGCAACGTTCGACGGCTAGCGCGGCATCGCCACCGATGCGCGTCAGGGCATGCCCCAGAAGCGGTTGGCGGGCAGCGAAACCATGCCCTTGTCGTAGATGAATCCGCCGGGCCGGTCGTTCTTCAACAGCAGCGGCCCGTCGATATCGACGAAATCGGCAAGCTGTGCGATGACGTGCATCGGCGCCATGCTCAGCGACGTGCCGCCCATGCAGCCGACCATGATGCCGAGGCCGAGCGTCCTGGCGGCCCTGGCGAGCTCGAGCCCGTGCGTCAGCCCGCCGGACTTGTCGAGCTTGATGTTGATCATCTGGTAGCGATCCGCGATCGAGTTGAGTTCGCCCGCGTGCTGGATAGACTCGTCAGCACACAGCGGAAGCGGCGAATCGTAGTCAGCCAACGCGTCGTCCCTGCCACGCGGCAACGGTTGTTCGATCATGCTGACGCCAAGCCCGGCAAGCGCGGGAGCAACATCGACGAGCTGTGCAAATTCCCAGCCTTCGTTGACGTCCACAACGAGGCGGGCATCCGGCCGTGCCTCGCGGATCGATGCGATGCGTTCCACCGGCCGGTCGTCGTTCAACTTCACCTTGAACAGGCTGAGGCCTGCGGCTGCCGCGGCGCGGGCACCCATTTCGCCGGGTTCTGCCTCGAGACCGATCGTGAACACGGTTTCGACCGGGTCGGCCGACACGCCGGCAGCCTGCCAGGCGCTGGTCCCGCTGAGCTGCGCTTCAAGATCCCACAGCGCGGCATCCACGGCACAGCGTGCCCCGCCGGGCGGGAGCAGTTCCTGTAACTCATCGCGACCGATGCCCTTTTCGAGCTGGCTCGCAACCGCTTCCACCTGGGCGAGCATCGATTGCTGGTCTTCGTCCAGGTAATAGACGCCGAGCCCTTCGCCGCGGCCTGTCCTGCCGTCCTGCTCGATTTCGCAGACGACACTGGGAAAGTCGTTCCAGGTGTTCCGCGAGATACGAAACGGAATCAGCGCCATCCAGTTCTCGAGGTGCACCGAGACCCGCCGTGTCATTTGACACTCTCCAGCAGGAAGTCTGCGATATCCGCCATACCGGTCGCGACCGGGTCGACACAGGGCAGGCCGTACTTGCCTGCAAGGTCGGCGAGATAACCACGCCGTTGTTCGTCCGGCATTGCCGACGTATCCAGGCTGATGCCTGCCCAGACGCAGCGCGGATTCGTTACCTGCACGAGCCGCAATGCGGTCTCGGCGACCTCGTCGAGAGGCGGTATCTCCACCATCACGTCGTCGGTATCGATGTACTCGAGGCCGGCCCGATGGCAGATCACGATGGCATCCGGTTGCGAGCCGTGCAACAGCCCAAGGCTGACCGCCGCATACCCGGGATGCAACAGCGAGCCCTGGCCTTCGATAACGTCCCAGTGATCGGCGTCGTTGGCGGGTGACAGGAGTTCCGCGGCGCCGGCGACGAAGTCCGACACAACGGCGTCGACCGGGATCCCCTCGCCGGCAATCATGATGCCGGTCTGCCCGGTGGCGCGGAAATCGGCCTTGACGCCACGTGCGGCCAGTTCCCGGTGCAATGCCAGCGCGCTGTATTTCTTGCCCACGGCACAGTCCGAGCCAACCATCAGGACGCGTTTGCCGGGGCGCTTGATGCCGGTGCCGACTTCGATGCCCGGGGGTGGTTCGCGGACATCGATCAGGCGGGCACCACTTTTCGCCGCTGCCTCGCGGAGGCGGGCATTGTCACGCAACCGTGCATGCGTGCCGGCGGCGATATCGATGCCGGCTTCGGCCAGTGCCGCCAGCGCCGGAATCCAGCTGTCCAGCAAAACGCCGCCGACAGACGCCACGCCGACGACGGCTGTACCGACACCGGCATCGATGGCGCCGGCAACGTCGAGTTCGGGCAGTCCGGTATCCACCGGGCAACCCGGCAGGCGCATTTGCCCGGCGCAGCGGTCACGCCGCCAGTAGGCAATGCCATGGCCGGTCTTCGCATGATGATCGTCGGGGACGTCGCCCAGGTACAGCAGGTAGGGTGGCTTGAGCTCTATTCTTGTCAAATGAATATGGTCGCCGGGTGTTCCAGCAGTTCCTTGATACGTTGAATCATGGCTGCTGCATCATAGCCATCGACGAAGCGATGGTCGAATGATGAAGACAGGTTCATCGTCGTCCGAACTGCTACCTGGCCATTCATGACTACGGGTTTCTCGATGGCCCGGTTTACGCCGATGATGCCGACCTCGGGCATGTTGATGACCGGCGTCGATACGATGCCGCCAAGCTTGCCGAGGCTGGTGATTGTGATCGTCGAACCGCTCAGCTCCGACTTGGTAATGCTGTTGTCCCGTGCGGCGGTAGAGACACGTCGAATCTGCGCAGCCAGTTCGTCGAGTGACAGGGCGTGCGCGTCCCTGACGACGGGCACCTTGAGCCCGTCCGGCGTTTGTGTCGCGACGCCGAGGTGTACGGCGCCGTGCTGGATGATGACATTGCGCTGCCGGTCATAGGTGGCGTTGCATTGCGGGAACTCACGCAATGCGCGCACCAGCGCCAGCCCGAGAAACGGCAGCGGTGTCAGCCGCGCCGACTTGTCTGCCCGTTTGTCATTGAGGTGTTTGCGCAATGCTTCCACCTCGGTGATATCGATCTCCTCCACGTAGGTGAAGTGCGGAATTTCGCGGGTCGCGGCCGACATGCGTTCGGCAATGATGCGCCGCAGGCCGATGACCTTGATTTCCGTGTCTGCCGGAGCCGGCTGGGCGCGCGCACCGCTCGAGGAGCGGGCAGCAGATGCTGTGGCCGGCGCGTCATCGAGATAGGTGTCGAAATCCTTGCGCGTTACACGTCCCCCGGGGCCGGTACCCGGTACGTCGACCAGGTCGATACCGGCCTCCTTGGCACGCCGGCGGATCGCCGGGGAAGTCATGACGCGGGCAGGCTTCGCGGCGGCGGAGTCGGCTGCCGGTGCCGGCTTTGTTGCCGGCGTGGTGGCGGCCGTCTCGGCCGGTGCTGATTCGGCTGCGGTTTGCGTGTCAACCTCGCCATCGGTTTCGAATACGACGAGTGCGGAGCCGATGGCAACGATGTCACCGGGTTCGCCTGCCAGTTTCACGACCGTGCCGGATACCGGGGAGGACAACTCCACTGCTGCCTTGTCCGTCATCATCGAACCGAGCACGGCGTCTTCCTCGACCTTGTCGCCGACCTTGACGAACCATTCGCCGATTTCCGACTCGACCATGCCTTCACCCAGGTCCGGAAGTTTGAAAACGAATTCGCTCATCCTTCCTCCATCATCTTGCGGATTCCGTTGGCCACCCGCTTCTTGCCCGGGAAGTACTGCCACTCGAAGGCGTGCGGGTACGGGGTATCCCAGCCGGCAACCCGGCCGATCGGTGCTTCCAGGTTGTAAAAACAGTCTTTCTGAATGCGTGCAGCCAGTTCGGCGCCATAGCCGGCGAAACGGGTTGCTTCGTGCACAACCATGCAGCGCCCCGTCCTGTTGACGGAGTCGGCCAGCGTTTCGGTGTCCAGCGGCGACAGGCTGCGCACATCGATAATCTCGGCGTCGACGCCGACCTCGGCCGCCGCGGCTTCGGCAACGTGCACCATCGTGCCGTAGGTGACGATCGTCAGTTCCTCGCCGGTCTTGACGATCTCACAGGTGTCGAGCGGGACCTTGTAGTAGCCTTCCGGTACCTCGCCTTTCGGGTGCGACGTCCACGAAACCGCGGGCTTGTCCGGGTCGCCGTCGAACGGCCCGTTGTAGATTCGTTTCGGTTCGAAGAACACGACCGGGTCGTCCGACTCGATCGAGCTGATCAGCAGGCCCTTGGCGTCGTAGGGGTTGGACGGCATGACGCTGCGTATGCCGGTGACGTGCGCGAAAATGGCTTCCGGGCTCTGCGAGTGCGTCTGGCCGCCGCGAATGCCGCCGCCACAGGGTGTGCGAATCGTAACGGGCGAGAAGAACTCGCCGGCGCTGCGGTAGCGAATGCGTGCCAGTTCGCTGGCAATCTGGTCGAAGCCGGGATAGATGTAATCTGCGAACTGTATTTCCGCAACCGGCCGCAGGCCATTGATGCCCATGCCGATCGCGGCACCGATGATGCCGCCTTCCGCAATCGGGGCATCGATGACCCGGTGTTCGCCATACTTGCGCTGCAAGCCGTCGGTGCAGCGGAACACACCGCCGAAATAGCCGACGTCTTCGCCGAGCACGATGACATTCGGGTCCTTGTCCATGACGACATCCAGCGCCGAGCGAATCGCCTCGATCATGTTCATCTGCGCCATGTCAGGACTCCTCGATCTCTAACATGTAGCGGCGCTGCGACTCGAGATGCTTTGGCACATCCGCGTAAATGTCGTCGAACATCGTGCCGGACTCGAGGAACGGTCCTTCGGTCATCGTTCCGTACTTCTGCGCTTCTTTCCATGCCGCCTGTACCTCTGCCGTCAGCTCATCCTGCAACTGCTCGTGCTTGGCGTCCGACCAGTGGCCCATGCTGATCAGGTGGTTTTTCAGGCGGTCGATCGGGTCGCCGAGCGGGAATGCCTTGTATTCGTCTTTCGGCCGGTACTTGCTCGGGTCGTCGCTGGTCGAATGCGCGCCCGCGCGGTACGTCACCAGTTCGATCAGCGTCGGTCCGCCGCCGCGCCGGGCGCGTTCGGCAGCCCACAGCGTGACGGCATATATAGCCAGCAGGTCATTGCCGTCAACGCGGATGCCCGGAACGCCGAGGCCCAGTCCGCGTGCCGCGAAAGCGCGGCGCTCGCCGCCGGCAAAACCCTGGAACGTGGAAATTGCCCACTGGTTGTTGACGACGTTCAGGATGACCGGTGCCTGGTAGACGGCGGCAAAAGTCAGCGCATGATGGAAGTCCGCTTCGGCGGTACTGCCGTCACCGACCCACGAGGCCGCGATGTGATCCTCGCCCTTGATCGCCGATGCCATCGCCCAGCCGACAGCATGCGGGTATTGCGTGCCCAGGTTACCGGAGATCGAGAACACGTTCGCCGCGCGGCTGTGATACATGATCGGCAGCTGCCGGCCCTTGCACATGTCGCGTGTATTGGACAGGCACTGGCACATCATATCCACCAGCTTGACACCCCGGTACAGGAACAGGCCCTGGTTGCGGTATGACGGGAAACACATGTCGCCCGGCCGCAGTGCCATTCCCTGTGCAATGGAAACGGCTTCCTCGCCCAGTGCCTCCATGTAGAAAGAGATGCGCCCCTGGCGCTGGATCTGCCACATGCGCTTGTCAAAGATCCTGTTCAGCATCATCCAGCGCAGCGCAACCTGCAGTTGCGCCGGCTCGATGCCGGGGTTCCATGGGCCGACCGCCTGGTGGTCGTCGTCCAGCACTCGGACCAGGCCGCTGCTCAGGAATTCGATGTCGCGCGTGCGTGAGTCACGCGATGGCTTGTCGACGCTTCCAGCCGGTGACAGGTCGAGGTAACTGAAGTCCGGCTTGTCGCCAGGCCTGGCGGACGGGCGGGGGATGTGAAGTCGCGATTTTTTTGCCATGTCTCGATCTATCCTTTGGCGCCGGCAGCGACGATGCGGCGTGCCATTCTATCAGCGATCAGGTTGGTTGCTTCCCCGGTCTCTGCAGCTTCGGCGAAGATTTTTTCAAGGCGCCGCGGAATCTCACCAACTTCTGCCAGAACTTTTTCTTCCGAGCTGTTGCCGAAATACTCGTGCGCGACGTTGATGATGCCGCCGGCATTGATGACATAGTCCGGCGCATACAGGATTTCCCGAGCGGCCAGCCGTGCGCCGTCAGTCTCGGTTGCCAGCTGGTTGTTCGCCGCGCCGGCGACAACCCTGGCCTGGATATTCGGGATCGTTTGCGCGGTCAGCACATTGCCGAGCGCACACGGCGCGAGCACATCGACGTTGCTGAATAACAGTGCGTTCGGCGCGACCTCGGTGACCGGTAGCTCGTCACGTGCGAGTTGCAGGTTGTGCCGGTTGACGTCGGCGACGGTCAGCCTGGCACCGGCCTCGTGCAGCAGGCGGCAGAGATTCAGGCCAACGTGCCCGACGCCCTGCACTGCGACAGTGACGTCCTGCAGCGAGTCCTTGCCGAGGCGTTCCCGTACGGCCGCCTGGATGCCGAGGAATACGCCCATCGCTGTCATCGGCGATGGATCGCCGCCGGCGCTGGCGCCACTCTTCGGCAGGCCGGAAACATAGCGGGTAACCTCGTTGACGCTGCGCATGTCGTCGACGCTGCAGCCGACGTCCTCGGCCGTGACGTACTGGCCGTTCAGCGCATCGACCGCGCGGCCAAAGGCCCGGAACAGCTGCGGCGATTTCGGCGCGTCGTCAGTTGCGAGGATGACCGACTTGCCGCCCCCGAATTTCAGGCCGGCAATTGCATTCTTGTAGGTCATGCCGCGTGACAGGCGCAGCGCGTCGGTCAGGGCGGCTTTGCTGTCGGCGTACTGCCAGCGCCGGCAGCCACCGGCAGCGGGGCCGAGCGCTGTCGAGTGAATCGCAATGATAGCCTGCAGCCCGGTGTCCGCATCATCGATAAAGGTAACGGACTCATGTTGATCAAACTCGGGGTGATCAAACACGCTCATCGGGCGGCTCCACGGGGCAAAGGCAGCACATATGATATCCGGCAAAAATGGCGAAGATCATGCTTTTTTTTTCGGTTTTTGCCTAAATCGCGCATGAATAATGCGTGAAATACCTGTATAACGCTAAAGATCATGCAAAACATCCAGATTGACCAGACCGATCGCCGTATCCTCGAGATCCTGCAGACCGAAGCCGGCATCAACGCCTCGGAAATTGGCGAAAAAATCGGCCTGTCACAATCCGCTGTCTGGCGCCGTATACAGAGTCTCAGGGAGGCCGGTGTCATCCACGACCAGCCGGTCAAGCTTGACCGGGAAAAGGTCGGGCTGAACACGATGGTCTTTGCGCATGTAAAGTTGACCTCACATGGCCGCAGCAACCTGGCCGATTTCTCGGCCGCCGTGCGCGAATACCCGGAAGTGCTGGACTGCTACGTAGTGCTCGGCAACATGGACTTCCTGCTCCGGATCGTGACCGAGGACATCAAGGCCTACGAACAGTTCTTCTTCGAAAAGCTGTCACAGCTGCCAGGCATCCAGGAAGTCAATTCATCGATCGTCCTGTCCGACATCAAGCACACCACGATCCTCCCCATCTAAATAAATGGTGACAGTTACTACTTACACCTTTTTTCGAGAATCGAATGAAAAAAGGTGTAAGTAGTAACTGTCACCATTTATTAGTGGGCGCGGAATTTTTCGAGTAGCGCGGTGAACTGTGCTGGCCGGTAGCGTTCGTCGTCGTCGAGGGCGGTGGCCAGTGTATCCAGTTCTGCCTCGAGGTTGGCATCACCGAGTTCGATGACCAGCATTTGCACGGCCATGAATGCCTGTTCCGCGCTGCCGTAGTCGAGATAATTGCCTTCGGAACCGGTCTCAAGAACGGCTTCGAGGATTTCGGCCTCGAGGCCATTGATGCGGTCTTCCGTGACCGCCGCGCGCAATGCAGACAGTTGCGTGTTGAGGGATGCCGCTGCTGCCCGGATAGCCCCGACGCTCTCACTGCCGGCGGCATGCAGTCGTTGCAGTGCGGCTTGCAGGTCGTCGTACAGCCCCGGCCGAACCGCCCGCGCCAGTGCCAGCGACATGACGAAGGTGCCGTCATTGATGAATGGCAGGCCAGGCTCTGCATTGCCATGTCGCGGCAGCCGGCGCCACTGCACGGACTTCATCGAGCGGTGGCAGGCATGGCAGTCGTAAAAGCCGAGTTCGGGGAACATACCGACGCCGTCAAAATGGCTGCTGGCAACCAGGTCGAGGCGTAACTGCGCCTCGGCGAGCAGGCCGACCGCCCAGGTATAACTGTGGCCCGGAACCGCCTTGCGTTCGCGATAGTCTGCATCGTTCCGGAAGTGCGGCTGGCGTCCGAGTGTGCGCCAGATCTCAGTAAAGGTATCGAGCTCGAAAGCGAGTCGCGGATGCCCGGCGGCCATCATGCGATGACTCGCGAACTTGTTCGTGGTACCCAGGTGACAGGAGAGGCATAACTCAGCGCGCGCCCCGGCCGCGTTGGTCGGGTACATGCCGGCTTCGAGATTCGAGTCACGCGACGCCTCTGCCGGGTTGTGGTGCGTGGCGAGCCAGTTTTCGGCACCGCCGTGACAGGCTTCGCAGCCGACCCCGTCGGACAGCTGGAACTTCTCGCCACGACGTTCGGCTGGCACATTGTCCGTATGACACCCAAGGCATTCGGCGGCCGATCGCGCATCGCCCAGCCCGAGTCGTGCGGCGATTTTCTGCGATTGTGGTTTGCCCAGCGTACTGTAAGCCGCTGCATGCGGGTCTGATTGTGTCCACGTGACGTATTCGTTCTGCAGGATGCCGGTTGCGTCCCTGGGAATGGCCGAACCGTGACACTGCGATGCAGCGCAGGTCGCGACACCTGTGTGCACGGCAGCGGCGGTCTCAGGCAGTTCGGCACGAGTCGCGGCGGCGGCGAATGCCACGGCGACGAAGAGAACAGCGCTATTCTTCATCTTCGACATACCAGGGGTTTCCTTCTGCATCGAGATACAGCTTGTGCATCTCGTCGAGCGTCAGCGGCCGCGAACCCTTGCGTCCGAACACGGCAATCTGGCCGCCCGTTTCGTCGACGCCGCGATCCCGGTCGAGGCCTTTGGACAATGCCAGTGCGGGACTCGGCGTCCTGTAGGTTGCAATCAGTTCAGGCCGGGGTTCCGGGCTGAATCCGTAGAAGTTCGGCTGCGAGTCCGGCGAGGTCAACTGCACAACCCGAATGCCTTCGGCGCCATCGGCGAGATAGGCAAACAGCGAGGCATTCGTCGAGCCGACAACGACATCGTGCGTGTCGCGGAGCGCACCGTCCGCGTCAAAATAACGCAGCAGCCTTGGCTGCTCCGCCTTCCAGGTATCAATGATCGCGAGGCCGTCGCTGCCGGCGGCGACGTATGCGTAGGTGCGGGCTACGTAAACCTTCCGCGCATCCCGCATCGGTACGAACGCATCCTTAAGCAGCTCGGGGTCCCGTGGATTCGTCACGTCGATTACCCGCAGGCCGGCTGCGTCAGTGACGAACAGGTAGCGAAACTGCAACGCTGATGCCCGCACATCCTCGAGCGCTATGACCGCGGCCAGTTGTGGCGACTCCGGTTTGTCGAGATCGACGATCACCAGGCCGCGGTCGGCCGCGATATAGGCATAGTGTCCGCCGATCGTAATGTGGCGTGCGCCGGCCAGCACCTGGTCCGGGTTCCACGTGGCCGCCCTTTCAATAAAGTTGTTGTTGATGTCGCCGTCCGCGAAGGTCGTGACATCGGTGACAATCAGACCTTCCGACCGATCGGTCGTGAACACATAGTTGTAGACCGGGTGAAACGGCTGCTCCTGGTTGGTTTGCCGCATCAATTCGCCGCTGTTGCGCGGCGGATCAACAGGCTGGTTGGTCGGCAGGGCCACACAGGTGGCGTTTTCCGTGTTCACGACAGAGTCATGGCCGGCCTTGCCGAAAGGTGCCGTCACGATGCGCTGGCTGAAGCCCTTGTTGGCAACGTTCGCAACGTCATATACGACCAGGCCTTTTTTGCCCGCCGCGGCGAACAGGTATTCACCGCGCAGTTGCAGACAACTGGTCTTGCGGTCGTTGTAGTCGAAGCCGGTGTCAAGAATCCGGTCGTCGTCCAGGTGCTGCTGGTAGTTGTCCGGGTAGGCGTAGCGGTGCAGGTAGCTGCCGATGACAGCCTGTGGCTCTTCCCACTCGGTCACCTGTGCCGCGGTGATACCGTTCTGCAGCCCGGCATAGGCGTGCAGGCCAATAAAATTCACGAAGTTGGTTCCTTGCAGCAGCAGCTGCGCCATCCAGGCATTATTGCCGCCGTCCGCGCTGAGGTGGCAATTGCTGCAGGTCTTGGTTTCGGTCGTGCGCACCGTGTGGGGAAAATGCGGGTTCATGGCCTGCGAGCTGAAACCGCTGGCTGCTATCGGCGGTTGCTGGACATAAATACGTTCGCGATTCGCATTCGTGGAAGACAATACCAGGGCAGAGGACGAGCGCACCGGGGCAATCTTGCCGTCGTTGGCCGCGCCGCGCTTGCCGAGCATGAACATCTGGTCACGGGCGACCTGCGGGTTATAGGTTGCGTAGTTGCGTGTCTCGCCGCCCTCGTAGTGATGCCGTTCGGTTTTCCAGTTGGCCTCGATCGGCAGGTGGCAACCCGCGCAACTGGTAATCCAGGAGGTGTGGCAGGTGTAGCATTCGATTTCTTCGTCCTTGTGCGCCAGGTTTTCGGCTGCAACATCCGGCCCCCATGCCTGGCTGTCCGTGTCGTCGCTCATCAACTTGGCCCGGGCAGCCCTGGCGTTATAGTTTGCATGCGCGGGATCGACGCTGTCCTTGACCAGCGTCAGTTCCCACTCGATATCCGGGTTGACCGCCGAACGCTGGAACAGTTTGCCGCCCCGCCATTCGAAACGCCGCTTGCCGTCAAAGTTCCGGTACAGGCTCATGTCCGTGCCGCCGGGTGGAGCGGCCGGACCGGAGGTCCGGAGATCCGGGTAGTCCTGTGCCGTGCCGTGACAGTCCTGGCATTCGACCTCGATCGCGCTGGCGACTTCACCGTACAGGTGGCCATTGCCGTGATTGTCCTGGGCAAAATGGCAGTCGACACAATGCAGGCCCTTGTCGACATGAATGGATGACAGGTGGACGGCCTTGTCGAATTTTTGCGGGTCGTCATTGGCGACGATCTCACCGTCCGCGTCCAGCAGGTTGCCGCGCAGGTCGCGTTTCTGCACGGCACGAAAATTCCAGCCGTGACCGTGGTAGTCGGCAAACTGCGTGTCGTTGAGTTGCGGATTCAGCTCGGATACTTTCTTCAGGAACTCGAGATCGGCCCACTTGCCGCGCACGACCGCGCCTTCCGGGTTGCGATCGAGCACCTGCCGTTGCTCGGCAATACTGAGTTCCTGCTGTTCTTCGGGCCACATGAAGGGTGCGTCGGATTCGTAGTCCCACATCGTGTAGCCGAGATAGGAATTCATGAACATGTTCGGCTGGTGCATGTGACATACCATGCACTGGCTCGTCGGAATCGCGCGCGTAAAGCGGTGCTCAAGCGGGTGCCCGGGTTCGTCTCTCGCAATCGTCGGGTCCTTGCTGTTGGTCGTGCCGGTGTGACCGGCCGCGGCATACGGACCCGAGTGCCGCGAATCGCGATCGTTGGCGTAAACCACGTGACAGGACGCGCAACCCGATGAGCGGTAGTCACCCGGCTGGTCATTGGTGCCGAGAAACCAGGTGAACGGGTCGTTGAGGCGCGTCTTGGTGATGTTGATCAACGGTACGGAGATGCGTGCGCCGGTGCCGGGACCGCGATTCGACTGACGGATGTCGGGCCGGCCGGGTTCCTCGAGCCGCTGAATCTGGCCAAGGACATTCGGGTTGCCGGTCTCGGGAAACAGGTTCGGGATATTGCGGCCGCCGTCTTCGAAGACGCGGAAGACATCGCCGGGCCGGACGGACTCCCACGCGGGGAGCGGATTCAGTTCGGGGAGGATGCCGTGCTTCGCGGCGATGTCCGCGTCGATCGGTGCGCCGATGATCTTCGCGGGCTCGCCGTCCGGCGTGTAGCTCTCGCCGAGTATGTAGTTCTTGTACGGCAGGATGCCGTTGTTGTAGGCCGCGCCACCCCACAGCATGGCGCCGGTGGCCATCATGCTGCGAATGTTGGCATCGATGATCGGCTGGTGACAGGCACCGCAGGCCTGCTCCGCGACACGATAATCGGACGGGTTTACAAAGCGTACGAACTCGCGGCTCTCCCGGTTCAGCAGCGTATAGCTGCGTTCCGGGTTAGCGCTGGAAGGATAATGCCAGCTTGCCGGGTAACGCGGCGGCACATGCGCGCGGTCACGCGCGTTCTCATAGGCCGTGGCCGACGGCGCGCCGTGCGGCACGAATACCTGCGGGTCGCCGCCGTGACAGTCGGTGCAGCCGAGTACGACGGACCGGCTGACGTGCATCGTGGCCGCGTCAGAATCCGTATGGCAACTGACGCAGCCGCTGCTCTTTTGCTCCGCAGCCTGTTGCGACTGGTCGGCTGGTGCCGGCGGGTAGTGCGGGTAGGCGATATCCCGCGGTTTTTCGCCTTCAGCCGCAAGCGTCGTGCCGGCAGTAAGCAGCAGTAGCGTCAATCCTTTTCGGCAGAGAGCATTCATCAGTAAGCAAGCACGAGGTTGGCAAAGATCGAGTAGGGGATTTCGTCGGAGCCGAACAGGTCCTTGTAGCCCTGTTGGGGCACCAGCAGCGATCCGGTCAGGCGAAATATGATGTTTTGCGATGTGAGCGGACGATAGATGAAGGCGAGCGATGCGTCGACACCGATACGCCGGCGAATTTCGTCCTGGTTGCGGGTCGCTTCGAGGACGGCCGTGTCGACAAAAAACAGCTGGTTGAGATTCACCGATGCCCGCAGTTTCGGTGTCAGGTCGGCATCTGCACCAAGGCCAAACATCACGACTCCCGGGTTGGTGAAATTGGATTGTCCCTGGCCCTTGTTCGGTCGCAGGGAGTTGAGCATCCCGTTCTGCCCCGAGATCGTGACCCGGCCGCCGCCGATCAGCGGAATCGCCTGGCGAATCCAGAAGCTGGAATCGGCGCCGGCGATCAACGGGTTTTCGAAAATGGCGTCGAAGCCGGTAGAGCGGTCGTCGAACGGGTCACTGTCACCGCTGCCGAAAACGCCGGTCGCCTTGACCCGCAACCAGTCGAAATCATACGAGACTTCGAGCGCCCCGAAAGCAGCGCTGATGTCACTGTCGTGGTCGACGAAGGTGCCGGGCGATTCGTTGCCGAAGGCGTAGTATGCCGAAGCACTCAGGTTCCAGCGGCCGATATGGCCTTCACCGTTCAGGCCGACATAGGTGACGTCATATTCGCGGTTTTTCTGGATACCGATTGCCGCGGGGCGCGTCAGGAAGCCGTTGTCATCGACGAACTCGTCCCCGACTTCGGAATTACGGTTGTGCACCAGTGTGAATTGAGATGTGAAGCCCAGCACCGGAAAGTCCTGCCGGTACAGGTTGAACAGGAACACGTCGTCGTCACGCAGTGCGTCGCCGAGGCTGTTCTCGGTGATGTCGTTGAGCCCGCTGTTGGTGTCTTTCTCGATGCGCCGGAACCAGCCGAGATTGTACTGCCAGCGATTGTTGTCGCGCGTGCCGAACAGGCGCACACCGAACGGGCTGTCGATGAACAGGAAGCCGCGAAAGTCCGCATTGATCGGCTGGATGCCGATACGAATGCTGTCGAAGTCGTAGCGTTCGGAGACATTGCGCAGGTGCTTGTCAACAAACAGTGCCTGGATGCCGACGAAGCCTTCGGTTCGGCGGCGGCTCGCGGTCGTGTCGACCTTGAGCACGCCAGCTTCCTCAACCGCCACGCTGGTCAGATTGAACACAGGCGTGAAACGAAACTCCCAGTCGGGCGGCTTGAATACCGTATCGCCCTGGTAGAGCACCGTCTCGAAAACCAGGTTCTGGGTAAATGCATTCTGGTCCGGTTCGCCAGGCAGGTCGATTTCTCCGCGTGACGGCGGCGTTGCCGCGGCTACCGGCGTCGGTACACTGCGAGCTTCGAAGGTCGAGTCCGAGATCGCGGCCAGCGAAAAGAACCAGTCATCGCCGAAAGCCGGGCGGTCGCCCTTCAGAACATTGTTGCCGTTGTATGGGTCCAGTTTGTTTTCCGGGTAGCCGAGCGCCGTGACGATTTGCCAGCGATCGGGGACGGCCACGAGCTCCGGCATCGTCGTTCCCCAGCTGGCGGGCGGTACGCCCTCGGTATTGCAGGACGGGCGGGTTGGCACCGCTTTGCCCGGGCGTATCCGTCGTGGTTCGTCACTGCCTTGCCGGCAGCCTTCGTCGGCCGCGACAACCGGCTGTGCCAGCAGCATGCTGGCAAGCAGAAGAATGCGGCAGGAGTTATTTTCCTTCGCAAACATTCTGATCGTCTTTTTCGATGAACGGGGTGATCGGGCAATTGACGTAGCGCAGGCGTATGCCCTGCGGCGTCAGGGTATCGGCACGCACCTGTTTGGGCGCATTGCCGAATCCGCCAAGTGCGTCGCCGGCGCGGTGCACACCGAGAAAGGCAATCATGTCGTCCTGGTCGACACCGTCCCCGGAAACACCAATCGCCCCGACGAGGTCCGGGCCGCGGTAGATCGGCACGCTGCCCGGAAATATCTGGGTGCCGTTGGCCAGTTGCGGGATGACGCCACCGACCGCGAACGCGTTGTCAAAGCCGTCAATGCCGGTGCAGTTTTGCGGCACGTCCGGCGCAGCGGCCAATACGAAGCCGACATGTTGCACCAGTGCATTGTAGACGAGGTCGAGCTGTAGCCCGGTCGAGAACGGGCTCCACTCACCGGCCGGCTTGCTGAACGGACCGGGCGGGTTGCCGGTAATGCCATCGGGGAAGTAAGGGCGGGACAGGTTGCCGCCGGCGCGGTCAGAAAATGCAACGGCACCGTCTGTCAGCGCGGTCGGGATGCCGAGGAAGGTCTGCGCCGCGGCGACATACTGGCCGATCGTTTCCTTGCGCAGTATCGCGAGTCCGCCGTCGAGATAGGTTGCGGCCGGGGCGCCGTTCAATGCCGCCGCCGCCGACGCTGACGAGAAGAATGCGGCAGTACGCGCTTTTTGCAGGGAGACATCAATGCCGAACACGGGCGCATCCCGTCCGCGCACGATGCCGAGTACGACGCCGTTCGAATCAACGACAGCGATGCTGACACGTGCCGGCTGGCCGGCGGGCCGACGGATCTGGGCGCGTGACTCGTTCGCCAGTTGCAAGGCTTCGGCGAGGATTGCCTGGACTTCGGCGGCCGTCAGCGCCGCTGCGCCGTCGGTGCCGGCCATCGGCCGAAAGCGCTCGACATCGGCCGAGTCGACGAGCACCCAGGCGTCGAGCCCGGGAAAGTCCAGCGTGTCCGGCCGAACGCCCGATGCGGCGTGGCCGAACGGCAGTCCGGAGCGGACCGTCGCCGTCGTGTAGCCGGGGACCGCCAGCAGTGTGCCGGCGATATTGTCGATACTGGCGAAAGGCGGCGCTGCGTCCGGGTCGCTTTGCAGGTCATTGTCGGTCGCGTCACTGAAACGCAGCAGGCGGCCATCCACCGAGATGCGATTGGCGCGTCGTTCAGCAGGCGCCGCGAGACCGTTGCTCGCGGCCAGCGCGATTGTTTCGTCGTTGTCGAGGTCATTATCAGAAATATCGGCATCAAAGGAGTACAGGCCGTCGCTGACAATGCCAACGCCACCGACCGGGGTGCCCGCCTTGTACAGCGGCATGCCACCAGGGTCGGCGGCCAGCCCGAGCGGCGAGCGGTGCGGTCCGGTGGCCGCGGTGCCGCCTGAGAATCGCGACAGGATATCCGAGCAGGGTAACTGGCTGAACTGCACGCCGAACAACGGCCCGGCCGGCTGATGGTTGTCCTGCGGATTGAAATGCTCCTGCACGATCTGGCTGGCCGTACGGGTCGTGAATGCGTTGCCCTCGGTCGACAGGTAGGCAGCCGTCAGCGCCTTGGCAATCGCGGCCAGGCTGTCGGGCACGATATTGACGCCCTCCAGGCCACCGTCGACCGGATTGCCCGGCGACCGGATCGTAACGGACTGGGAAGCGCCGGCCATGCGGAATACACCCAGGACGTTGCCGACACGATCGACAACGGCAATCGTCGCACTGACATTGCGTGCCTGGGCTTCGGCGACGGCGCGGGCGATGACCTGTTCGACATCGGCGACGGTGAGGCTGGTTGCGACATCGGCGCAGGATCCGGTGCAACCCGGGTCCGGCGTTGCGGGATCAACGCCGGCGACCGGCGACCTCGAGCCTCCGCCGCATGCTGCAAGCAAGAGTAAAGCCAGGAAGCCGGCGATCGCCCTGGCGATCACGGCCAGGACCCCGTGCCGTCGAAATGGAAGCCGTGGCACATCACGCAGGTGCTCGGTGTCTGGTGAGCGGCGTTGAGTCGTGCAATGCCGCTGCCATGGCACTCACGGCAGCTGTCGAGGTCCGGTATCAACAGGTCGGTTGCCGAGGTCGAAACGCTGGCTTCGTGGCAGTTGTCGCAACTGCTGATCTCGGTGCGGTGCGCGGCATGGGTGAAATTTGCCTGTGGCAGGAACACATCGGTCAGTACGACAGGAGCAACCAGCCAGGGCACGGATTCGTTCGCGGCATCGCGTGATACTTCATGGCAGGTTGCACAGGCTCGCCGCTCGAAAAGGTCGCCCGCGACCGCCAGGGCCTGAACTCGTGCTTCCGCGGCAACGCGGTCGCGATCTTCCCGTGACAGCGATTGTCCCGGCCGCCGCACTCTTTGACCGGTAGCTTCCGGATCGGCGCCCAGCAACCGGGCACTGTAGTATTCGACCAGCGATTGCACGACGGCCTCCGGGTCACCGTGTGGCACGACCCGTGACGGGTCATCCGGGTCGAAGGCCAGTGTGTGGCAGCCGCTGCAGTGATCGACCATCGAAATTGGCTGCATGCGGGCGCCGCCCGGGTCCTCGATGTGGCACTCCGCGCATTCCAGCACGCGCCGGCCGTCCGGCGTGACGATGCCGGCGGTGTCCAGGTGCACCGCGTGATCGAAGCGCAGGTTTGACGATTCGTTTTGCATCGACTGCAGCGGCTCGAACTCCGGGTGTGCGGTCAGGAAGTCGGTCGCATCCGTATGGCAATCCGTGCAAAGACCCTGGTGCTGGTTGACGAGTTGTTGCGGCTCATTGTGTTCGAGGTGGCAGCTTGCACAGCGGGTCGTGCCAAGCACGGCCTGTTCGCTTGCGACGACATGGCGACTGACCGTATGGCATTCGACGCAGGCACTGTCCGGCACCCGCTCGAACGCCCTGACGTGGCAAGCGCTGCACTCGCCCGCTGTCGGTGCGTGCGCGCTGTGGATAGGACCGGCCTGCAGAACGGACGGGCTGATCAGTTTCAGCGACGGCAGAATGGCGGCGCCGACGAGTACCAGCAGCGCCACTGTCCACGACAACCGACGCTTGCTCCAGCCACCGATGCCGCTGGTCGACTCGCTCCAGTCACCGACGAGGTGTTCGCCGCTGGCGGTGTCACTGAGTTCAAAGGTAAGCGCAAAATCGGCAGCGCCTTCGGGATCGATGACCCGCAGCTTGTTCGAGCCAATCTCGACGACATCGTCGACCTGTAGTAGCGCCTCGGTTTGCGATCGCCCATTGATAGCAACACTCGACGGTGCGGATGTCGTGATTCTTGCCTGGCCGTTTTGCAGTTCGATTTTCGCGTGTTGCAGGCGGACGCGCTTGTCCCGCAGGTGCAGCGTCTGGTCGGTTGCCCGACCAATCGTGATGGACGACGACTCGACCAGCCGGTCATTGTGTTCGACTCCGCCGGCAGCGTTCTTCGTGATAAAGCGAATCAGGATCTGCATCGCGTCACCAGTAGACGAACACGGTCACGATGTGGATGACAAGAGCCACCAGCAGGCCGATCGATAACGGCACATGCAGGTACAGCCACAATTCCATGGTGGCCTGCAGGCGCAGGTCTTCGCGGACCTGGCGAAGGAGTTTGCGCTTGTTGCGTGTCAGTGCCGACAGCTCACCGATGCGACTGGCCAGGTCGGCATCGGTGGCGCGTGATTGCGCATCCGCGAGCCAGTCGAGGGCGGCTTCCTGGCCGGCATTAGAAACCGCGGTGCCGCGGTCCTCGTTCGGCAACGCGATGGTGGAATTATCCTGGTTACGAAGGCGCGCCCACAATGTCGTGCCGAGTTGCGTACGTGCAATTCCGCTTTGTACGAGTGCTGAAAATTCGGCGGGTAGTTTGGCAGCAATCCGGCTGCTCCTGGCATCGATCTCCTCCAGTTGCAGAAGCAGCTCCGGGCGGGATGAGCTGCCGCGGTTCGAGCTGATGCGATCGGGATAGCGAAGGTAGACGTAGACACCATAGAACCCGCTCAGGACAACCAGCACCAACAACACGAATGCCAGCGAGTGGACGTTGAAACCGAGCTGGAAGCCGGCATGCAACAGTACGATCAGCGGCAGCGCCAGTCCCAGGTAGATATGCGCGGAAAGCCATCCCTGGACCGTGCCTGCCCGTGACTGGTAGCGCCGTTTGCGGACGCCGAACCAGGCTAACAGCAGAATCAGCAGCGCTCCTACGGTGCCGAGGATATAGCCGAGCAGTGTGCCGCCGTTGGCGGGTTCCTGTGGATCGTCGAAAACGAACGCCGCGATCGCTGCGGCTGAGAGCAACAACGCAATCCACAGATAGCGCCGGTGTCGAAAAGCGAGAATTGACTGGTGCATGTCAGCTCGCGCGCTTGGTCAGGTGTACGAATTCGTCCGGGCTCATGCGTAACGCGGCGCCGGTCGGACAGGCGCGCACGCAGGCCGGTCCGCCGGACAGGTCCTTGCACATGTCGCATTTCACGGCTTTCTTTGCCGAGCTGGCGGCATCGAGCGGTTGTCGTTCACCGGGCGCCGGTCCCTTGCCGGTCAGCAGCCAGGTCAGCAGCCCCGGCGCTTTCTCCTTTTCGCCGGCCATCTGGATGACGCCGTAGGGACAGTTGCGCTCGCAGTTGCCGCAGCCGATACAGCTGTCCTGGATGTACACCTCGCCGTTGCGTGCCCGGCGGATGGCGTCCGGTGGACAGTCCTTCATGCAGTGCGGGTCTTCGCAATGCCGGCAGGATGTTGGCACATGCACCTGGGCGTAGGACGGACCGGCGGAGCGGTCCAGCCGCGATGTACCGGCGTGCGTTTCCGCACAGGCTTTCTCGCAGTTGTCGCAGCCAACGCACAGGGACTCGTCGATCAACAACACGTCGGTTGCTTCGCCGAGACCCTGCTGCATCAGGAACGATATCAGGTCGCCGGCCTCCGGGGCGGCTTCCATGCGCAGGTTTTCACTCAGCCGGTCTTTGACCTTCGCCTGCATGCGTTCGCGCAGCCCGGACTGGGATGCAACCATTTCCTGGAATACGTCCGCAGCGAGGAATATCGACTCGGTCGCGACTGTCGCCCGTACAGTCGCAGAGCGGTTCGACTGTCCGAGAAGGCCCATTTCGCCCACGTAATTGCCGGCGGCGACATAGGTCGTGACGACTTCGCGGCCGCCAATGTTGCGCGATACCGATACCGAGCCACTGCGGATCAGGTGCAGGCCTGTCGCCGGGTCACCCTCGTTAAACAGCACTTCGTTCGCGGCGAAGTGCAACAATTCAGCGGTTGCAGCGACTGCGGCGACATCGGCCAGCGGTGCGTCCGGCACCAGGCCTGCAATCAGTGAACGGACGATGAAGTTCTGGTCGATGACCTTGCGGACGTTCTCGTAGGTATTCATCAGCCGCACGATGTCACGCCGCGGCGACTCCAGGATGACACAATCGGCGCCGGCGCGTACCGTTGCAGAGCGCCGTCGACCGGACAACAGGCTCATCTCGCCAAAGAACTGGCCTTCACGAAGGCGAATGACGTCGCCGTCGTCCACCTCGACTTCGACCTCCCCCTGCACAATCGACATGAAGGTATTCGTGTAGTCGTTCTTCTGGAAAATCACGTCACCGGGAGCGGGCGTCAGTATTTCGCTGGCAAGCACCAGTTCGCGAAGCACCAGGCCGTTGATGTCGGCAAACAGCGGTACCTGCTCCCGGATCCGGGCCAGGGATTCATTGACCTCGAGGCCGAATGGCAGGCTGCGGAATTTCTGCTCGAGGATGCCGTGATCGGCCGGCTGGATGTCATTGCCGCTCAGGAATTCGACGACTTCGAAACCCTGGTTCATGGCCTGCTTGATCAGCGGGTAGCCGCCGAGTGCACCGATGACATACATGCCGGCAACATTGGATTCGTACTGGTCGCTGAGTTCCGGCAGGGTCGCTGCATCTTCGCCCGGGAAAACGATACCGCAGGATTCGACAAACCGACGCGGCGGAATGGCGCCGAGTCTCGCGATAATGCGGTCGCACTCGATGCGCGTTTGTCCGGTGTCGGTGTTCAGGACGATGGCGCTGCCGTCCTCGATCGACGCAACGGTCGTGTCGTAAAAACAGGTAATCGCCTGGTCTTCGATTGCACGGTTTATCAGGGCCAAGTTGCCTTCTTTCGCACGGGCAAATTCGTCGCGGCGATTGACAATGATGACCGTGTTGTTGCGTGCCAGTGCAACCGCATTCTCGATAGCGGCATCGCCGGCGCCGACCACGACGATTGTCTCGCCGCTGAATTCGTCAGGGTCGTCCAGCGTGTAGTCGACAAATGGCGACGCTTCACCTTCAACCCCGAGTTTGCGTGGATTGCCCTGCATGCCGATGGCCAGGACGACAGCCTCACTGGTCAACTGTTCGCCATGCGCCAATTGCAACGTGAATTCGGGGCGCTGACCGCTGATCGACACGACTTCGGCGTTATAGCGAATGTTGACATTCAGACCGTCGAGGCCTTCCAGCCAGGCTGACAGAACCGCTTCACGAGTCCCTGCTGAAAATGGCAGATCGCTGCGCAATGGCACGACACCGGGTTCTGCCATGACGTGCTTGCCTTTCTGGTAGCGCTGGATCGTGTTCGCGTGTTCGGCAGACCGTTCGAGCAACACATAGGATATTCCCATCGTTGCGGCGTGCGCTGCCGCGCTGAGCCCGGCAGGGCCGCTGCCGACGATGACAAGGTCCAGTTTCACGGATTGCCGAAGGCCGCGGCGCCGGAAACCGAGACGCTGCCGTTGTTATCCTGCAGGCTGTAGGTCAAGCCGGCTCCCCCGGGAAAAACAGGGTCCGATGTGGTTCCCGGCGTCGAAAAGAAACCACTGAAATCGCCGCTGCCGCCGCCGATGCCGTCGATGGATACACTGTCGTAAATGCCCTGGAACAGGGCCGACGTGTCGAGCGTGCCGACACCGTTCGCTGCCCAGTTCGAGCCGTTAATGTTGATGTTGAGCGTGCTGGTAACCCGCTGGTTGGTGAAGTCTGCCTGGAACGACGCGTCGCCAAGGACGCCGCTGTTGCCCAGGCTGTCCGTTGGCGACGTGGCGCCGAGCAGCGAATAGTCGGCAATGCCGTTGACCGGCAGCACCACCGCTGTCATGCGGTTCTCGCTGGCGACCCAGTGCAGGCTCTGGTTGCCGAGGTCCTGGTTGACGCCGGAGCCATCGCTTAGCGTCACGCTGGCGCTGCCATTTGCCCAGCGGCCCCAGCGCAATACCGTCATCGAATTCATGCCGGTATCGACATTGGTCGCGCTGCCGATTTCGAAGCTGGCGATGTCTGTGCCGTTACCTGCCGGGTAGACATTGTCGAACGCCGTCAGGTTGCCATTGGTGTCGACCCGGGTCTGTGTCGCCGAGTTGTCGAGCACGCCGCTGAAGGTTGCGTCGAATGCACCGGCCGGACCCGTCGACCATGTGATCGAGCGGTTGCCGGGATCCTGGGCGCTGCCCGGTGTCAGGTCGATCGGATTGCCGTTCTCGTCCGTTCCGATGATTGGCTGGGCTGGCGCTTCGCCGGGGCTGCGGCCCTCATGACTGTCAGACCCGGGCGTCCTTGAGCCCGGCGGCGGCGCCACCGGTTCGGCTTCACGTCGAAGACCGAGCTTGCTGTCGAAGCCGCTGGGTTGCGAGGCGGAATCAGAACCGGCATCAAAGCGAAAATCTGAAGGGTCCACAAAAACCGGCGGGGCGACGTCGAGTCGGGTCGGAACGCGACTGGTCAGCGGAATGAACGCAAACTGGCCTGCGGTGACCTGCAGCGATGCGACCTCGTTCTGAAATACGACGATGCCGTCGCTGACCATGATGTACAGGCCCTGCGGTACGGTCGTACCCGGTGGAACGCCGGGTGCCTGGTTGCAGTTGCCGCAGAGCAGGACCGCGAAATCGGTGCCGCGAATGCCGAGTACGCCGACGGCCGTGCGCACTTCGACATTTTGCGGATCGTCCTTGCCAATTGCGCCGGTGACCGAACGCAGGCCACCCTTGACGAGGCTGATGACGCTGCTGTCACCTGACGTTGCAACCGGGGAACCGGCAGGTGCCGCTGCTGCGTAGCGGTATTCATCGATGACAATGCGACTGTCCGGCCGAATGGCGATCTTTGCGCCGTCAATCATCTCGAGCTGCGCTCGCGAGAACGGACCGGTCACGACGGCGTCGCTGGCAAACACGTCGTCGCCCCGGGCAAGCGGTTCGGCGGGTTGTCGCTCCGCGGTAACGGCGCCGCTGACAAAAGTGACCGAGCCGGCATTTTGCGCCTGCGCGTTAGCGGCATACAGCATTATCGCCAGCAGGATAGTGGTCAGCGTGCATTTATTCATTGCGGTGCCCATCGAATCAGGAGACCGAATTCAGTTCGGTCGTAGCTATACAGCGCAATATCGGAGTCGTTGTCGATATAGCGCAGCCTGGGTGCGAGCGTCAGCCCGGTAGTCCAGACATCGTTGATCTCGAGCTGTAACAGCACCGAGTCCTGTCGGTCTTTGCGGCGGCTGCCGAAAAACAGCCCGTCATAGTCGCTTGTGAGGCTGCCGGCCGTCGCCTGGAAAAATGACGACTCACCGATCGCTGTGCGCAGTGCAATGCGTCCGCCGACCTTGGAGTTGCCGTATGGCGAGCCGGTTTGCTGCGCGTTGTCGTCGCCGCCGACAAATTCGAATGCGATTCGACCGCGCGGTGCAAACTGAAACGAGGTGCCCAGCGAGTACAACGTCCGGTTGACATCCAGTACCTCTATTGACTCGTCGTAGCGCAGGGCGCCGCTGCGCAGGCCTGCGCTGACATCCCAACGGTCGCCGATGTTTCGGCCGAGCAGGATCTCGGCGCCACCGTAGGTTTCGTTCGATTTGCCGTCGCGCGTCGCGCCGTAGGCATTGACGCCCAACTTGCCGAAGAAGGCCCCGCTGCGCCAGTTGGCGCTGGCCAGGCCACTGACGAGGCCGGCATCGACAAACGCCGCATCCGGGTTGTCCCGGTAGCTCGCGCGTGCGCCCAGAAACCAGCCGAATGTGGCGCTGCGCGGCAAGTTCCAGTCGAAACCCGCGGCGGCTTCAATGAAAGCGGAATCGGTCGCCTGGTTTTCGGGGCTCAGTGTGAAGCCCATGAATTGCTGATCGTCAGTCGAGCCGTTTGCGTTGCTGTCGTAGCCGGCCAGCAGTTCAGCATACGGTGCGAACCGGTGTGGCGGCGAAGTCAGCCGGGAATCTATGGCACCGATATAGGAGTCGATCAGTTGCCGAATCCCGTCCGGCGGGTTCTCCGCTAGCAGGTCGACAAAGATCGCTCGCGCGGCGTCGTATTCGCGTGCTTCGAAATGCGCCCTGGCCAGTTCCATTCTCGCACCGGCAAACTCGGGTGCCGCGGCCGCTGCGCGTTGCAGGCTCAGGATTGCCTCACCGGTCCGGCCGGTGTCCAGCGCGGCGACGCCCAGCAGGTAGTCGAAATACGGGTTGCCGACCAGGTCGGGCTCGTAGGAGCGAAGCAGTTCGTAGGCATTGCGCGCATGGCCGCCTGCCAGGAGATTCTCTGCCTGCAGGTAAAGGTCACGGGCGTTGCTGCTGCTTGCCAGCCGGATCGTTTCCTGCGCGTTTGCCGGCCCGGCAGCTGCCAGGCTCACCAGTGACATCAGCAGAATCACGCGGCATGCCCAGGTTGCTGCGGTCTTCATTCCTGTCGTCCTACTCTATTTGCTTAAGTGGTCGAAAACGCCGTCCCAGTCGTCGCCCGGAGGGCTGCGCCGGAAGTTGTCAATTCGATCGCGGTACATTTTATAGAGATGGTCATCCGAATGTTGTTGCAATGTCTCAAAAGCGCCAATTGCTGTTGACCATTGCTGCGACCGGTAGGCAGACAGCGCAGCGGCATACGTGGACAGCATCTCGGCGGTGTCCTGCCCGAGATCTTCCCGGCGTCCGAGCGGTTCGAATATCGCGACAGGCTCAGTTTTGCCCTTGACGCGTACGAGATCGAGTTCACGATATACGAACCCGTCGGCGAGTTTCGCCGTCTGGTCGCTGACGATGATGTCGACGCCGTATTGTTTCGTCAGGCTTTCGAGGCGCGCCCCGAGGTTTACGGTATCGCCCATTACCGTGTAGGCGATGCGAAACTCGGAACCCATGTTGCCGACATTCATGCTGCCGCTGGCGATACCGATACCGACCCGGATCTGCGGCCAGCCCCTGGCTTCGAAACGGTCGTCGAGTTGCCGAACGGCCTGCAGCATCTCGAACGCTGCGAGAACGGCGTGATGTGCATGCTCCTGATCTGCAAGCGGTGCGCCCCAGAACGCCATGACCGCATCGCCCATGTACTTGTCGATCGTGCCGCGCTGGTTCTGGATCGCGCCGGTAAACGGTGTCAGGAACTCGTTCATCATCTGCGTCAGCTCGACCGGGTCCAGCGACTCGGAAATCGACGTGAAGCCGCGCACGTCAGAAAACAGTACGGACATCTCGCGCGATTCACCTTCCAGCGAAATGTCTTCGCCGCTGGCATCGATCTCGTCCACCAGCGAGGGCGGGATGTACTGTCCGAATACCTGTGACAGCCGTCGCTTGTTGCGTTGCTCGATGAAAAAACCATAGGTGATCTGCAGCATCGAAATGAGCACGATGAAGACGAGTAGTGCAGCGGCGGGCACGACCAGCTGCTGAGTGCTCCATAGCCACAGGTTGCCGGCCAGGGTTGCGACGAGCATCGCGACGACGAGTGCCAGCGCCATGGCCGGAGACAGCCTCGGCAGCAGCACGGCGGTCAGCAGTGCGACAAGCAATAGCAGCAAGAACTCCAGGCCATCTGACCAGGCAGGCTGCTGGCGGATGTTGCCATCGAGCAAGCCGGCAACGAGGTTGGCATGCGCTTCAACGCCGATATACCGCTGGCCCACCGGGGTTGAACGAAGGTCCAGCAACCCTGCAGCGCTTGCGCCGAGCAACGCGATTTTGCCTTGCAGCCTGTTCCTGGGCGCAGTGCCGTCGAGGACCTCGGCAGCCGAAATAAACGGGAAGCTTTCCTGCGGTCCGCGCCAGGGGATGAACACGGCGACCTGCTCGTTGACCGGTATCCGGCGATCGCCGAGCGTCAGCGCTTCGAGATCCAGGCCGCGCATGCGGCCATCGTCACGGTCGGCAAAGACCAGGCCGATGTCCGGATTGCCCAGCGCGACCCGGGCGACGGCCAGTCCGAGGGACGCGTACAGGTCGCCGGCATATTGCTGCACGAGCGGGGCGCGCCGGAATACACCATCGGCATCGATGATCGGTGAATCGAAAAACCCGCCGGCGATAGCATTGCCCTGCAATGCGTCCAGGTTACCGGCAAACCCACGCGCCTCGACAAACGGTACGTCCAGGCCGGCGACATCTTTGGCGTGAATGACCGGTGTCGGCAGCACGCCGGTGGATGCGGGCTCGCCGTCGGCGAGCGAATCCTTGAACACGAAGCCGGTGACGACATCGCGCGCAATCATCGATTCGGCGAAACGGACATTGCTGTCGAGCGCGTCGCGGTGCCGGTCCAGCTCGCGGGCAAACGCGGGATCCTTCGCAAACGGGCTGCTTGCAAGCGTTGCCAGCAATCGCTCGGCGGAGCGCTCCTCGGCTTCGGCAAACAGTACGTCGAGACCCAGGACGCGCACGTCGTAGTGATCGAACAGCTGATCGACGATGGCGGCGAGCGTGTCCCGCGGCCAGGGCCACTGGCCCAGCCTGGCCTGGCTGATTTCATCAATGTCGATGATGACGATGCGGTCGTCCACCGTGCCCGGCATGGTCAGGCGCACCCGGACGTCGTACAGATAATTTTCAATACGGTCAATAATTTCGAAACGTGGCGTGCCGGCAAGATGCAACGTGAAGATCGCGAGGCCGAGGCCGCTGATCAGGGCCCGTACCAGGAGTCGAATCGAGCGTTTTCCGTGCGCCGATGGCATCGCGCCAATTTACACGGAAAACTCATAAAATCAACCGCTTACGGATATCTGTGCCGGATGCGCAAACCATCTGCGTGTTTCGCGCATCTGATAACAGGAGACAAATAAGAAAATGATTGGCGCGCTGACAGAACCAATGCTTGTCGACGCATCTAATTAGGGTGTTGGGGAACCCGTGCCTTGCAATCAAGGTCTTTAGTGTTATAGTGCACTAGAACACCAGTGCACTTTTACGATCGGGACTAATAATGAAACTGAAAACCATCTTAATTGGGGTTGGCGTGCTGGCCGCATCCGCGGTCGCAGCCAAGGTAATCCTGGGCGGTGACAAAGAAGAATTCCTCGAGGTGCAAACCGCACCGGTCAAGCTCGAAACCATCGTGCAGAAGGTCAATGCGACCGGCCGTATCCAGCCGAAGACCGAAGTTCGCATCAGCGCAGATGTCAGCGCCAAGATCATCGCGCTGCACGTTGAAGAAGGTGAATTCGTGCAGGCAGGCCAGTTGCTCGTTGAGCTGGATCGCGAGCGGTTCGAAGCCGCCGTCGAAAGTGCCGAGGCGAACGTGCGCTCGGCCCAGTCCAATGCGCGCCTCGTTGAGCAGAACATGCTGAAGGCCGAGAAAGACTTCGATCGGTCTCGTGACCTGCGTGCCCGCAACCTGGAGTCGCAGGCCGTGCTGGACACCGACGAGGCGGCATACGAGGTTGAGGTCGCCCGCTACCAGTCGGCGCTGGACCAGGTCGAGCAGGCGAAGGCTACGTTGAAACAGGCCCGCGATGACCTGTCCAAGACGATTATCTATTCACCGATGGTCGGCACGATCAGTGACCTGAACAAGGAACAGGGCGAAATCGCAATCGGTTCGCAGTTCCAGGAAGACGTCATCCTGGTGGTTGCCGACCTGACCGAGATGGAGGCGCAGGTGAATGTCGACGAGAACGATATCGTCGGCGTGCAGATCGGGCAGACGGCCAGCATCAAGGTCGATGCGCTGTTTGGCGAAATCCTGACCGGCACGGTCTACGAAATTTCGAACACCGCCAACATGGACCCGCAAAACGGCCAGCAGCAAACCCAGAAAACGGAATTCGAGGTGAAAATCTCGGTCGACAGCGACCAGATTGCAAAACTGCGTCCCGGCATGACGGCCAGCGCCGACATCAGTACCGAAACCAAGACCGACGTTGTCGGCGTGCCGATCCAGAGTGTCGCCGTGCGGACGATCGACCAGCTGACACTCGAGGGTGAGGAAGTCGCCGACGCCGAAGAGCGCTTTACAGCCGATGCCGATGGTTTCGTCGAAATCGTGTTTTGCGTTGAAGCCGGCGGGAAAGTCATGGCCCGGCAGGTCAAGACCGGTATCCAAAGCGACAGCATGATCGAGATTGTCTCTGGCATAGACGCAGGTGAAGAGGTCGTTACAGGCAGCTATCGCGCGATCTCCACTGATCTCGCGAACGGCGCGCAGGTGAGCGTCAACAACGACCAGGACGCCAAGCGCAACGACGCCTGAGCCGGGTAAAGCAACAAGGGGAGCTTATATGAGCCTGGTAGATCAACAACGCGCCATTCTTTCCCTGCGCGATGTCGTCAAGACCTATTTCATGGGCGACGAAGCCGTGCACGCACTCAGCGGCGTTTCCCTCGATATCGGCAAGAACGAATACGTCGCCATCATGGGCCCATCGGGTTCCGGCAAGTCGACACTGATGAACATTATCGGTTGTCTCGACGTGCCGACCAGTGGTACCTATTCGCTGGACGGCGAGATGGTTGCGGACAAGTCGGAAGGCGAACTGGCCGAGATTCGCAATCGCCTGATTGGCTTCGTGTTCCAGACCTTCAACCTGATCCCGCGCGCCGACATATTTCACAATGTCGAGCTGCCGTTGATCTACGGCGGTATACCGAAAGCTGAACGGCGCAAACGCACCGAGGAGGCGATCGAACAGGTCGGCCTCGCCGACCGGATGCGGCACAAGCCGAACGAACTTTCCGGCGGCCAGCGCCAGCGCGTGGCCATCGCCCGCGCACTGGTCTTCAACCCGTCGATCATCCTGGCGGACGAGCCGACCGGTAACCTCGACAGCAAGACCGGCGCGGAAATCATGGGCATGTTCGATGACCTGCACAGTGCCGGGCAAACCATCATCCTGGTCACCCACGAAGACGATATCGCGGCACACGCACACCGCACGATTCGCCTGAGCGACGGCAAGCTCGAGAGTGACATCCTGACACGCGACGCGGCAGCGGCATGAACTTCTTCCTGGATATTCGCGAGTCGTTCAAGATTGCCTGGTCGGCAATCGTCGCCAACAAGGCGCGCGGTGTCCTGACCACGCTCGGAATCATCATCGGCATACTGGCGGTGACGACGACAATGTCGGCTTTCAACGGCATGAAATCATCCTTCATGCAGGGGGCGGGGGCCATCGGCGCCGACGTGTTGTACGTATCGCGTATGCCGTGGATCATCATGAATGACTTCTTCGAGTACCGGAATCGGCCCAACCTGAGCCTGGCCGAAGCCGATGCGCTGGAAGAGGCATTCAAGGGAAGGGCCATCGTCAATCCGACGATGGACACTCGCCGTGACCTGCGTTACCGCTCGAACACGATGGAAGGCGTTACGGTCATCGGCACGACCGAAAAGATGTCGATCGTTACGAATCGCATGCCCGAGGTGGGCCGGTTCCTGATGGAGTTTGACGTCCGCTACAAGAAGAATGTCGTCATCCTCGGCCAGGAGGTCGCCGAAGACCTGTTCGGCACCGTCAACCCGATCAACAAGGAAATGAATATCGGCCGCTACACGTTTCGTGTTGCCGGCGTACTGGAGGAGCAGGGCGGCAACACGCTGGGCGGCCCCAACTTTGACCGCCAGGTGATTGTGCCGATCTCGACTTTTGTAAAAGCCTTCGGCGGGCGCCGCTTTACCGACGTCGATATCGCAGTGAAGTCGCCCTCCATGAGCAGCCTCGAGGATCTCGAGTACGAAGTCATCGGCGAGATGCGCAAGATTCGCAAGTTGCGCCCCGCCGAGGAAGAAAACTTTTCCATCAACAAGCTGGACTCGCTGCTCGGCGCTTTTAACAGCATTGTCGGTGCAGTCATCGGCATTGGCCTGCTGATCACCAGCATCGCGCTGTTCGTCGGCGGCATCGGTGTCATGAACATCATGTTCGTGTCGGTCACCGAACGTACCCGCGAAATCGGGATTCGCAAGGCCATCGGCGCGAAGAAGCGCAGCATCCTGATGCAGTTCCTGTTCGAGTCCGCGGCCATCTGCCTGATTGGCGGCCTGGTCGGCGTGGCCCTGTCGGCCGGCCTCGCGAAAATGCTGACGGCGACCGGGATGATGGATGCCAGCATTTCCACGGGCATTTTCGTGGTTGCCATCATCGTTTCGATCCTCGTTGGTGTGTTTGCGGGACTGGTGCCCGCGTTCAAGGGCGCGAAGCTCGACCCGATCGAAGCGTTACGTTACGAGTAGGCGGAGAGGACGATGCAGAAAATCGATACTGTACTGATGTCATTGCAGGCTATTCGCAGCAACAAGTTGCGGTCGTCACTGACCCTCGTCGGTATCGTTCTCGGTGTGGCGTCGATTATTGCCGTGATGACCGGCATCTCCGTGATCCAGGGAACGATGGAAAAGGAAATGAGTGTCCTTGGCGCGCAGACCTTCCAGGTGCAGAAATGGCCGACCGGGTTTTCCACGCCCGAGGAGCGGCGCAAGGCGATGCGTCGTCCGCCGATGACACTCGAAGACGCACAGGCAATTCGCGATCACGTGCAAACGGTCGATATCGTTGGTTCCGAGATGTGGGACTTCGGCTTCAAAGCCGAATATCGCGGTGAAGAAACCAATGACAACATTTCCATTGTCGGTGGCACACCCGAGTATCCGCAGAACAACACGCATTTCATTGGCGAGGGCAGAAACATATCTGCGATGGACGTACATGCGGGCCGCAAGGTCGTTGTTATCGGCCACGCGATCGCGCAACAGCTCTACCCGTTTGTCGACCCGATCGGCCGGGATATTCGGCTGGACAACCGCCAGTACGAGGTCATCGGCGTATTTGATGAGAAGAAGTCGGCGTTCGGCTCGCAATACGATCACTACGTATTGATGCCGGTGTCCACGTTCCTGAATACCTACGGCGGTGTCGACCGTAACGGCTTCGAGCGATCCGTCAATATCACGGTGCATGCACGCACGCCGGAAGTGATTGACGATGCGATCGCGGAAACGCGCGCGGTGTTGCGCCGGGTCCGCGGTGTCCGCCGTGGTGAGGAAGACAATTTCGAGTACTTCAACTCCGAAAGCACAATCCGCGAGTTCAACCAGATGACCGCCAGCATCAAGGCGGGTGCTTTCGTTATCGGTATTATCGCCCTGCTGGTCGCCGGTATCGGCATTATGAACATCATGCTGGTGTCGGTGACCGAGCGAACCAAGGAGATCGGTGTGCGCAAGTCGCTCGGCGCGAAACCGCCCTATATCCTGCGCCAGTTCCTGCTGGAGGCCGTCGTGCTTTGCAATCTTGGCGGTGTGATCGGTGTTGCGCTCGGCTTTGGTATTGGCAACATGATTGTCAAATTTGGCATGTCGCCGACGTTCGAAGCCGTCGTGCCGATGCAATGGGCCGTCATCGGCCTGCTGTTCTGCACCGCAGTCGGTGTGATATTCGGGATGTTGCCGGCGGTCAAGGCGTCACGCCTGAACCCGATCGACGCGCTGCGTTACGAGTAAGAACGGTCCGGGGCTGTCAGGAACAGCCCAAGGTTGTGATTCTAATAGATCGAGGAGTTTGTGTTCGCGCGGGCACCGCCCAGTGCAGAACCTCTCTTTATGTCATCGAACATTTCCCGGTCATACTCACCTTTTCGTTCGGCGTCGCCAACATGTTTGCAGACCTTGACCGGAATAATGGACCCGGTTGGCCTGACTCTTTCGCAAACTATCGAAGGGTCCTCTTGCGGTCGATTGGGAATCAGCTCTGCCGGGGTTTCGCTTACGCCCGGTGACTCGATGTCTTCGATGCCGGTGATCTTGTCCATTCCATCATCATTTCGGGCAACGATATGCTCTCCGACAGGCGTTTGCTCATCCGTGAAATCCGCATTCCGCATAACGTCGGAAGCCCGGAGTTCTTCGGCGTCCTGACCAACCGCCGGGCCATGATCTACCTCAGGCAGGCTTGTCTGCAGTCCTGGTGTCGCACAACCTGCGACGGCGAACGTGGCGAGAACAAGCATAATTTTATCCATCACTTATAGTCTCCCAATTTTCAGAGCCAGCTGCGGCTCATTTCAGCAGCATTTTTGTCCCGAGATGGGTCCGTACTCCTCGGGTCAGCCTGGTTTTCTCTCTACAGGCGAGACGTAAACAGGGCCGTGTTGCGTTTGATGTCGTCGAATAATTCCTGGTCTGCTGCGCGCCTGAGTTCGATATCGACCTTATCGCGGCATACCTGAACTGGCAAGACAGAGCCTGGTCGCCTGGTTTGCTCGCAAACAATCGCGGTCTCGGGTGTTGGTCTGCCCGGAATTAACTCCGCAGGAGTTTCCGCAACCGTCGGCGACTCGATGTCTTCGATCGTAATGGGAGCGGGTACCGCCACACTTTGCACTTCTGTACCTTGCACTTCTGTACTCGTGTCATGCATCACTTCCTGCGCGACATCGATGTCGGAATCAATCTTGTCGGAAGTAGCCTCAGGAATGTGTTCGCTGGTTGCGTTGAGTTCGGGTACTTCGCCTGGTGCTGCACAGGCTGAAGCAGCAAACATGATAATAATGAGCAGGTTAAATCTCATCGTCGGTCTCCCCGAAAGCTACCGAAACCGCGCAATTACGCAAGCTGTCACTATGTCTGATGAGAAAGTGGCGCGAAAGTTCCGTACTGCTGGCCCGCATATAGTGACAAAACGCCTGTACTATATTGCCATTCATGTATGCTCCACGTCCCGCATGCGCAGCAATTGCACTACTGAATCATCTTACAGCAGTGTTGAGTGCCATAGGCATGCTACTTTCATACCGCAAAGGAATAAGCGCCAGTTATGAGCGAAACACCGCATATGGTCGGCTCGATCGAGAATGAGCTCGCTGAAGCCCAACGCCTGCTTGGCACGGACGCCGCCGGTGCGGCGGCCAAGGCGGAGCAGATCCTGCTGGGTGCGCCCGGTCATCCGGGTGCGACGTTGCTGCTCGGCGCGGCGCGGCGGTTCAATGGTCAGCTGCAGCAGGCCATCGAAATCGTCGAGCCGCTGACCCGGTCGCAGCCGGACTGGGCGGCCGCGCATTATGAGCTCGGCCGCGCTTGTGCCGCAGCAGGGCGACGGGACCAGGCTATTGCGGCATTGCGCCGCGCGGTCGAGTTGCAGCCGGTCATGACCGGCGCCTGGTGCTCACTCGCCGACGAACTGCGTGCTGCCGGCCGGGCAGATGAAGCCGACCAGGTCTGTGCCCGCCGCATTGAGATGGCGAGCGGCGACCCGCAGCTGCAGCAGGCAATCGCGGCGCTGCGTGAGCAACGATTCGCCGAAGCCAACAAACTCTTGCACCAGCAGTTGCAGCGGGACCCGACCGATGTCGTTGCCATGCAAATGCTGGCAGCGGTTGCGATGCGCATGGAGCACTACGACGATGCCGAGCGCCTGCTGCAGCGTTTCCTGCAGCTCGTGCCGAACTACGCCGCTGCGCATCACGACTACGCGCTGGTGCTGGACAAGCAGATGCGGCGCAGCGAAGCGCTGGGTGAAATCGAGCGGGCACTCGCGGCTGACCCCGAGAATCCGAACTATCGCCTGGCCCAGGCCGTCATTTTTGACCGCATCGGCGAATACAGCCGTGCCATCGAGATATACGCGGGCTTGCTGGCTGAGAAACCGGAACAACCGGCTGTCTGGGCGAGCTATGGCCATGCGCTGCGGGCTGCCGGCAGGGAGGCAGAGACGATCGAGGCCTACAAAAAGGCCATTTCGCTCAGGCCGGAGTTCGGCGAAGCGTGGTGGAGCCTTGCGGACCTGAAAACCTACGAATTCTCGAGCGAGGAATCCGAGCAGTTGCAGCAACAGCTGGAGCGTGCCGGGCCGAGCGACGCGGACCGTCAGCACCTGGAGTTCACGGTCGGCAAGGTGCTCGAGGACGCCGGCGACTACGCAGGGTCTTTTGATCACTACGCGACGGGTAACCGGTTGCGGCGTGAAGCCATGCCGTACGATGCCGCCCAGCTGACCGACGGGATCAGGCGCTCAAAGGCACTTCTGACAGCCGACTTTTTCGCCGAACGCGCGGGTCATGGATGCATGGCGGAGGACCCGATTTTCATCGTCGGCCTGCCGCGCGCGGGTTCAACCCTGTTGGAGCAGATCCTTGCCAGCCATTCTGCTGTCGAAGGCACGATGGAACTGCCGGACATGCTGGCAATCGTGCGGGAGCTGAACCACCGCGATGCCGGCAAAAGCGAAGGCCAGTACCCCGAGGTGTTAGCGAGCCTCGATGCCGGCGAGCTGCGCGCCCTCGGTGAGCGCTACCTGGCGTCGACGAGAATCTATAGAAAGTCGGACCGGCCGATGTTCATTGACAAGATGCCGAACAATTTCGCCAACGTCGGGCTGATACAGCTGATTCTGCCGAATGCCCGGATCGTGGATGCCCGCCGCCACCCGCTGGCGACGTGTTTTTCGATCTACAAGCAACTCTTCGCCCGCGGCCAGCAGTTCGCCTACGGCCTCGAGGACCTCGGGCACACCTACCGCGATTACGTCGAGCTCATGGCGCATTTCGACGCGGTCCTGCCCGGCAAGGTTCACCGCGTGATCTACGAGCGCATGATTGACGATACCGAGGCCGAGATTCGCAGCCTGCTCGACTATTGTGGACTGCCCTTCGAGGAAGGCTGCCTGCGCTTCCACGAGACCGATCGTGCCGTAAGAACGGCAAGCTCCGCGCAGGTCCGACAGCCCATCAACCGGGCCGGCCTGGACCACTGGCGGCACTTCGAATCCTGGCTGGAGCCCCTGAGAATGGCCCTCGGACCGGTGCTCGAGGCGTACCCGGACGTGCCGGCGTTCGCTGCCGCGGCGCAGGACTGACGCCCGGATCCGCCCCGCCAGGCACGTTGCTTTTTTGCCACAAATGGGCTGGAGCCCCTTGCGGAAGCTTATTCGTTCGCGGAATATGTTGTTGGATTTTTGCCATCAGGGCTTTTTTTTGGCAAAAACTTCATCTACACTCGCTCTACCTCGATGGCAGAACATGGGAGCAGTAGAACCTGCGGCACAAGATCGCGGTCGCGCTGCTACGCCATCTACCTACATAAACGCATAGGGGATATGAAACATGTCAGCGCTCTATAAGACGCCTAAGTCTAGTTCCATACGCAGTGCTGTGGTGACCGCCTTGGGGGCGGCTGCCGTCAGTACCAGCCTGCCTGCGATTGCCCAATCGCAGACAAATGATCCGGAGTCCGACGAATACATCGAAGAGATTGTAACTACGGGAACAATTCTCAAACGCGGTGATACGGAAGCTCTGCCAATCAGCGTCATGACCAGTGAGGACATGGAGCTGCGTGGCCTCAACACGATTTCCGACGTCGCGCTGCGCCTGCCGCAGAACAACGCCGGTACGATCACCAACAACTGGAACGTGGGCTTCAACTTCGCCACGGGTGCCACGGCACCGGCACTGCGCGGCCTGACGGTACAGTCGACGCTGTCGGTAGCTGACGGACTGCGCCTCGCACCGTATCCGCTCGCGGACGACGGTCAGCGTAACTTCGTTGACCTGAACACGATCCCGAACTCCATCGTTGAGCGTGTTGAAATCCTGCGTGACGGCGCATCTTCGACCTACGGCGCAGACGCAATCGCCGGTGTGGTCAACGTCATCACGAAGAAAGAGATCCAGGGTCTGCACCTGAACGGTTCAGGCGGATTCTCGCAAGATGGCGGTGGTGAAGAGCAGCGCATCGACATCAGCTGGGGTACCGGTGACCTGAGCAGCGACGGATACAACTTCTACGTTGCCGCGGAATACATGAACCAGGAAGCGCTGGAACGTAACGAGCGCGACAAGCCGTTCAGCACAGCCGACTGGACCAGCATTTGCGGACCGTCAGGCAGCTGTATGCCGAACTACATCTGGAACAGCATCACGCCGGAAGACGGTAGCTGGAATGGCTGGTTCTCGGATATCCCGGGCGTTGCCTATGTTCGTCCGATTGACGCCAACGGTGCAGGTGCGGGCCAGTATGAGTTCGTGAACCCTGCCGCAGGTTGCCGCCAGTACAACGAGATCATGGTTCCGGCTTCGGGCCAAAACGGTATCAACCCGGACATCGCCTGTGAGTTCGATTACTGGGAAGACATGCAACTGCAGCCGGAAATCGAGCGGATGGGCCTGTCGCTGCGCTTCACGAAAGCGTTCGACAACGGTTCCGAGTTCTACACGACGGCGAACTACTATCGTACCGATACGTCGACCCTTTACCTGCCGATCAACTTCGACCGTGCAACGACACCGCCGCAGGGCCTGAACTACGCAGGAACCTACAACGCGTTGGCGCCGGTTTATGTTTGTGCGACGGGTGTTGGCACGATGGACGGCCTGAACACCGGTTGTGATGCAACCAACGGCCAGCTCAACCCGTACAACCCGTTTGCCGCTCAAGGTATGCGCGCAGAGGTTGAATTCCGTGCGCCGATGAGCCGCACGCGATTCATCGATGCAGAGTCGCGTACGACGCGCCTGGCGATGGGACTGAACGGTGTATTCGGCGACGCGTGGAACTACAACGTCTCCTACACGTTCTCCGAGGTTGTCCTCGAGCGTACCCAGAACGGCGGCATGATCCCGCAGCACATTGCGGACGTGCTCGCTCAAGGTACGTTCAACCTGGCTGATCCGGAAGCAACGCCGAACGAGATCTGGGACTACATCATGCCGGAAAGCGTTGTCACCTCGCCGTCACGGTTGTGGATGATTGATGCCAACGTCGGCAGGGAACTGGTCGAACTGGGTGGTGGTCCGCTGCAGGCAGCTGTTGGTATTTCTCACCGTCGTGAGTCCATCGATGCGCCGAGCGCCAACCCGGCTAACGACTCTGCTCCTTACGAGCGTTACACCGGTTACAACTCGGTCGGTACGGCAGGTAGCCGTAATGTCGATTCGGCGTACTTCGAAGTTTCCGCGCCGTTCACCGACTTCCTCGAGTTGAACGTTTCAGGTCGCTACGATGACTACTCGACGGGCCAGGACAACTTCTCGCCGAAGGTGTCGGTCATGGTCACGCCGATTGATTCGCTGTCGTTCCGCGCGTCCTACTCGGAAGGCTTCCGTATTCCGAGCTTCAACGAAGCGTTCGGCTTGCCGACGACCGGTTACGTTACGCGGACCATCGACTGCACGAACAACATCGAGTACGCAGACTTCTGTGCTGCACACGGTGGTAGTGGCAGTGCTTACGCAGAAGGCCAGTACTCGCTCGGCCTGACCCAGACCGGTGATCCGGAACTGGATCCGGAAGAGTCCGAGTCGTTCACCGCAGGTATCATCTGGAACGCAACCGACAACCTGACAATCACCGTCGACTACTGGAACATCGAGGTAGACGGCCTGATCTCGGGTGTAACCGACACGTCGGAAGCAGAGGACCAGTATTACCTCAACAACGGTGTTGTCACGGTTCCGGGCATTACCGCCCTGCCGGCACCGCCGGATGCCAACTTCCCGAACGCACTGCCGTTGCTGGGCTTCCTGCAGTCTTCTTACCAGAACCAGGACAAGCAAACGGTTAGCGGCTGGGACTTCAGCTTCACGCTGAGCGGCATTGAGGTTGGACCGACATACTGGACCAGCCGACTGGATGCGTCCTTCATGGAGGAATACACGCTGACGACGGACGCTGGCGACAAGCTGGAATACGCCGGAACGTTGAGCCCCTGTAACGTCACGTCCTGCTCGGGTACGCCGGAATGGCGCATGAGCTGGGCAAACACCTTCGACTTCAGTGACAAGACGTCGGCAACACTGACTGCGTACATGACGCAGGGTGTTGACAACGCCTCGATCGACTTCGGTGGTGTTAAGGGCGACTGCCTCAACAACCTGGGCGCATCGGTCCTGACCTACGTGGACGGAACCAACACGCCTTGTAAGAGTGATGACCAGTGGAACGTTGACCTGACCGTTCAGCACCAGTTGAACGACAACATCCGACTGTTCGCCGATATCATGAACGTGTTTGATATCGAGCCGGAACTGGACGTTTCAGCTGCTTATCACCTCTACGCCTTCAACCCGGCATGGGGCGGCCCGAACATCATGGGTCGTTACTTCCGCCTTGGTGCAAGGCTCGACTTCGAATAAAGTCGAATCCGGCAGTAAAAGAGAGGCGGCTCCGAAAGGAGCCGCCTTTTTTTATGCGTGAGTTTTGTTAGCGGTGTGCGCAGCGCCGCCAGCCTTGCCTGCAGCTAGGCGCGTATGGCACCGAACCGATCGCGCAGGAAGGCATCGTGACTCGGCAACTGGTCGACCATGCCGTTGATGGCCGCCTCCATTTGCCCGAGCATCTCGCCGACCCGGTCGAAGTCCAGGTTGTCGACCTTCGGGCTGTAGTTGCGTGGGCGTACGCCCATGCCCTCGAATATTGACTGCCAGCTGACTGGTCCCCAGAGTTCCTCGATGCCCTGGCGCAGCGAGCCGTGCGCCTTGAACAGCTCGATACGCTCGGCCAGTGAGGCTGGAATTTCCATCTCCCGGCAATGCTTCCAGAACGGCGTGTCGTCGCGGTCTGTCAGGCTGTAGTGCATGACGACGAAGTCGCGGACCCGCTCGTACTCCTGCTGCATCAGGCGGTTGTATTCGTTGATCAGCGCCGGCTCACAGGACTGGTCCGGGAACAGGCGCAGCAGGTGGTGCATGCTGCGAACCACGATGTGCAACGCCGTTGCCTCGAGTGGCTCGACGAAGCCGGCTGACAGTCCGACCGAAACACAGTTCTTGTGCCAGAAGGATTTGCGCATGCCAGCGCGGAACGGAATGATGTTCGGCTCGATCAGGGTCTTGCCCTTTGCGAAGCTCAGCAGCTTTGCCGTCGCTTCGTCGTCACTGATGTGTTCACTGGAATAGACGTAGCCATTCCCCATCCGGTGCTGCAGCGGAATGCGCCAGGTCCAGCCTTCCTCCCGCGCGGCCGAAACTGTGTAGGGCGCCGGTTCGCCGAGGTTCTCGGTTTGCACCGCCACGGCCCGATCACAGGGCAGGTACTTCAGCCAGTCCTCGTATTCAATGCCAAGCGTCTTCTCGATAAGCAGCGAGAAAAATCCGGTGGAATCAATAAAGAAGTCGCCGTGTATCTCCTTGCCGCTTTGCAATACCAGGCTGGCGATGCTGCCGTCTTCCTTTTGCCGCACCTCGGTGACACGACCCTCTGTACGCTGTACGCCGCGCTCCTCGGCATAGCCGCGCAGGTACCGGGCCACCAGGCTTGCATCGATATGCAGCGCATAGCCGGCACTGCCAAGCGGTGTCTTTGGCGGTGCCTCCTCGGGCAACATGAAGCGCTTTTTCCTGGCCATGGCAGTGCAGGGCGCGAAAGACTGCAGTTCAGACGGGTGTCCCAGCGCCTTGGCTTTCAGCCAGACCTGGTAGAAATCGTGCACACCAACGGGCGTACCGATCCAGCCGAACGGGTGAAAGTAGGACTCACCGACCCGGTGCCAGTCCGGAAATTCGATGCCGAGCTTGAACGTGGCGTGTACGTTGCGAATGAAGTCCTGCTGGTCGATGCCGAGATTCCGGATGAGTTCGACAAACGGGGGCACGGTCGATTCACCAACGCCGATCGTGCCGATCTCCTCTGACTCGACCAGCTCGACATCGAGAACCTCGCGTCGAAAGTCGTGGGCCAGAATCGCCGCTGAAATCCAGCCCGACGAACCGCCACCGACAATGACAATTTTCCTGATTGGTTGCATATCGACTCTCACGATCCCGTAAACTGGACAATGCGCATAGGATTGATGTCTAATTCGCGCCCACCTGGAAAAATCAAACGTTGTTGATTCGCGCTGGCGGAACGACACGTGGTTTGCGGAGAGTATCATGCCCATCGTTATCTTGAATAATCGGGATCACAACCACTTGCGGATTCGGCCGCCCGCCAGTTTCGAATTCCTGTCGGACGTGCACATGCTGCCGCTGGTGTTCCAGGAGTGTGGGCACGCCGGCAACGACTACCCGGTTGTCTTCACAAAGAAACAGGGCACGGACGAGTTGCAGCTGGTCGCAATTTTCGGCATCGAACCGGGCAAGAACCTGTTTGTCAATGATGGCCTGTGGCAGGGACTTTACATGCCGGCCATCATCCAGAACATGCCGTTCAAACTGGTCAATGACAGCCAGGACCCGGGTCGCCTCGTGCTGGGACTGGACACGGACAATGAGCTCGTATCGGAAACTGAGGGCAACGCACTGTTCAACGAAACCGGCGGTGAGACGGAGTTCCTGCAGGCAGTCACCAAGTCAGTCGGCAATTACTACGAGCAGGACCAGATCACCAAGGCCGCCATCAAGGTGCTGACGGAACTCGAGGTGCTGACAGATTGTGACCTGACGGTAGCTGCCGGCGACACGAATGTTCACATCGACGGTGTATACACGACCGATATCGTGAAGCTGAGAGAGCTCCCCGAGGAAAAATTCATCGAGCTGCGCGACAAGGATCTCCTGCCGCTCCTGTACGCCCAGATTTTTTCGATCAACCAGTTCCATCGACTGTCGAGGTACGCGGCTGCAGACAAGTAACAGCACCGGGCAGCGGCAATGCAATGGAACGACGAAATCATCGGCTTGTGGCCTACAGCGGTCCTGAGCAAGCCGCTGGCTGATGCGTCGCTGGTCGCAAAACTGCGGCAACTCGCCGCCGATACGAACTCGCCCGATGCGGACCTGTTCACGCTGGACGATCCGGCGGTAGCGCGACTTCGAGAGGAGATCAGTGCTGCGGTTGGTGCGTATTTCAAGCGACTGGAAGTTGAAACGGTCCCCACGTGGAAACTACGAGGACGCGTCGACCGGTTGCCGTACGGCGCATCGCAAGGGCTCAAAAATGCGCCTGGTGCGTACCTGCGCGGCGTGTTCTATCTCGAAACACCGAGCAATACCGAGTCATTGCAACTGCGGGGCGATACACATCCGGGTGACCTGACGCTGTACGACCCTCGACCGGGATTCAACATGTTGTCGATCAAGGGCGACCCGTATCGCAACCAGGCCCTGTCCGTGCGACCGCGCCCGGGCCTGTTGCTGCTGTGGCCGGCGCAGGTCAATGACTTTCGTCATCCGAACCTGTCGCGAAGCCCCCAGCTCAGTATCGGTTTCGAGGTTGTGCCGTGCGCGAACGAGGAAAAAGGCGTTGCAGAGGCAACCGAATGGACTGGCGAAATCAACGAGATGTGGCCGACCGGACTGGTCAAACGCCGCCTGCCGCAGCACGAAGAGCCGAATCGGGAGCTGATTGGACTCATCGATGACATGGAGCGCAGCAATCCCGATCTCACGACAGACTTCGATACCAACCGTTTTCGTGACCTCGGCCATCCGGCTGTTGACTGGCTGATGTCGCACATCAATCGCTCGGTGACCGAGTATTTCAAGCAATTCAAAATGAACTACCCGATCTCCTGGGAGATCGCGTCGTGGTCGAACATCAATCGTTTCGGCGATTATCATGGTCCGCACACACACCCGTGGAGCTACCTGAGCGGCACCTACTATGTGCAGATACCCGGCACCGAAACGGACGAGGAGTACCAATCCGAGCTGCCGCCGGCGTGTATCTCGTATCGTGATCCGCGCGCCGGGTCAACGGCGCTGACATACCCGGCGGGGTCGCGGTTCAGTCCCAATTTCACGATCCGGCCGGTTCCGGGCGCCCTGTTGATGTGGCCATCGGCTGTCTACCATTTCGTGCACCCGAACCTGTCAACCGAGAAGCGTTACAGCATCAGCTTCAATATCCACCTGAATTTTCAGCCGCACTATTTCTGAGCGGCTGCCGGCCTAGTCCGGTATTGGCTGATCGAGAATCAAGGCACGTACATACTTGACCGGCGGCGAGCCATAGCTCAGTGCCTGGTCGTGGTAGCGGCGCAGCGTGAACTCGCCTTCCCACGCCGCCTCGACGGCCTGGCGCATTTCAGCGTGTTCCTGGTAGCCGACGAAGTAGGTCGACAACTGCGCCGAAGTCAGCTGCGCCCGGGTCCACTTGCCGGCCGCCTCGCGTTCTTCCTGGAAGCCGCCTTCGACCATCAGTCGCATCGCTTCGTCGCGCGTCATGCCGTCGACATGAATCGCCGAGTCGATGATGGCATTCGTTACGGCCCGGAGGTACCACTTCAGGTTGATCAGCCGCATCAGCGGGTCGTTGTCGAGGTAGCCGGCGTCGATCATGACACGCTCCGCGTAGACTGCCCATCCTTCGACAAACGGCCCCGACCACAGCACTGCACGCAGTGTTGACGGGTAACGGTTGCTCAGTGCCAGTTGCAGGTAGTGTCCGGGCACACCCTCGTGGATCGTCAGGTCCTGGATCGAGTAAATGTTGTACTCGCGCAGGAACGATTCGACCTGTTCATCGGTCCAGTTTTCCGGCAGGGGCGCAACCGCGTAAAACGCCGGCTGGCCCTGGTCCAGCGGGCCGGGCGGATCGAGGTAGGCAACCGCGACGCCGCGCTGGAACTCCGGCATGATAATGATCTCGAGCGGGTCTTCCGGCATCGTCACGATGTTGTTTTCGACGACAAAATCAGTGGCCTGCTGCAACTGCTGCTTCGCGACCTCGACAATGCCGTCTCGTGGCGGCAGTTCCCGGTAGGCCTGTTCGAGCGCGGCGCGAATGATGACCTGTTTGTAAGCCTCGTCGGGGGAATCCGGGAAGGCCGTGTAAGGATGAGTCCGCAGGTAGACTTCTTTCGCAACCTCGTACATCTGGTTGCGCACGGTTTCGTATTCCCGCTCCGCGCGCGCCTTGATTTCGCGCCGGCCCAGGGGTGAGTCCAGGGCGAACGCCAGCTTCTGGTCGTACAACTCGGCGCCGATGCGGAATTCGCCGGCGGCTTTCGGCAGCAGCTCTTCCTCGAGCCAGGTTTGGTGTTCGCCAATCGCGTCTTTCGCCGTTTCAATCGCGGCAAGCAGGCGCCGCCGTGTTTGCGGCGTCAGGCTGTCGATATCCGGCATGATCATGTTCTCAATGATCGATACCAGGCCGGGATTCTGCTGGATGGCGGTTTCCGCATGAATCTTCGGCACCCGTTCGGGCTGCAGTGCTTTGCGGGCTTGTTGCAGAAACCGGGGAATCTGCTCCAGCCTGGCGGCGGCATTGCCGAGCCGGTCCTCCAGCGGGGCGAAATCCCGGGCGACCAGTGAATAGACGGAGCTGCCGGCAACATTGATATAGACCAGCGGGTTCCAGGCCCACTCCTGCAGGGTCTGAATGCTCCAGATGTTGGCATCCAGGTCGTTCTCCAGCAACTCCGCGTCGACCTGGTTGGCGCGACTCAATTGCTCGCGGTCGATGGCTCCGAGTGCGATCCGGTACTTCTCGTAGCTGGCGAGGTTTCGTTCCCGCGCAGCGGCGTCGACCTCGTCGAGTTTGTCGTCAGCGCTGTGGTCGCCGACCTGGGTCGCATTCACTGGCGAGAACATGGGAAGTTCGTCGAGGTATCGCTGAGCCAGCTTTTCGAAGGCCGCGTTTTCAGACTGTGCCTGCAGCGGGCTGCTGGTCAGGATTACCGCGAGCACGGTGCTGGCTGCTAGAAAGTATCTGGTCACAATGGTCACCGCCGGATGTCAGTCAGTTGCCTGAGAACATATCATGGAGATGCCGGTTGGGCAGCTGTATTATCGCCGCATGTTGCGCAGATGCTTGATTATGCTGGTGCTTTGGGTCGGGCAGCCGGCTGCGGCTGCCGCCGTGCCTGCTTATGTCCTGCAGCTTCCCGACACGGTGCAGACGCTGCTGATCGCCGAGACCGATACGGCAACACTGCATCGCTACGAAGTTCGCAACAATATGCTGCAGCCGGCCGACCAGCGCCGCATGTCCATCGGCCAGAACGGCGTCGACAAGCGGCAAACGGGCGACCGGCGTACACCGCTTGGCATTTACTTCGTGCTGGAAGAACTCGACACGAGCAACCTGCACGAAAAATACGGTCCGGTCGCTTTCCCGCTGGACTATCCGAATGCCTGGGACTCGATCAACGAGCGCACGGGATACGGCATCTGGATACACGGCGTGACCCCCGGCGGTGGCGAACGGCCCGCACGCGATACCGACGGCTGCATTGCTTTGCCGAACGACCAGCTGTTGTCACTCAAACCATTCCTGGTGCCGTTGCAGACGCCGGTGATCGTCACTCGCCGATTGCAACTGGCCGATGCAGAGGTGCTGGCCGCCGCGGGCAACGGTCTTGCCGCGGCGCTCGATGAATGGGTCAGCAGCTTTCGCGAAGGGGACTGGAGCCGGTATCTTGCACTCTACGCCGATGATTTCGTTTACCGGGGCATGGATCGTGACGAATGGTCTGCCTACCGCCTGCACGCCGATGGCAGCCGGCTGCTGGATGACTACACGATTGCCGACGTGCTGCTACTGGCTGACCCGGAAGACGAGGACCTCTATCTGAGCCGCTTTCGCCAGCAAGTAACCGAAGCCGGCCGCTCGGTCGTGACGACGAAGCGGCTGTACTGGCGTCGGTCGGCTGACGGCGTGTTCCGCGTTGTGGCGGAGGACAATGGTTAACGTACGCTTTCGCGTGCCACCAGTTCGTCGATTACACCCAGCAGGTCTTCCAGCGTACCGGCTTCGTTGCCGCTGGTGCGGTACTTGCCGTTGACAACGACCATCGGGACGCTGGCTATGCCATAACGTCGCGCGAGGTCGGCCGCTACGCGCATTTTCTGGTTGACCTCGAACGAGGCCCAGGTACGCTCGAAATCTTCGGCGCTGACGTCGAAGCGGGCAAAGAGTGTCTGGATCGCATCCTTGCTGCCGAGTCGGTTGCCGCGCCGGTGGTATTCAACGAAGACGGCCTCACGAAATGCCGCCGGGTCCTTGATGACGCCGTTCGCCACGAGGACTTCCTCGGTGTAGAAGAGTTGCGCATGCAATTCGAGCCCGCGATTCCACATCGCCGGAACGCGGACAAAACGCACATTGGCCGGCTTGTTGGCCGCCCACTCGTTGATGTACGGCTCGAAGGTGTAGCAGTGCGGACAGCCGTACCAGAAAAACTCGGCAACCTCGATCTTGTCTGCTCCACCAACCGTCGGCTGTGTCGGTACCAGCCTGACGAAATGCTGGTTCTCCTTGTACTTCCAGTCCGCCGGTGCCGCTGTCGTATCGGCCTGTGCCAGCAGGATGACGTCCTCTTCCGGGTCAGCCTCGGCTGCCGATTCCTCGACCACTTCCAGGACTTCGTCTTCAGCGGTCTCCTCAACCGCTTCTTCGGCAGCAGGCTCTGCCGCCGGTTCCGCGCTTTGGGCAACCGGCTCGCGGGACTCTTCGGCGGGTGCGGGGTCATCACTGCCACAGGCCACGAGCAGCATCGCTGCGGCCAGCAAAATCAGGTTTTTCATTTATTTCAAGCCTTGTACGTAAGAAGCGATTGCGTTGATGTCTTCCTCGCTGAGACGTACGGCGATGTCACGCATGATGCGCGTCTTGCCGTCGGACTTGCGAGAATTCGCAGCATAGTCGCGCAGTTGTTTCGCGATGTATGCCGAATGTTGACCATTCAGGGCCGGATAAGTTGCAGCCGGGTTGCCGCGGCCGGACGGGCCGTGGCAGGCGAGGCAGGCGGCGGCTTTTTCCTCTTCGTTGCCGCCGCGATACAGCGCTTCAGCCCGGTCGATCGATTTTTCGTCTGCGACTGAGTTGACCGCAGCCGGCAGGCCTTCGAAATACACTGCCAGGTCGCGAATGTCCTCGTCGGACAGCGGCAGGGCCATGCTCGTCATCAACGGATCGCTGCGCAGGGCAGCAGCACCGTCTTCTCCCGGTTGGAAGGCTTTCAGTTGTGCCACGATGTACTTGGCGTTCTGTCCCGCAATATTCGGCCACAGCGGGTTGGCGCTGTTGCCTTGCGCGCCGTGGCAGGCGCTACAGGTCGCCGACTTTTCCTTGCCGGCGGCCGCGTCGCCATCGACGAGACTGGCTGCATTCACTTGCAGCGAAACGAGTGCGCTGAGCACGAACAAACGAACAAAACTCTTCTTCATGTTGTAAAAATCCAAGGTTTGAATTCCAAGCCATCCGTCGTCGCATATGACAAGTCGCCGACATTGTGCAAAGCACCCCAATGCCTTGCTGCGTGGCCCTGAAGTCGTCAGACTGTGAAGCGGAATTATACACGTAATTTTTTGACGATACGCCCATGTCGTTGTATCCGAACGCGAAATTCATCAAGAGTGCAAATGCCCCGGAGCAGTTCCCGTCCGACGACGGGGTCGAAGTCGCCGTGGCTGGCCGGTCCAATGCCGGCAAGTCCAGCGCCATCAATATTATTGTTAACCGGCGGCAGTTTGCCCGTACCAGCAAGACGCCGGGACGCACCCAGCTGGTCAATTTTTTCGGCCTGGAACCGGGCCGGCGCCTGGTCGACCTGCCTGGCTACGGCTTCGCCAGGGTCTCCGACAGGATGCGGCAACACTGGGGCGAGTTATTGTCCGGCTATTTCGAAACCCGGCGATCGCTGCGCGGCCTGTTCCTGATCGTGGACATACGTCGCCGGCTGACGGACTACGACGAGGCCATGATGCAGTTTGCCGAGTCGGTGGAGCTGCCGATTCATATATTGCTGACCAAGGCCGACAAGCTGAAAAGGGGACAGGTTGCGACGGCCGTTCTCGAAGTCCGGAAGGCCGTCGGCAGCCGGGCCACAGTGCAGCCATTTTCGGCGCTGACGCGAAGTGGTGAGGACGAGGCCCGGCAGAAGCTTGCATCCTTGCTGGCGACAGCGGGCGCGGAAAAAAAATCCCCGGAACACAGCACGTGACCGGGGAAAAGTCAGGAGCAACTGGCTTGGGGTCACCAGCTGCACGTCTGCTTAGGGAGGTAAGCAGACGAGTGACGTTTTGCACTCACAGGATTAGAGTCTGGACTCAGTCTGAAGTTCCGGCCAGCACATAAACTGCGGATTTTATTGAGATTCTAGTGAGCTTCGTCCCAGTTGGCCCCGCGCCCGGCCGCGACGCGCAACGGCACTGAGAGCTCTGCGGCGGCGGCCATGATCTCGATCACGCGGTTTTCAAACGCATCGACGGCCGTGGCGGCCACCTCGAACACCAGTTCATCGTGCACCTGCATGATCATCCGTCCGTCGGCCTGCGATTCGTCAAGCCAGGCCTGCACATCGATCATTGCACGCTTGATGATATCGGCCGCCGTACCCTGCATTGGCGCATTGATCGCGGTTCGCTCCGCATACTGCCGGCGGTTGACATTCTTTGCGTTGATCTCGGGCAGGTACAGGCGGCGGCCGAAGACCGTTTCGACGAAACCCTGCTCCCTGGCCGTCTGGCGAATGTTGTCCATGTAAGCCTTGACGCCCGGGTAGCGATCGAAATACAGGTCAACGTATTCCTGCGCCTGGCCGCGGGAAATCCCGAGCTGTTTTGCCAGGCCGAACGCCGACATGCCGTACATCAGGCCAAAATTGATGGCTTTCGCCGAGCGACGCTGCTCGGCGCTGACGTCGTCCAGGGCCGTCTCGAACACCTCCGCGGCCGTCGCCTGGTGTACGTCCTGGTCGGCCGCAAACGCGCTCATCAGGCCCTCGTCAGCGGACAGGTGCGCCATGATGCGCAGCTCGATCTGCGAGTAGTCCGCTGCGAGCAGCAGCGAACCTTTCGGTGCGACAAACGCCTGGCGAATTCGCCGTCCTTCCGGTGTGCGTATCGGGATGTTCTGCAGGTTCGGGTCGGTTGACGACAACCGGCCGGTCGCCGCAACTGCCTGGTGATACGACGTGTGCACGCGGCCGGTACTTGGCGAAATCTGCAGCGGCAACTTGTCGGTGTAGGTGCTCTTCAGTTTGCTGACACTGCGGTAGTCGATGATGACGCGCGGCAGGTCATAGTCAATGGCGAGCTCGACGAGGACATCTTCAGCCGTCGAGGGCTGGCCCTTGGGTGTCTTGCGGATCACCGGCAGTTCCAGCTGTTCGAACAGGATTTGCTGCAATTGCTTCGGCGAACCCAGGTTGAACGGTCCGCCCGCCAATGCATGGGCCTGCTCTTCAAGCTCCTGCATCTTCCTGGCCAGCTCGGTACTTTGCCGGGCGAGCATGTCGCGGTCGAGCAGGACGCCGGTTTCCTCGATTCGCAAAAGGACCGGTACCAGCGGTTGTTCAATCTCGCTGTAGACCTGTTGCAGGGATTCAATTTCGGCCAGGCGTTCCGCCAGTGTCGCGTGCAGCTGCAAGGTGATGTCCGCATCTTCCGCTGCATACGGCGCTGCGGTTTCAATATCAACCTGGTTGAACGTGAGTTGCTTTGCGCCTTTACCCGCTACATCTTCGTAGTGAATCGTGTCCCGGCCGAGGTACAGGCGACAGACCGAGTCCATGTCGTGGCGGGTCGCGACGCTGTTGAGCACATACGACTCGAGCATGGAGTCGTACCGCATTCCGGCCAGCCGTATGCCGTGGCGTGCGAGCACGTGTGCATCGTACTTCAGGTGATGGCCGACCTTGTAAGCTTCGGGGTCCTCGAGAAACGGGCGCATCTTTTCCAGCACTTCGGCGCGTGGCAGCTGGTCCGGCGCACCCGGGTAGTCGTGCGCGAGCGGAATATACGCCGCTTCGCCCGGCGTGACCGCGAGTGACAGGCCAACCACCTCGGCCGACATGTAGTCGAGGCTGGTGGTTTCCGTATCGAGCGCGACCAGCCCGGCGGCAAGAATTTTTTCCATCCAGCGATCGAAGGCCGACCAGTCGAGCACGGTTTCGTAGTCGCCTTGCGCGGTATCGGCCGTTTCGGCGGCGTCGGCGCCTGGCGCAGCACTGGCTTCGACTTGTTCGTCGAGCTGGCGCAGCAGCGTGCGCAACTCGAAATGGCCGTAAATTTTCCTGAGGCTGGCGTGGTCGACAGTGCCGGGCTGCAGCTCTTCGATCGCGATCGGCAAGTCGACATCAACTTTAATCGTCGCCAGCTGTTTCGACAGTTTCAGCATGTCGATGTTGTCGCGCAGGCTTTCGCCAACCTTGCCGCCGATGTCGTTCGCGTTCGCGACAATGCCGTCAGCGGATTCGTACAGGTTAAGCCATTTTGCCGCCGTCTTGGCGCCGACCCTGGGCACGCCGGGAATGTTGTCGGACGAGTCGCCCACGAGAGCAAGGTAGTCGACGATCTGTTCCGGGAACACGTCGAATTTTTTCTTGACGGCGTCACGGTCCATGACGCTGTCGTTCATCGTGTTGACGAGCGTCACCCTGTCGTTGACGAGTTGCGCCATGTCCTTGTCGCCAGTCGACACTAGGACATTCATGCCCGCCGCCGCTGCCTGCCGGCACAATGTGCCAATGACGTCGTCCGCCTCGACGCCCTCGACCTGCAGCAGTGGCAGGCCCATTGCCCTGACGACATCGAGTATGGGTTCGACCTGGGAACGCAGGTCGTCGGGCATCGGTGGGCGATTCGCCTTGTATTCGGCAAACATCTCGTCGCGAAAGGTTTTGCCCGGCGCGTCAAACACGACCGCGATGTGCGCAGCCTGTTGTTCGCGTACCAGCTTGTTCACCATGTTCAGCACGCCGTGCAGCGCACCGGTTGCCTCGCCCTGCGAGTTGGTCAGGTTGGGTAACGCGTGGTATGCCCGGTACAGGTAGGACGAGCCATCGATCAGGACCAGGTCAGCACTCGCCATCGGCCGGAACTACTCTTCGCTGGAAGATTCGCCGTCCCGCTCGTCTTCTTCGTCACTGGCCGACTGGCTCGTTGCAGGCTGCACCGTGCTCGGATTGCCCGAAACGTACAGCGGACCGGTCTGGCCGCAGCCAATGAGGAACATCGACAGCAGCAATGCCGCCGGTAAACGCAGTGGATTTTTCATCAGGATCGACTCTTCGGGGTTTTGGCAATTATAGAGGTTTGGCCGCAATTTACACGACCACCTGCCTGAGTCGCTATAGCAGAATCGGGCATTCAGCGGCTCGCGTCTGCGTCCGTTGATGCACAGGAAAACGGAATTTTCCTGCCAAGTAACACTAAATATGGGCTTATTGGCTCATAAATGGAGCGATAATCATGAAATACACCCTGCTAGCCGCTGTTTTTTGTATCGGCCTCCTGGCCTGGTACCACCTCCCCGACCCCTTGCCCCCGGACACACCACGAGTGCCGGCCGGACGCAGCGTCGACGACACGAACGACGGCCCCGAGCGGTTCGCCGTTTCGGCCAACGACTGCGAGGATTTCATCGGCACCGTCGAATGGAAGCAACTCGGGGAAATCTATGCCGGCATGAGCGATGCCGCGCTCTGCGATTTCGTGCAGGCACCGGACCTCGCGAAGCTGGATGGTGTCAACGTCGACCCGGCTGCTGCCGAGACGCTGCTGAATCGCTGGTTCAGCCAGCACGATCAGCGCTCGCAACTGGCCGCCGTGCCGGACCTGCGCTACTACCTGGACCCGCAGGCGATCGGGGCGTTGCGCGGTCTCACCACGGCAGAACTGGTTGACAAGGTGAACAACGAGCGGTCGCCCGAAGCGGCCTACCTGCTTGCCGAGAAGTACCAGGAAGACGAGCAAACCTACGTGATGCTGATGCTGAGCGCCGCCTCGTACGCACAAAAACCCGGGCCGCTCCTGAATGCGATCAACGGTTGCTGTAAATGGTCGCCGAACGATGCCGAAGCAGAGCGGTCCGCGGCAATCAAGCGCGAAGCACTGACGATGATTGCGCGCCAGATGCAGCTTCCGGAAGCCGCAGGCTGGCCACAACACGATCTCGATCCGGAACTCGAAGCCGCGGTCCTTGCACAGCGCGCTGCCTACGTGCAGGAACTCAACCAGTATTCGCTGGAAGCCTTTGGCGAGGAGTGGGTCAGGTGAGGGCGCTGCGGTTGGCTACCGTCGCCCTCGTGTTGTTGTCCACGTCGCTGTTGTCACCGACAGCAAATGCGCAAATCGTTACGTCCGGTGTCGGTGTCTGTCATCGCTGCGGACACGCTGACCTGGACACGCAACGCTACGTCAATTCATTCCTGAACCAGATGTTCTTTCCATACTCAGCGTCCCGTCGAGCCTCGATTGCTGCCAGCCTGTACCTGTTCACGGCCACCTACACGATGTACGGCAAACTGTCCCCGGACCCGGGATTTGCCAGCGTTGCGATTGCGATCACCGCCGAAGTCAAAAATGCGGTCCCGACGGGCATGTACCGCGTAACTGTCACGACGCCGAGCGGAACGACCACGACGACGAACTACGCCATTGGCAAGGAGTTGTTCAGCGTCATGCATGACTACGCGGAAGGCGCCATCGAAGGCAGAGGCACGAAGCGGCCGGTCCCCGGCAACAAGGGCAGCAGTGGTCCCGGGTCCTACGGACGCTCCGGGCCGTCACGAAACGGCGGCACCGGCGCTGGCCCGGGTAGCGGTGGCCGGCCTGCGAAGTGCAGTCGCTCGCGCCGTGAAGACCGCGGCAACGAGACGATTGTCTGGTGTTCCGAGAGCTAGGCGTTATTCGCTGAAGCGCGCCGCAACCCGGCGATAAGCCTCGCGAAACGGCAGGCCTTCCTCGACGACCAGCCGGTTCGCCTCCTCGGCGGCATGTATGCCCGGGTCCAGTACGATATTCCCGGCGACGAACTGCATGCCGTCGAGGAGATGCGCCATGATGTCGACGCTTTCTACAACGAGATCGATGCCGCGAAACAGCGGCGCTTTCAGACGCTGCAGGTCGCGCTGGTAGCCCGACGGGAGCTTGCTGGTGATCTGCAGCGTTTCGTCCATGCAGGCCTGCACCGTTGCGGACGTGGCGCGTATCAATTCGAGCACATCGGGGTTGCGTTTTTGCGGCATGATCGACGAGCCGGTCGTGATGTCGGCAGCCAGTTCGATGTAGGCGAACTCCTGTGTATAGAAAAGCAGCAGGTCAGCAGCCATCCGGCCGAGGTCCTGCGCCAGCAGCGTCAGCTCGAAAAGCAACGATGCCTCCGCTTTGCCGCGCGACAACTGCGCTGCAGTGACCGGCTCCTGCACCGAGTCGAAGCCGAGTTTCGTGGTCGTCAGTTCCCGGTCCAGCGGCAGCCCGGGTGTGCCATAGCCCGCCGCACTGCCGAGCGGATTCTTGTTAATGCGTCGCAGGGCGGCGCGCAGGCCTGCAGCGGCGTCGGCGAAAGCTTCGTCGAAGCCGGCGCACCAGAGGCCGACTGACGACGGCATCGCGTGCTGCATGTGCGTATAGCCCGGCAATGGCACGTCACCCTGGCGCTTGTCCAGGTCCGCGACTGACGTGCGCAGCTTGCCGACACGCGTCTCAATATCGAGTACTGCATCGCGCAGGTATAACCGCAACGCCGTCAATACCTGGTCATTGCGCGACCGTCCCAGGTGCAGGCGGCCACCGGCCTCGCCAATTGCCTCGACGAGGCGATTCTCGAGTGCCGTATGCACGTCCTCGTCCTCGAGGCTGATTTGCCACTCGCCCGCGGCAAACGACTGGTCAAGCTGTCGAAGGCCGGCGCATATTGCCTCGCTGTCGGCCTTCGACAGCAGGCCGGTCGCCGCGAGCATTTCGGCATGTGCAATCGACGCCCGGACGTCGTATTCGACCAGCCTGGCGTCGAGTTGATGATCTTCGCCAGCCGTATAGCGCAGTACGCGCTGGTCGAGCGGCAAGCCCTTGTCCCACAAACGGCTCATTTGGAGCTGCCCTGTTCGGCGGTCGTCAGCGCGGCGATATCGTCGACAACCAGTGTGCCGGTTCCTTCGTTCGTGAAGACCTCGAGCAGCAGGCTGTCCGGGAACTTGTAGGAGATGATATGCACGCGGCTCACACCGTTGCTGATGGCCGCGTCGATTGCCGCTGCCTTCGGCAACATGCCGTCGGCGAGCTTGCCGTCGGCCTTGAGTTGCTTCAAGGCCGCGCGGTCGATGTAGCTGATCAGTGACAGCGGGTCGCCGACATCTTCCAGGATGCCCGGGGCCCCGGTGGCAAGAATCAGTTTTTCCGCCTGCAGTTCGGCGGCGATCGCGGCGGCAACCGTGTCGGCGTTGATGTTCAGGACCGTGCCGGTCGCATCGCAGGACAGCGGGCTGACGACGGGCATCAGGCCATTGTCGAGTTGTTTTTTCAGGATTTCTGCATTGACCGCTTCGATGTCGCCGACGAAGCCATAGTCGACGGGCGCTTCACCGTCCCTTTCGACCGGCGGGCGGCGGTGTGCTTCGATCAGCCCGGCGTCGAGACCGCTGATGCCGACGGCGGGAATCTGCAGGTCGCGGCAGGTAGCGAGGATGCGCGTGTTGATCTGGCCATTCAGTACCATCGTCGCGACGGTCAGTGAATCGCCGTCGGTGACCCTGCGACCCTCGATAAAGGTGGTCTCCAGGCCCAGCGCCGCGGCGAGCTCGGTCGACTGCGGGCCGCCACCGTGAATCAGCACGACCCGGATGCCGACCTGGTGCAGGATGCCGACCTGTTCCATCAGCGCGTGCGTGGCTACCGGGTCGGCAAACACTTCGCCGCCGACTTTCAGGACGAAGACCTTGCCCTTGAACAGGCGTATGTACGGTGCCGCATGTTTCAGCGCCGAGACGACGATCGCGCGATCCTTGTTGCTGGTCATTGGCCGGTTCCCAGCATCTGGTGCAGCACCGCCATCTGCGCAAGCATGCGATTGCGCGCCTCGTGAATCACGATACTGCGCGGTCCGTCGAGGATTGCCTCGCTGACCACGACGCCGCGCCGCACCGGCAGGCAGTGCATGAAGCGGCAGTCGGTCGCCGCGCTGGCGAACCAGTCTTCGTCGACGCACCAGTGCTCGAGCCCCTTGCGCATTTCCTGCTCGGCGATCCGGTCACCGTACGCCGATGTCGACGACCAGGACTTGGCGTAGATGATCTGCGCGCCCTGCATCGCCTCTTCGCGGTCCTCGGACTCGGTGACCGAGCCCCCATTTGCTGCGGCCGCCGTCCGCGCCTTGTCCATGATGGAGTCGGGCAGGGCGAAGCCCTCGGGTCGCAGTACCGTCACATCCATGCCGCGGCGGGCGGCCATGTACAGGGTTGACGACGGCACCGCGAGCGGTAGCGCGCGCGGATGGTAGGCCCAGCTCAGTACAAACTTGCCGCCGTTGGCCGGCACGTCGAAATCATCCAGCGTTTTCCAGTCCGCCAGGTTCTGGCAGGGGTGGTTCATTGCCGATTCCATGTTGATATAAGGCGTGTCGATCAGGTCCGTCAGCGCATTGAACTCGGTCTCGGCAAGATCCGTGGCCAGGTTCTTGCGTTCCGCGAAGGCGCGAATGCCGATTGCGTCACCGTAGGACGCGATAACCGGCACGGCTTCACGAATATGTTCTGCCGCGGCGCCGTCCATGACGATGCCGGGACGCGACTCGAGCCCGTGAATCGACATGTCGGGCGAGATCACGAACGAGCCGCCGCCGAGGCGCGTCATAGCGGCCTGGAATGACGCCAGCGTACGCAACGAAGGGCTGAGAAACAGGAGCGACAGGACCTTGCCACGCAACGCGGTTGGTTCCGGGTGCCGGTCCAGTCGATTCGCCAGTTCAAGTAGTGCAGCGATCTCCTCGTTGCTGAAATCCGCCAGGTCGTTAAATGCTTGCATTGATCTCTCTCTTTCTCTCTAGTTAGCGGCGCTGTCAGCTGTTGCTGCGCCGATGTTTTCCAGTGCCCGGGCCAGGCGGGTTACATGGTGTCCCTCAAGCGTGAGCGGTGCCAGGATGCGCAACACCGACGGGTCCGCGCTGGTCCCGGTCAGGATGTCCTGTTGCAACAGGGCGTCCCTGACGCCGGTCGCGGGCTGGTTGCATACCAGGCCGAGTAGCAGGCCTTTACCCTGTACACGTTGCACCGGGCCGACAATACATTCGTCGCGAAGTTGTTGTTCGCGTGCGCGCACGTTGGCCAGCAGACCCTCACTCTCGATCGCATCCAGCACGGCAACGATGGCACTCGCGGCCAGCGGGCCGCCACCGAAGGTCGTACCCAGTGACCCGGGACCGAAGTGCTTTGCGACCGCTTCAGAGCACAACATGGCGCCGCAGGGTACGCCGCCGCCGAGCGCCTTGGCCGACGTGATGATGTCCGGCGTGACTCCGATGTCGTCGATCGCGAAATACTGCCCGCAGCGTCCAATGCCACTTTGTACCTCGTCGGCAATCAGCAACGCGCCAACCTGCGCGGTCCTTTGCCGTATGGTCTGTACGAACTCTTTCGCCAGGTCATAGGCACCGGCGACACCCTGCACAGGCTCCAGTATGACGGCGGCAACGTCGGCATCAATCCTGGCCATGGCATCGCTGCAGTCGTCCCGCGTAATGAATTCCACGTCGAACGGTGTGCGTGCAAATCCGTACCACCTGGCCGAGTTCCAGGTCACGGCGGCAGCCGCAGCCGTCCGGCCGTGGAAACCGTGCTCGATGGCAACGACTTTCGTCCGGCCGGTGGCAACACAAGCTGCGCGCAGTGCGTTCTCGTTTGCTTCCGCGCCGGAGTTGACGAAAAAGACCCTGCTGATGTCCTGCGGCGCGACAGCAACCAGCTTCTCCGCTGCCCGGGCGCGTACGTCGAGTGCGACGGCATTGCTCTGAAACATCAGCGCTTCTGCCTGTTCGCTGACAGCCTTGACCAGCCGCGGGTGGCCGTAGCCGAGTGCGGCAACCGCATGACCGCCGTACAGGTCGAGAATGCGCCTGCCATCGGCCGTAACGATGTCGCAGCCGTGACCGCTGTCGGGCACGAACGGCAACTGCCCGTAGACAGGCAGCGTGGTTGCGGCCTCGCGCGCCCTCGGGTCTGTCGTCGCCGGCATCAGGTCCACCCCGGCGACGCAGCCAGCAGCCCGCTGGTTTCCGGCAGTTGCCAGAGCCGGTTCATCCATTGCACGGCGCCGCCAGCTGCACCCTTGACGAGATTGTCGAGTGCGCTTGTCACGACGACAGTGTTGTCTTCGCAGGCAATCCCGATATGACAGTAGTTGCTGGCCACGACGTTCTTCAGTTTCGGCGTGCCGTCCACAATTTTCACGAATGGGGCATCGGCGTAGAAATCGTCATAGTACTGGCGCAGCGCCTGCAGGCTGGCCTGGCCACTGGTCTTCGCCTGCAACGTCGCGTAGATGCCGCGGGCAAATGCACCGGAGTGCGGGACGAAGTTCACCTGGCAATCGGCGCCGCTGGCAGCCTTGCACATCGCCGCGATTTCAGGTGCGTGCCGGTGCGTCAGCGGTTTGTAGGCATACTGGTTGCTGTGCCGCTCCGGGTGGTGTGTTCCGGGTTGCGGGCTGCGCCCGGAACCGGTACTGCCGGTTGTCGCGGCAACGAACAGTTCGGGCCTGGCCATGCCGGACTGCATCAGCGGGACCGCCGCAAGCGCAATCGCAGTGGCAAAGCAGCCCGGGTGGCCAACGTGTGCCGTTGCGATTGCAGGCTGAAATTCCGGCAACGTGCAGCTGAAGTCCGGCAGTAGTTCGGGCGCACCGTGAGCAATGCTGTAGATCGCCTCGAACGCTGCCTGCCCGGCATAGCGAAAATCCGCAGACGAGTCGACGACGTGCACCTCGAGCCGCTCTGCTTCCGCCTGCGCGAGTGCGGTCGCGATGATTTCTGCCGATGCACCATGTGGTGCCGCCGAGAACAGCGCCAGTTTCCGGCTGCTGCCCAGCGTTGCGGGCCAGTCCTCGTAGCCACAGAAATCGACACCGCTGTATGCGTCCGCGAGGTGAGGAAACTTGCTGCCTATCGGTTCACCCTTGCTGCTGGCCGACACTGCCGCTGCAAGTTCAATCTGCGGGTGCCCGGCCAGCAGCCGCAGCAGCTCACCCCCGACATAGCCGGTGGCGCCGAGGACGACGGCATTGATCGACTGGCTCATGCGGCTTTCCTGTCTTTCAGTATGGCGGCAATGAAGTCGCCGAGCGCGACGCCGTTGGACAACGCGTTGATCGCCTGCAGCGACATTCTCTCGACGATCTGGTTGACGCCAACGGTGTTGTCAGTTGCCGGGCCGGTAACGACGGCCGGCTCGATACCGAATTGCTCGCGCAGGATGCGGGCGCCGCCCCAGGCCGATACCGGGTCGTTGGCACACAGCACGACCGCCGTCAGGGCGTCGCGGATAGTGCTGTCGCTGAGAATGGCCTCCACGCCGTAGGCCCCGAGCAGGCCATCACCGAGCTCGAGTACGATGACATCGGGTTGCCGTAATGCCAGCGTTGTCAGCAGTGCGCGTGTAAGCGCCGGACCGTTGGCCGCCGTCGTGGTTACCACGCCGAGATCGGAAAAAATCATCGTTTCGCTGGCGCCGGCGTCTTCCATGGCGAGAATGTCGCGGCGCAGTGATACGCCGGTTGCCTTGCAGGCAGCCACCCGCAAACCGAGATGTCGCAGGCGGCCGACGATGGCGCAGGAAGCAGCGGTTTTGCCGGAATCCATGCAGGTGCCGGCCAGCGCAACCACCGGCACGCCGCCCGTGTTCAGCTTGCAGTTGAGATCCAGCTCGCTGGCACCGGCGCGTGCCGGCACGCCGATGCGTTCGCCGAGAAACGGAAAGCTCAGAACCGTGCCCAGGACTTCGCAGTCGAACGGCGGGCCCACATCCGGGTTCGCGGAGTCGCAGATTCCGAGTACACCGCCGATGTTCAGCAACTGGATCGTGTCACCCGGGGCGAGCGTTTTCGGCAGGTAGCCGGAATAGCCGCGCAGGGCCTTGCGGTGGCCCAGGGCACCGACGACGATGTCACCCTGGTTGACGGTTGCCATACGGCCGGATGTCAGCTCCAGCTTGTTGTAACGGGCCTTGTTATTGAGTACCCGCACCGCAACCAGCACACCTTCCTCGCAGGGAATATCGGCGGACAGGCGCAGTTCGTGGCCGAGTTTGCTGTGTTGTGCCACGGAAGCAATCTTGTCAACGATGACGCTTTTCATGCCTGGCCTGCCCGTGTCTGCAGCGACCCGGTCAGCGCCAGGATGCGTGAGTAGCCGAGCGCGTCTGCAGCAGACCACTCACCGGCGGCTTCGCCGTATACGCCCCGGGTTGCGGCGAGCAGTGAATATGGAGAGTCGACGCCTTCGATGAACAGGTTGCCCGGACGCAATGCAAACTTCACCGACCCGGTGACGCGCCGCTGGGTCGACTGCAGGAAGGCTTCGATGTCGGCACAGACACGATCGAGCTGCTTGCCCTCGTGAACGAAGTCACCGTAACTCGCGGCCAGCGCATCCTTGACCCGTGCCTGCGCCGCACTCAGGACCAGTTTTTCCAGCTCGCGATGTGCTGTAATCAGTGTGATGGCCGCAGGCGCTTCGAACGCGACCCGACCCTTGGTGCCGAGCACGGTATCGCCGAGGTGAATGCCGCGGCCAATGCCGTACGCGCCTGCAAGTTGCTCGAGCTTCTCGATCAACGCGACCGGTGACAGGGATTCCCCGTCAAGCGCAACAGGTACTCCCGCGGCGAATTCCAGCCGGTGCCGGGATGCCGGCTGTGGATCGGAAAATGCATTGGCAGACAGTACCCAGGCGGACTCCGGAATCGTGTCCCCTGAAGTCAGAGTCTCCTGGCCGCCGATGGTGATACCCCACAGGCCGCGGTTGATCGAATACGCAGATCCCTGCAGGGGCAACGGCATGCCGCGATCCTCGAGATAACGCAGCTGGTCCTCACGAACCCAGCTGTTGTCGCGCACCGGCGCCAGCACCTCGAGCCCGGGGTTCAGCGTCCGCAGGGCTACCTCGAACCGGACCTGGTCATTGCCTGCAGCCGTGCAGCCATGCGCGACCGTGGTTGCGCCGCGATCCATTGCCAGCTGCGCAAGCTGGGCTGCCTGTACACCGCGTTCGGCGCCGACACACAGCGGGTAGGCCTGGCCGCGCAGGACGTTGCCGGCAATCAGGTGCCGGATCACAGAATCGAAGAAAAGCTGCCGGCAGTCGACGATGATGTGTTCTATTGCACCGAGAGCAATCGCGCGATCGTGCAGCGCGGCCGCCGCAGCCGCGTCGATGCCACCGGTGTCGATGGTCGCCGTGATCACGTCGCGACCATAGGTTTCCTTCAGCCAGGGCACGCAGAACGACGTATCGAGACCGCCGGAGAAAGCAAGAATGATTGGGGATTGATTATCGGACATGGTCAATGGCTCGGGAATAGGCTGCCGGCGCTCAGGCGCGGGCGCGGTTGATTTTCGAGATGAATATTTTCTGTGCTGCGGCAGAGTCCGTTGCGACGAATACCGTATCGTCGCCACCGATGTTGCCAACGACTTCCGGCCAGGCGCTGCGATCGAGCGCCAGTGCCACGCGCTGGGCGGCGCCGATGGCAGTCTTGATTACCGTCAGGTTGGCACCCGCCGGCGTCACGTCGCGCAGGAACTCGGCTACCGAAAGTATCTCGTCGGCGTGCCCGCCCGCCTGCGGCAGCTCATAACCGTCACTGGTCTTGATAGCGCCGAGTTCTCGCAGGTCGCGGCTGACGCTGGACTGCGTCGCTTGCATGCCCTGCGCGGCCAGCGCATCCACCAGCATTTTCTGCGTGCGGGCGGGGCCGTGCAACAGCAGCTCGCGCAGCAGCGCGCGGCGTTGGGTCTGGTCCTGGACGGGGTTCGGCATCGGCGATGAAAAACTGCATAAATATGCGCATATAACTATCAAAATGCACATAGTAGGTCAAGGTTTTTTTGCGCTACACTGCGCCGCTGCATCAACAATGGGTCAGTACATGTCAGAGTCCGGGTTTGTAGAGATCGAAAGCGGCGCCGGCGCGCCACAGGGGAGCATCATCTGGTTGCACGGACTCGGTGCCGACGGCCATGATTTCGAACCGATTGTGCCGGAGTTGCAATTGCCGCCGTCGCTGCGGCTGCGATTCGTTTTCCCGCACGCACCGGTGCGACCGGTCACGCTGAATGGTGGCATGGCCATGCGGGCCTGGTATGACATCTTTTCCCTCGATCGTAACGGGCCGGCGGATGAAGCAGGCATCCGTGCCAGCGCAGCGCTGCTCGAGCAATGGATTGTGCGCGAACAGGAGCGTGGCATCCCGCCCGGGAAAATCGTTGTCGCCGGTTTTTCGCAAGGTGGCGCCATTGCCCTGCACGCCGGGTTGCGGGCACAGCAACAACTGGCGGGTATTCTCGCGCTGTCAACCTACCTGCCGTTGCACGAGGCATTCGCCGATGAGGCCGTCGCCAGTGACCTGCCCATTTTCATGGCACACGGCACCCTGGACCCGGTGTTGCCAATGGCGCTGGGCAGGGACTCGGCCGACTTTCTGCTGGCCGGCGGCTATAACGTCGAGTGGCACGACTATCCGATGGCGCATTCGGTCTGCGCGGAGGAGATTCGCGATATTCGCGCCTGGTTATTGTCTGTCTACAGCCCGGAATGAGTAGCGCGACTCGCCGCTGCGCTCGCCGCTGGCAGCAAAGCGGCGTTCGAGCATCGACCACTTGTCGGCGTCATCCTGCAGCACGACGGATGAGCAGCGCGTACCGTACTCGGGCAACACGATAAACGGTGCCGTAATTGCATGCGCCGTGGCGAATGGCAGGCGGTCCGCCCGCACCTCGTCGACGGGCCCTTTTTTTCGGTCCGCAAGCAACCGCAACAAAGTCGTTTCATTGACCTTGCCGTCGGCCAGCAACGCGCCTAACCCGGCTTTGCCACGCTCGACTTTTTCCCATGGCGTGTCCAGCGTCGCGTTGCCGAGGCCATAAATGCCCGGTGTGAGTTCGCCGTGCTCGCTGCTGCGATTGGAGAAATAAGCGAGCGAGTTGCCGTCATAGACAAGCAGGTTGAACCCGGCGTAGCGATCGCCGTCGAGCGAGTCGACATATTCGGTGGGCGCCATGTGACCTTGCAGGAAACCGGTCACGAGGCGTCCGCGCGACTGCTTGCCGCGCGAAGGGGAGTCCGCATCACGATAATTGGTGACGGCCGCAAACCTTCCACGGCGATGCACGGCCAGCCAGGTGCCGCCCGCCTGCAGGTCGCGGCCGCCAAGCAGGTCGGGATCGTCCGGCCACCAGTCCGCTTTTTGCGCTGGCCGGGCATGGAATTCGTCCCGGTTCGCGGCTACGACCAGCGGCAGGCTGCTATCAACCTTGAATGCGACCAGGATCAGGCACATCTCAGTCGGTCCCTGATGCGAGCCAGTCGTCGACGAGCCGCCGTGCAATTGAGATTCGAAATGGCAGCTTGGGAAACCCGGACCGCAGCTCCTTGCGCGTGAACCACTTGGCGTCTTCCAGTTCGCCGTCGTTCAGTTGGATATCCCGGGATTCCGCGTTGGCAAAAAAACCGAGCATCAACGACGAAGGAAACGGCCACGGTTGAGAACTGTGATAGCGCACGTCGCCGATGTGGATATTGGTTTCCTCGAATACTTCACGGCGGACCGCGTCTTCCAGGCTCTCGCCCGGCTCGACAAACCCGGCAATCGACGAATAGCGGCCTTCCGGCCAGCTGGCCTGCCGACCGAGCAGGCAGCGTTCGCCGTCCGCGACCAGTACGATGATCGCGGGATCGACACGCGGAAAAATTTCGCGGCGACAGTCATCGTTCAGGCAGACGCGTGAATTGCCGGCAGCCTCGGGCCGTGCCGACGATCCGCAGACACCGCAAAATACCTGCGATGCGTGCCAGAGAACGAGTGCGCGCGCGTGCGCGACCAGGTTGGCCTCGTCCGCTGGCAGGACGGTACCCAGGTAGCGCAGGTCGTGGAACTCCCCGAGTTCGGGGAACGGCATTTTTGTCGACGCACTCATCGGCAATGCGAACGCCGGGCGATCGCGAAACAGGCCGAGGAAAATCAGGTCGTCGTCGTTGACAACGGCATCGACCTGCCGGCGAGACAACAGTACTGCCTGCAGCGGGTCGCCGCCGACAAGACACTGGTCGCCCCAGACGGGCACAAAACAGCTGGTGTCGCTCCGGACCGCCTCCGCAAGCCAATCCGGATCCTTGCGGCGCTCGCCGATCCGATCGACAAAGGCGCCGGCGAATACATTGTGATTTTCCATCTCAACTCCCGAGCCTCGGGAAGTCTACGCTTCCTCGGTGGTCAGGTGCCAGCGAACAAACGCGCGCCGGGCCGGCGGCGGCGCTGCGCGACGATCTCGCAGGTGGGGCAGGTCTTGTGGTCCAGGGCGTAGGCGTCCTGCACGTAGCGGGCGCTGCAACTCCTGCACTGCGCCAGGTACAACTCATCGTTGTAGGAAATACTGAACAGCAGGTTCCAGGTCCACTCGAAACTCAACGTCGGTTCGTCGTGCAGAACGAGGTAGGTTTCAAAAGCCCGGCAAAGGCGATGGCCAAACTCGACATTCGGCCGCGGCCAACAGGGATGCACCTTGCTGTCGTCGCCGATGCGCACCAGCAAGCCGCTGCAAAACAGCGTCACCAGCATTGTCGCCTGCAGCTGGTTCTCCGGATTCTTGACGAAGCGGCCAACCTGGCGCGGGGATTTGCCACGGCGGCGCCGGACCCTGCTGCCACCGGGGCCGAGAAAATAGGTTGAATACAGCTTGCGAATACGGTCGTCAGACAGCGCCGTGCATTCCCGGATGGTGCGGGTGCGCGCTTCGTGGCCAATCATTCTCAGAGCCAGTTCGAACTGGCTGCGTTCGGCGGCGTAGCGGTCATCGGTCAGGCGCATTTTCAACCTTTTGTGCTAGAAAAAGACCATATATAGTAAATTAAGATCCTATACTATCCATAAATGGTCTAATCAGACAACATATAGAAACTGATGGATCCCGCCAAAAAGACCCGAAAAAGCGAGGCAGATATGGAATTTACCGGGCCCGACCATTGCGATCTCAACGATGTCCGCGCGATCAACCGTGCTTTCCTGGTGCTGCTCGGCAGCAGCGAGGGCGAGCGCCTGCGTGCCAGCCTGCCGACCGGACTGCAGCCTGCCGTGCAGGCGTTAAGCGCGTTGCAGGTGCAGCGACTCGGTGGTGTGCCATTCCTGCTGCTCAGCCTGAACGAGTCAGACGAAGGCTACTGGTCGCGCGGATCCCGAACCGGTCCCATTCGCGACCTGTTCGCGCCGACCGTCGACAGCGCCGACCCACTGAGTCGAATCGCGACGGCAGCCGCCGGTTTCCTGTGGCAACTGGCACGCCGAAATCCGTATGCCGCGCGCGTCATCTCCGGCGGTACACCTGGCTGGTGCGAGCAGTTGGCCGCACAACCGTTGCTGCATGTCCTCGAACGGGTTGTCGAGGACCATCGTGACGTACGCCCACGACTGGCGGAGGACAGCGTTTTCTGGCACAGGCTGCTGGGCGCCGGTGTCACCGGCGTCGCAGAAATTCGACGCGCTGCCCACCTCTGTGCGCTGCAAACGGTTCTGGGTGCCGCGAAGCTGGCGCCGGGACAGCAGTTTCGGACCGCTGCATGTTATACGTCGGTGCCCTCGAAAGTGTTGCGTCAGCCGGGCAAGGACTGCGAGTAACGCCATCGACAAGGCGTGTGACGGCGGCGCAGCATCGTGGTTACAATACGCCGCCTCATGCACGCGCTCTCAATCAAAGACCTGCAAAAAACCTACGCAAACGGCAACGTTGCACTGAAAGGTATCAATTTCGCCGTCGAGGCCGGTGACTTTTATGCGCTTCTGGGGCCTAACGGTGCAGGCAAGACGACTGCCATCGGCATAATCAGTTCGCTGGTGAACAAGACCGCCGGCAATGTCGAGATTTTCGGTCACGATATCGATACCGATTTCGCCGCCGCCAAGTCCTGCCTGGGCCTGGTTCCGCAGGAGGTCAACCTGAATCTCTGGGAAAGCGTGCAGAACATTGTCATGAACCAGGCTGGTTATTACGGTCTGCATCGCGGCCTGGCGCTCGAGCGTTGCGAAAAATACCTGCGGGCGTTACGGCTCTGGGATCGCCGCAAAGACCAGGCTCGCAGCCTGTCCGGCGGCATGAAACGGCGCCTGATGATCGCGCGGGCGCTGGTCCATGAGCCGCGACTATTGATTCTTGATGAGCCAACGGCGGGCGTCGATATCGAGATCCGGCGCTCGATGTGGGAGTTCCTGCAGCAGATCAACGAGGCCGGTACGACAATCATCCTGACGACGCACTACCTGGAAGAAGCGGAGTCGCTGTGCCGGCATGTCGCGATTATCGACGACGGCAATATCATCGAAGATGCGCCGATGAATACGGTACTGCGAAAACTGCAGCGGGAAGTATTCGTGCTGAGCCTGGCAGAGCCGGTCGCTGCGGCGCCCGTTTTGAAAGGATTCGAGACGCGGTTGCGCAGCGATACGGAACTGGAAGTGGACAAGGGGCCGGAACACGACCTCAACGAGTTGTTCAGTCAGTTGGACGCGAAGGGCATACGGGTAGACAGCTTGCGCAACAAGGCGAATCGTCTCGAAGAACTGTTCCTGCGGCTGGTCGAGAACAAGGATGCAGAAGGCGCGGGGGCCGCACGATGAACCTTGAGCTCAACCTCGTGGCACTGCGGACCATAGTGCGCAAGGAAGTCGTTCGGGTCCTGCGTATCTGGGTGCAGACCATTGTGCCGCCGGCTATTACGATGACCCTGTACTTCATCATTTTCGGCAACCTGATCGGCCGGCGCATTGGCCCGATGGATGGCTTCGATTACATGCAGTACATCGCTCCCGGTTTGATCATGATGTCGGTCATCACCAACTCTTACGGCAATGTCGTGTCCTCTTTTTTCGGTGCCAAGTTCGGCCGGCACATCGAAGAAATGCTGGTATCGCCGATGTCGAGTGCCACGATCGTGCTGGGTCACGTTGCCGGTGGTGTATTGCGCGGTGTGCTCGTCGGTGCGCTGGTAACGGTAATTGCGTTGTTCTTCACCGACCTCGATGTGCAGCATCCCTTCATTACCATTTCTGTTGTGCTGCTGTCTTCGGTCGTGTTTGCGCTGGCGGGGTTCATCAACGCGGTTTTTGCAAAAAAGTTTGACGATATCTCGATAATCCCGACCTTTGTATTGACACCGCTCACTTATCTTGGCGGCGTATTCTACTCGATCTCGCTGTTGCCGGAACCGTGGCAGACACTGTCCCTGGCCAACCCGATCCTGTACATGGTGAATGCGTTTCGCTACGGCATTCTCGGCACCTCGGATATCGAGCTGGGTACGGCTTATGCCATCCTGTTGTTCTTCTGTGTGCTGCTGTTCGTCATTTGCCTGTCACTGATGCGCCGCGGCGTCGGCATTCGCGAATAGTCATGTGTGGCCGCTTCGCGTTCTATTCTCCGACCGAAGCGACGGCCGCCCTGTTCGGGGCCGATGCGCCGGTGCCTGTCGAGGCACGCTACAACATCGCGCCGAGCCAATACATTGCCGGCATCCGCAACAGTGAAGACGGCGGCAGGGAGCTATCGATGTTCAAGTGGGGGCTGGTGCCGTTCTGGGCGAAAGACCCGGCGATCGGCAATCGCATGATCAATGCGCGCGCGGAAACGGTGGCCGAAAAACCGTCTTTCCGGGCGGCTTACCGGCACCGACGCTGCCTCGTGCTGGCCGACGGGTTTTACGAGTGGCGCCGGGGCGGGGACGTCAAGGTGCCGTATTTCATCTCGCTCGCAAGCGGTGAGCCGTTTGCATTCGCAGGCCTGTGGGAGACCTGGACCGCCAAGGATTCTGCGACGTCGCTGGAGAGTGCCACGCTGATCACAACGGCAGCCAACGAGTTCATGAGCGGGCTGCATCATCGTATGCCGATTATCCTGCAATCCGGTACGGCCGATCGCTGGCTGGCCGGCGACAAGTCGCTGCTCGACGATGTCACGGCGAACCCTCCGGAATTGCAGGCATGGCCGGTCGACCGGCGCGTGAACAACGCACGCAACGAAGGGCCCGAGCTGATTATTCGGCGAGATCCACCGGATTGACGTACGGCTGCGCCGAGATCATCAGTGTGCCGGGTCCGCCGTGAACACCGAGCGCGGTGCCGAGTTCCGCTTCGGTCAGTTTCATCAGCCGCGGCAATGACGCTTCGAGCGTCGCTCTGACCGTGGCCAGCGCATCGGGATTGACGGCGTGGCCGATTGCCACGACCAGGTCCTTTTCACCACGCAACTGCCTGGCAACGTAGCGAGCGAATCGCGCCGGGATGTTCTGCCGGCCGACAAGGCAGGTCTTCAACTTGATCTCGCCTTGCGGCGTTCTGTGCACGATCGGCGTCATGCGCAGCCCGGTAGCCAGCAACCGGACCCAGCCCGGGATACGTCCACCGCGGACGGCGTAGTCGAGGTTTCCGAGTACAGCGTAGGTGTGAGTTTGCGGGATCAGCTGGCGGAGACCGTCGAGTGCGGTTTCAGCCGACAGGCCGGCTGCCGCGCACTCGGCGGCGAACACCGCCAGCAAACCTTCGCCGAGGGAGGCGTTCAGCGAATCGATGACATGCAGGTTGCCCGCCGCATCGACGCGTTTCGCTGCCGAACGAGCCGCCTCGTACGTGCCGCTTGCCGCGCTGGTCAGGTTGACGGAAACGACATCGGCAAAGTGACTCGCAAGATATTGGTACTGTCGCCGAAAATCGCCTGGTGCCGGCTGTGAAGTTGTCGGGTGTTCTGAATCGCTTTCGAGCCGGGCATAAAACTCGCCGGTGCTGATGCTGACCTTGTCGAGGAACCCGCGCTCGCCAAACTGGATGCGGCAGGGGACCATGTGAATATCGAGCCGCTCCATGTCATCGTCCGCGATGTCGGCAGCGGAATCGGTGATTACCGCAAACTTGCGTTTGCTACCGCTGCGGCTGCTTTGCTGGCGCTGGAGGTCGTCCGCCTTCTCACCGCTCACGTCGCCATATTCGCGGCCGATTTCGAACACGTCCTGCGGTTCGTTTACGTGAATGTGAATTTTGGCCTTGCGTTTGGACCCCGCGAGTACGAGCGAATCACCGAGTACGGCAAGTGCCTCGCGCAGCTTACGTCGGTCGATCGAGGTGCCAGTGACGATACATTCCGTGCAGTATCGATAGGCATAGTCGTCGCCTGCGGCTGCTGCAAATTGCGATTCCTCGATGTCCGGGAGTTCGGCAATATCCGGCAACGGCACAATTTCGCCGCGCTGCAGGAACGCGTTGAAACCCTTGACGAAATCGACGAAACCCTTGGCCCCGGCATCGACGACGCCTGCCTTGCGCAGCGCATCGAGTTGTCCGGTCGTGCGGGCGAGAGCAGTTTCCAGCCGGGGCACCGCGGCAGCGACCAGTTCGCCAAAGCCGCCGGCACGGGCGCCCCTGGAGTGATGCTCGAGGCTGGTCGCCAGTTCCGCGATCACAGACAGGATCGTGCCCTGTTGCGGGTTGGACAACGCGTCATGTGCATAGTCGCTGCCCTTGCGTACAGCCTTGCTGAAAGTCGCGGTTGTAAAACGGGTCAACTCACCGGCGGAATCGCTAATGCCCTGGAAGAATTGCGCCATGATGGCGCCGGAGTTACCGCGCGCGCCGTCGAGCAGGGCATCCGCCGTCGCAGCGAGCATCGTGCCGAGATGCTTTTCCCCGGGCGACTGCAGCACACCGAGCGCCGCGCCCAGTGACAGGCTCAGGTTGGTCCCGGTATCGCCGTCGGCAACCGGGTAAACATTGATGCGATTCAGGAACGACTGGTCGGCGATAACGCTGTGAATGCCGGAGCGCAGGGCCTGGCTGAACGTCTCGCCGTCGAGGTAGGAAACAGTCAAGCGCGCGATGCCCTTACTCGCGCGGCAACAGGAACAGCCGGCCCTGGTATTCCAGGACGACGCCGTCATTGCGAATTTCACGTACCACCGGACCCTCCGGTGTGGTGGAGCCCTCGCGATGCTTGTTCATGTTGATAAAGACGAAGCGCTCGGCAGGATCTTCGCTGAAGACGTGAATGTCGAGATGGAGCTGGGCAATTTGCAGCGTTCCTTCCAGCTGCAGCTCATCGATGGTCGGAATTTCGGCCACCGCGACCCGGTTGCTGCCGGTCGACCTGGCCGGCTCCGGTGTTGCGGCGACGGGTTTTGTCGCTGTCGGTTGCGCCGGGACAACCGGCGCCTGCTGTGCACGGTTGTCGACAGCCATCGCTACCTGTTCCTCGAAATTTCTATCGACAGCGGCCGCCTGAGCCGGCGCGGTGGCGGTATCGGCAACCTTGTCGGGAGAACCGGGCTTCAGAAAGATACCGATCAGCACGGCAAAGTTGATGAGCAGCAGGATGCCAAGCAGCCACAGCCAGCGCGCCGGATTGGGTTCGCCGGAGCTCGCCGGAACGCTGGAGAATTCGGCAGTACTTTGCTGCTGGCGTTCGGTTTCCGACTTTTTCAAAGCATCGAGAATGAAGGACATGCTTTACTCCTGCGCCAGTTGTGGGCTTGTCAGGCGCGGTGTGTTGTCTGACTCAATCAGGGAGTTGATGATGATCTGGGTCTGTTTGCCGGCGACGCCGTCCACGTCAAGACGTTGATCGCGCTGGAATTCGCGTACCCGGGCTTCAAGTTGTTCGTCATAGATATCGGAGTCCAGCGGCTCGGCACGGTATTGCGGGCCAATGGCCGCCAGGCTTTCGCGCAGCCACAGGACGTTACGTGTCTGCAGGCCGGGAAACAGCGACACGGCCGCGCCGTTCGGCGGCTGCCAGAGTAACTGGTAATCGCCAAACCACATGTCCGCGACGGTAGCGGACGGGTGGCTGACGCTGACACCGCCGAGCGACAGCTCGGCATTGCCGCCGTTGATGGCGCGCAATACGACGAAGTGCGCGTCGCCGTCCCGGTCGACCAGCTCCAGGACGGCCGGCCGGTTCAGGCGCCGCAAGCCGCTCCACGAACTGCGGTCGCTCAGGCAACTGTAACCCAGCGTCAGGGCGTACTCGCATGCCGGCAGTGACGTAGCGGCGAGATCAATGCCCCAGATTTCGAACAGTGTCGCCAGCGCAGCGTCGGCACTGGTGATCTCCCGCGCAACGGCCAGTTGCTCGTGAAGTGACACGGCCGTCTCTTCCGCTTCGAGCTCCGTCGGTGCCTCGATGACGGTCGCCGGCCCGGGTGCCGCTTGCGCCGGTTCGGCCAGTGCGACATCGCTGGCAGGCGCTGCTGCCGGCAGTGTCTCACGGTGTGCATTGAACCATGCGAGTGCCGCGATGATCAGCATCGCCGCGACGGCAATGCCGGTTACGGGGAGAACCCAGCGCCAGCTTTTTTGCAGGTCCGGCTCGCCGGTAATCTCCCGAGCTGCGCGGTGCACCAGTGTGCGGTTAACGGTCCTGCTACCCTGGCTGTACGCGCCGAGCAATGCCCGATCGCAAATGACGTTGATCAGCCGTGGTACGCCCTGCGACAGCCTGTAGACAGCACGCTTCGCACCGGCATCGAACACCTCGCCCAGCGCGCCGGCAACCTGGAGGCGATGTTCGATGTACTTGTCGGTCTCCTCCCGGCTGAGCGGCTCGAGGTGGTAGCGCCCGGTGATCCGTTGGGCCAGTTGCCGCAGGTCTGTACGCGCCAGCAGTTCGCGCAATTCAGGCTGGCCGATCAGGATGATCTGCAGCAGTTTTTGTTTCGAAGTCTCCAGGTTGGTCAACAGCCGAACTTCCTCGAGCACTTCCGGCGCGAGGTTTTGTGCCTCGTCGACAATCAGGATCGTACGACGACCTTCGGCATGGGCTTTGAGCAGGTGTTCGTTGAGTGCACTGAGCAGGGCCTTGATGCTGCCGCGTGGCTCCGGGGTCGCGATGTTCAATTCCTCGCAAATGGCTTCCAGGAACTCCGGAGCCGACAATTGCGGATTCAGTACAACCGCGACGTCCGCATTGTTCGGCATGCGGTTCAACAACAGGCTGCGGCACAAGGTCGTCTTGCCGGTTCCCACCTCGCCGGTCAGCTGCATGAAGCCGCCACTTTCGGTGACGCCGTACACCAGGTGCGCAAGCGCTTCGCCGTGGCGCTCGCTCATAAACAGGTAGCGCGGATCGGGTGTTATCGAGAACGGTTTCTCGTTCAGGCCGAAGAAACTGGTGTACATACCCGGATTCTAACTCAATCAGGAGCGGTTCAAGGTGCGTGCGCGGCCCACGGCAGCGGCGCCGAAGCGGTCCTGGATGCTGTCCAGGGCCCTGTCCACACCGTCCTGGGGCGATTCGCCGGGGCTGTCGAACAGGTCACCCTGGCCGGCAGGGGACAGCTTGCTGCCGCCCACGCCGAGCAGCCGGATCCGCGCGTCGGAATTTGTGCCCAGCCACGTCGCCAGCAATTCCCGCGCAATCCCGTAGATCTGCCCGGTGTTGTTGGTTGGCGGTTGCAGGCTTTTCTGCCGCGTAAAGGTCTGGAAATCGGATTGCCGGATCTTGACCTGGATCGTTCCGGCCTGCAGGCGGGATTTGCGCAAACGACGCGCCGTGGTTTCCGCCAGCGCCAGCAATTCCCGGTCCAGCCGGGCGCGGTCACTGAGATCGGTAGAGAAGGTTTCCTCGGCACTGATGGACTTTTCCTCGCGGTCGGCAACCACCGGCCGGTTGTCGATGCCGGCAGCCCGTTCGCGAGTGCGCTGCGCAAAACGGCCGAAGATCGGGTCCAGATCGTGGTCGGGCGCAAGCCTGAGGTCAGCGACGGTGCGGATAGCGACGGCATGCAGCCGCGCGAGCGTTTGCCGGCCGATGCCCGGAATCACCTGGACCGGCAGCGGGTCGAGCGTAGCGCGCAGGTTGTCCGCCGTAATAACCACGAGGCCGTCGGGTTTGTCGAGGTCCGAGGCGATTTTCGCGACCAGCTTGTTTCCAGCGACGCCAACCGAGGCAGTCAGCCCGGTCTGCTCACGGACCTGGCGCTTGATCGACGCCGCAATGTGGACGCCCGAGCCGTGCAGCGCCCGGCTGGCCGTGACATCCAGGAATGCTTCGTCGAGCGACAGTCCTTCGACCAGTGGCGTGAACTGCCGGAAAATCGCAAAGATGCGGCTGGATACTTCCTTGTAGTGGGACATGCGCGGAGCGACCCTTACCAGCTCCGGGCAGCGCCGCAGTGCTTCGGACATCGGCATCGCGGAGCGTACGCCGAACCGGCGCACCTCGTAACTCGCGGCCGCAACGACGCCGCGATTGCTGCCGCCGCCAACAACCAACGGCTTGCCGCGCAGTTCCGGATTGTCGCGTTGTTCCACTGATGCGTAGAAGGCATCCATGTCGACATGCAGAACGGCGCGGCTGGTTGTCACATTGTTGCCTCTAGTTGCCTCGCTCCACGATATAGCGCGCAAGCCAGCGCAACGGCGTGGCGGCATCGCCGAAGTCATCGAGTTTTTCCAGCGAACTTGCCAGGAGTTCGTCGCAGCGCTGCTTGGCCCGCGGCACGCCCAGCAGGCCCGGATAGGTTGCTTTGCGCAGCCGCTGGTCAGCGCCGGCCTGCTTGCCGATCACCTCGGTCTCACCGGTCACGTCGAGGATGTCGTCCTTGATCTGGAAGGCAATGCCAATCGTGCGGCCGAAGGCATCGATGGCCGCGGCCTGTTCGGAAGGTAGCGGTTCCGCAACCAGTGCCGCGGCGAGTACCGATGCATGGATCAGCGCGCCGGTTTTCAATGCGTACATCTGCTCGATCTGGTCGGCGTCGAGATCCCGGCCTTCAGCCAACAGGTCGAGCGATTGCCCGCCAGTCATGCCGAGCGAACCACAGGCATCGGCCACCATGCTGACCAGCCGCGCGCGTGTCTGCGGTGCGAGCTCGGGCGCAGTTGCCAGGACGCTGAAGGCCAGCGGCTGCAGTGCGTCCGCTGCGAGAATCGCGGTGGCCTCGTCGTACTTGCGATGCACCGTCGGCTTGCCGCGCCGCAGGTCGTCGTCGTCCATGGCCGGCAGGTCATCGTGTACCAGCGAAAACGCATGGATCAGCTCGATTGCGGCAGCGGGAGCGTCGAGCGACTGTGCCGGAACCTGCAGGCATTCCCCGGCCGCATAGACCAGCAATGGCCGCACGCGCTTGCCACCGTTAAAAACCGCGTAGCGCATTGCATCGTGCAGCAGCCGCGGCTCTTCGGTTTCGGCAGGCAGGATCGAGTCCAGTGCGTTGGCGACTCGTTCTGTGTAGTGGCCAATGCGATTTTCGAAAGTTACTGGCAAACGTCGCTCCGCTGGCGTCTTCGGGCCGTGTAGCGTACACCGAATCGGGACCCCTTGCGCAGGGGCGCTGGGCTATAATTCGCGTCCCTTCGCAGTTGTCAGAATGTTCGCATGCAGGCGCAAGCCAGAGCTCAGCCAAATATCGCCCTGATCAAGTACTGGGGCAAGCGCGACCTGGCCAGGAACCTGCCGGCGACAGGCTCAATTTCCCTGACGCTGGCTGACCTGTTCACCGAGATGCGTGTCATTGCGGATGACGCACTGCGCGAGGACGTGCTGCTGGTTAACGGCGATGAGAGCCGCACGATGCTGGCACGGGTGTCTGCCTGTATCGACCAGGTCGCCGGCGACCGGCGCCCCGCTGTCCGGGTCGAAAGTCACAGCAATTTCCCGATCGCAGCGGGCCTGGCATCGTCGGCTGCTGCGTTTGCGGCACTGGTGGTGGCAGCGGACGCGGCATTCGAAACGCGGAAGACGCCCCACCAGCTCGCCAACCTGGCAGGCAGGGCGTCGGGCTCGGCGGCGCGTTCTTTGCTGGGTGGATTCGTCGAACTCAGGAATCGCCCCGACGAGGTCGAGGTGGCGACGCTGCTGCCGGCGGTTGACTGGCCATTGCAGGTGGTCGTTGCAATCACAGCGCCGGGCCCGAAACCCGTCAGCTCCGGTGACGCAATGGAGATCAGTCGCAAGACCTCACCGTTCTATGATCGCTGGGTCGAGCAGCAGTCGGCGGACCTTGGCGAAGCACGTGCGGCCATCGAAACGCGGGATCTGCGGCGACTGGGCGCTGTCGCAGAACACAACTGCCTGAAGATGCATTCCGTCATGTGGGCCTCGAGGCCACCACTGACGTACTGGAACAGTGCCACCGTTGCCTGCATGCAGACGGTGCGCGATTTGCAGGCGGGCGGTACAGAGGTCTTCTTCACGATCGATGCCGGGCCGCAGCTTAAAGCGGTCTGTTCGGCAGCTGCCGCGCCCGCGGTACGCGATGCGCTTGCGGCGACTGCTGGTGTCGGCGATGTCATGGTCAGTGGTCTCGGCGGTGGTGCGGGAACGCTCGCCACGTGACAACGGTAACGGCGAGCGCGCCCGGCAAGGTGATGATCACTGGTGAATACGTCGTCCTCGACGGTGCGCCGGCGATCTGCATGGCGGTTAATCGCCGGGCCCGGGTTTCGATCAGTGTGGCCGGTTCGGGCGGGCACCGCATCCGTGCGCCGGGTTTCCTGGCTGGTACATTGCGTTTCGATTCGATAGACGACGTCGCAGCGGCGGTGCCGTTGCTGGCGGCGGCCTGGCAAGAGCACTTGCCAGCCGGGCCAACAGCCCTCGACATCGAGATCGACACCCGGCCTTTGTGCAGTGACGACAGAAAAATCGGCATCGGTTCAAGCGCAGCTGCTGCCGTTGCCCTGGTTGCAGTATTGTCGTCCCTGGCCGGTACCGAGGACGCCGTTCTGCAACGGTCGCTCGCCGCGCATCGGCGCCTGCAATCGGGTCGTGGCAGCGGCGCGGACGTAGCCACCTGCTTCGCTGGTGGCGTTATCGAATACCGTATGCAGGAGTCCACTGTGCATCGCCTGTCCTGGCCGAAAGGCCTGCATCATGCCCTGCTGTGGAGTGGCAGGTCTTCGAGTACGCCGGCGCAACTCGAGAAACTGGCGGCGCGCGCGCCGGGCCGCTCCGCAAGCGGATTGCGCCACGCCGCCGCGGACGTAGTGTCCGCATGGCGAGGTAACGACGCCAACACGATACTGTCGGCTGCCAGGGAATATACGGTGGCCCTGCGAGCATATGATGCAGAGCATGGGCTCGGTATCTTCGCTGCCGGTCATGCCGAACTCGTGGAGCTGGCAGAAGGGACGGCGGTCGTTTACAAACCGTGCGGCGCCGGCGGCGGCGACCTGGGTATCGCGGTGGCAGAGGATGAGCAGGCATTACGCAACTTCGTCGCCGTCGCTGCAGGCAGGGAATTTGAACCAGTGGCGCTGGACATCGACCCGGTGGGTGTAACAGTGGAGATCGATTCGGCATGAGGAACTCCCGCATCAGTGGCTTGCAACACCTCGATATCGATACGCGTCTGGAGCGGCTGGTTGACGGTGACTGGCTGACGGCTGCCGAAGCCATGCAATTGCTGCAGGGGCACCAGGTCCTGCGCCTGGCTGCGGCCGACCGGATGGTCGAGAACGTGATTGGCGTGTTTGGCCTGCCGCTGGCGATCGCTCCCAATTTCGTCGTCAACGACCGTGACTACGTCGTGCCGATGGTCGTCGAGGAACCGTCCGTCGTGGCTGCGCTGAGTAACGCAGCACGGCTGGCCAGGCCGGCCGGGTTCGCCGCGGATTGCGACGAATGGCTGCTGGCGGGGCAGGTGCACGTCACCGCGATTGCAAATATCAACGAGGCGGTCGCGAACCTGGAAGCGCGCAAGGCCGAGCTTCTGCAGCAGGCCAACGAAGTGCATCCCCGGCTTGCCGGCTACGGCGGCGGTGTCCGCGATCTCGAGTGCCGGGAACTGTCACTGGGTGAAGAAAAAGCACTGGCTGTACATTTTCTTGTCGATACCGGCAATGCGATGGGTGCGAATATCGTCAACACGATTTGCGAAGCCATGGCAGAGGATATTGCGGCGATCTGTAACGGCACGGTTGCGCTGCGCATTCTTTCCAACCTGGCCGATCGCTCGCTCGTTCGCGCAACGGTCAGTTACCCGGTGGAGTCACTGGCAACCGGCAGCATTGCCGGCGAGGAAGTTCGCGACAGGATGATCATCGCCAGCGATATTGCGTGTGCGGATCCCTACCGGGCTGCAACGCACAACAAGGGCATCATGAACGGAATCGACGCCGTCGCTATTGCGACTGGTAACGACTGGCGGGCGCTCGAAGCCGGTGCCCATGGCTATGCAGCGACGGGTGAAAATTACCGGCCACTGGCCCGCTGGCAGCTTGGCGAAGACGGTGCATTGCTCGGCAAACTGGAAATCCCGTTGCGGGTTGCGACGGTAGGCGGAACGCTGCGTGCCAACCCGGCGGTTGCGCTGGCCTTGCGCCTCGTCGCAGCTGAATCGTCGCGCGAACTTGCCCAACTGATGGCTGCTGTCGGTCTTGCGCAGAATTTTGCAGCGGTACGGGCGCTGGCTTCCGACGGCATCCAGGAAGGGCATATGCGCCTGCATGCCCGCAGTGCGGGTGGGCAGCAGCGCCAGCAACCGGATTTGCACGCGAATCCGCAAGGGACTGCTGCCGGCAAGGTCATCCTGGCGGGCGAGCACGCGGTTGTATACGGCAAACATGCCCTGGCGCTGCCGATTCCGGGGTCTGTCACGGCGAAGGTCGTCACACAGGATGGCGGCCAATCGGGACTGGGATTCACAGAAAAATTGCTGGAACTGATCAGGCGGGAGCTGGCGATCACGGATGCGTCGCTCGGCATCGAGTTCCGGTCGACATTGCCGCCGGGCATGGGTCTCGGCGTGTCCGCAGCGATGGCCGTTGCCGCGATCCGCGCGTTCGACCGTCATTTCGGCCTGGCGCTGTCAGATTCCGCGGTCAACACGCTTGCTTTCGAGTGCGAGAAAATCGCGCACGGCAACCCGTCCGGCATCGACAACACGATAGCCACCTATGCGCGGCCGATGCTGTTCCTGAATGCCGCCGGACTTCAGCTGCAGGAGCTTGAGCTGCCGGACTCGCCACCTTTGCTGGTCGCCTTCAGTTCCCAAAGCGGCTCGACGCTCGAGCAGGTTGCCGGTGTTCGTGCGCGTTACGAAGTACAGGCAGAGCAGTACGCGGCCATTTTCGACAACATGGATGCAATCAGCCTGGCCGCGGCGGAGGCGCTGCAGGCGGCCGACTATGCCAGCCTGGGCATGCTGATGAATACTGCGCATGGCCTGCTGAATGCCATCGGCGTGTCGACACCCGAGCTTGAAAACATGCTCGCGATTGCACGTGCGGCCGGCGCAACCGGTGCGAAGCTGACCGGCAGCGGTGGCGGTGGTTCCATCGTCGCCGTGTGCCCCGGCACAATTGGCCAGGTGGCTGCCGCACTGGCCGCTGCAGGATTTGATACCTTGTCGCTGGAGCAGGAAGAGGATACGTGTTGACGAACGCACACAAGGTCGTTTCATCGGAAGCGGAACAGCTGATACTCGTCGACGCCGACGATACGGAGCAGGGCTTTCTTTCGAAGGCGGAGTGCCACGATGGCGAGGGGCGGCTGCACCGCGCATTTTCGGTGTTTCTGTTCAACGACGCGGGCGAATTGTTGTTGCAGCAACGCAGCCAGGCGAAGCGACTGTGGCCGGGTTACTGGTCGAACACCTGTTGCAGTCATCCGCGACGCGGCGAAACAATGCAGGTGGCGACCCGGCGTCGGCTGCTCGATGAACTCCATATCGAATCGCCGCTGGAATACGTCTACAAGTTCACTTACCAGGCTGCGTTTGGATCAACAGGCGCCGAGCACGAGTTGTGCCACGTATACCTGGGTCGCGTCGAGGGTAACGTCATACCGAACAGCAACGAAATCGACGCCATTCGTTACCTCGATGCTGCGGCGCTCGATGCGGAGCTTGCCGCACAGGGTGAGCAATTTACGCCGTGGTTCAAACTCGAATGGCGGTGCCTGCAGCAGGAGTATGCGGACCAGCTGCGGCCGTTCGTGCAGGCCTGAGTGGCGCCGGAGTATAGCGCGTTGCCCGGCTAGACAACGTAGCGGTAGTACTCGATCCCCAGGTCGCTGAAATGTCGTTCCTCGGCATTGCCAACGTGATCGACGATGAACTCATCCTGTGGCGTATACGCGAGGTCGGCGGGAATCCGGCCTTCATGCAGTTCCGTGTACTGTTCGTGGCTGAGGTCGACGGCGCGGTCCATTATGCGGCCGAAACCGATGGCCGCCGTTGCGTCGCGCCAGTCGTCCGCTATGTAGAACGGAATCACTTCGGCTGCGTCGCCACTGCCGTAGCCCAGCGTCAAAACCTCTTCTCCGGGTTGCAGCCGGTCTTCATCGAGCGCCTGCTCGAAACCTGCCGCAAGCCAGGCGGGTAGTGCAGCGGTGTACAGGTTGCCGAGGTCGAGCATCGTATCGCTGCCGAGCGCCAGCTTGTCGAGTACCTCGAGCCGGTAGTGACGGGAGGTTCGAAATACGCGCAGCACGGCCATCGTCAGCGGATATATTTCGTATTGCAGGCGTTCCGGCGATGCCAGCGTCGACACTTTTGGCTGGCTCATCATCTCGGTTCTCAGGCGCTCGGCATCAATGCCGGCCTCGTAGCAATATGACGCGAGTTCGGCGCGGTCTTCGTTGGTGCCCTGGCTGAGCGCAAACAGGTAAGCAACGGCCCAGCCTGTTTCCGGCATGCGGCGATACGGCCGGTGCATGAAGACGGTTCGCAGCGAGCGCAGGTACTCGATCGGCACGAGTTCGCGTTTGCGGTACATGTCGTTCAGGGCCTGCAGTGTTTCGTCGATATAGCAGGTGGTCGAATACTTGCCATTGAAGATCGGGAAGTCCTGGACCTGGTGAGTCTGCGAACGATCCTGGCCGCAAAAACGCAGCATCGGTTTGCGAAAATCCATGACCCGGTAGTCGGAGGCAGAACCTGAGCCCGGCAGGTCGACGACGGCCAGCTTCGGGTCCTCCTCGAGAAGCATGGCAACGGCGCCGGCGCCCTGGGTTGGTTCGCCCGAACTGCCACGCGCGTATTCGGCGATATCTGCGCATACGACGATAGCCTGTCCGCCGGCACCATCCAGTGCCAGGTGGCGAATCGCGCCTTTCATACCGTATACGCCGCCGAGGCAGGCATGCTTGAACTCGGGCACTTCACAACTGCGGGCGATGGCAGGCTTGCCGCGTGCTTCGAGCGCCTGGTCAACCATGCCTTTCACGATGATGGCGCCGGCCGAGTTATCAGTGCTCGACTCGGTGCCGAGCCCGAGAAACTTGATGCGCGTCGGATCGACGTCGTACTGGTCGATCAGTCGCAGGACAGCCGTTGCGGCCATCGTATAAACGCTCTGCTCCGGCCCGCGGACACGAAAACTGCGGCCAACGACCTCGCGGACTTTTGGCCACTGGTCACCGGTCCAGTTGCACCAGTCTTCCAGCCAGACACGGTAAGGCGGCATATAGGCGGCCAGGCCGCTGATGCCGATGGGTTTGGATTCGCGTAATGTCTTCATCGTTGAGGCAAGTTTTCCAGCCCGGCAATTTTAGTGGTCCCGGCGCCGGGTCACAACCTTCTATTCGACTGTAATCGTGATTGTCTCCGATGTGACCGGCGGATCATGCGGAATGTGCAGGTGGTCGCCGAGCAGTAGCAGCAACTTGTGCTCCCCGGGCTCCAGCGTGATCTGCGTGGACGAGCTGCCGTCGCCAAAGTGCACGTGGTTGGCATCGGCAGGAATCGGCTGGTTGAATGGCGGCAACTCCGTATCGATCAGCAGGTGATGATGGCCCGAGAAGGGCTGGTTGACGCCAGCCGGCACCAGTTCCATGCCGTCGATCCCGAATTCGATGTCGATCGGGTTTGATACCGTGGCCCCGTTTGCCGGCGTTATGAAATATACGCTGGCGCCCGACACCGATTCGGAACGTGGCAGACCGGCAGGTTCCGTGGCTGCAGGCGCGGCCTGCGCCGGCGAGTCGTTCGCGGATGCTGTCTCGGCAGCGGCATCCGCGGCATCCGGCTCCGAACCTCCGCAGGCGGATATCAGGGCCAGTGAAACGGCCGAAAGTGTCAATAGCAGGGACTTGCTGGTCATGGATTGGCTCCTTTTCTGGCACACCTAGATCGAGAATGCGGCCAACGCAAATGTCAGTGACATCACCGTTGTGAATCCGGCGATATAGGCAAACAACAGGACAATATACTTCAAGAATGTCATAAATCGGCTCTGTCCGTAGACACGCCGCATGGCGATGAACAGGTATACGGGAATATAGATGACGGATGCAATCATCATCAGCGTCACAGCAAGTTCCGGGACGGCGATGAGACCCGTAAGGCGCAGGAACAGGATCTGCAATGTCAGCAGCAGGAACAGGAAGGCATGCAGGTGTACCAGGAACAGCAGGTGTTCGACGTAGTAGCGCCGTGACAGCGGGTACAGGGCTTTCAGGACCAGCGCCATCAGCGGAAGCAACACGATCAATGCGGTCGGCGCATTGGCGACGACTTTTTCGCCCAGTGACTTGCCGTCGTCGGCACTGATCTTGTCGTAGACCTGGCAAATTCTCTCGGGCGTCATGCGGCGTGCCAGCCAGCCGGGGAACTCGTCCAGGTCGGAGGCATCCAGGTTGCATCCTTCGTCACCATCGTCGTCGCCTTCAGCTGTGTCGTCGGAGTCGCCCAACGAGATGACCACACCGTCTTTTTCGACCGGCTGGCCGTCGGCGTCCTGCGTACTGACATCCGGTGGTGGGTCCTGTGCGGTGCCGGGTTCTTCGAAGAACAGGCTGAGTTCCTCGCGCGGGTTGAAAAAGGCGACGACAAAGAACACGAGACTCAGGACCAGGTACATGCGAAACGGTGGCATGAACCGCGCGCGCCGGCCTTGCAGGTAGTCCCGCGTCAGCTGGCCGGGCTTTGCCACCAGCGGCAGCAGTGTCTGCCAGAGGCGCGAGTCCAGCTCGAACAGGTCGCCTAAAGCATCGCTGATCAGTTCCCACAGGCTGATCAGCCGGCTCCGCGAACGCTGTCCACACTGGCCGCAGTATTGCCCACGCAGGTGCGTGCCGCAGTTCAGGCAATTTGTCGGCACGCCTGCAGGTGACTCCGACGCAAGGTCCTCGCGCAGGATGTGGCTGCTGATACTTGCAACGCTGCCGAACCGGGATGCCAGTTCGGCTTCGGCCGTCGCGACGACCTGGTCCTCAAACTCGTCCAGCGCGGCATCGGACGCCAGCGAAAACTGGCAGACCCGGCCCAGCTGCGCCGCATCGCCGACGACGAACGGAAAACTGTGACAGTCCAGCACCCCGGGCTGGCGCAGCGACTCGCGCACGAAGGCGCCCAGCCAGGCATCGATGGTCTCGGCGGATTCGCGGCTTGCGACCAGTCTGAGTTGATAGATTGGCCCCGGGTGCTCCGCCACGGCGGATTACCCGGCGTCGTTCTTGCTGGCCGTCTTCTTGCGCGCCGCGGTTTTCTTTTTCGCCGCTTTTTTCGCCGGTTTGGCAGGCTTGTCGCCGGGGTCGTGAGTCGCGCTTGCGCGGCTCAGTTCCTCCGGCGCAAAATCGTCGACCGACAAGAGTTCCCTGACGCGGGCGTGGTACTGCTCCAGGTCCGCTGCCTCTGAATCGTCGATGACACCCGCGCGTTTCGCTTCGGGAATCTGGTCGCCGAGGTACTCGGACCGGATCAGGCCTTCCTTGTAGGCCTGGCGCAGGCGCTTCTCGAGCGGCGCCACTTTTTCGGACATCGCCAGCGCTTCCTGCAGCAAGCCGACCGGGTTGCCCGGTTCAATCTTTGTATACGCGAACTGGCTCAGGCGTTCGCGCGCCTCGCCGGTGGTGGTAATCAGTGTCACAACCTTTTGTGCGAGCTCGTCGGACGGCGCGGAGTAAGTGCGGCCGCGCGGAAACAGGAAGATTCTAAGAAACGCAGCGACCCAGCGATTCGGCAGGTTCTGCAGGAACGAGTGCAAGGCCTCCTGGGCCTGGTACATCAGCGTGCGTACCGACCACTCGACCAGCGGCAGGTCCGTGGCACGCCGGCCCTGGTTCTCGAAATGCTTGAGCACCGCCGACGCGAGGTACATGGAGCTCAGCACATCACCGAGGCGTGCAGACAAAAGCTCGCGTTTCTTCAGACCGCCGCCCAGCGTCAGCATCGCGAAGTCGGATGCCAGCGCGAACGCTGCGCTGTACCGGTTGATGTTCTGGTAATAGCGCCGTGTCGGTGTATTCAAAGGTACCTGGCTGAATTTTGCGTGCGTCAATGCCAGGAAAAAGGAGCGTGCCAGGTTGCTGATCGCATAGCCGATATGGCCGAACAGGGCGTCGTCGAACTCGATCAGCCCTTCCTCCAGGTCCTCGTTGCCGGCCGCCTGTAATTCGCGCAATACGAACGGGTGGCAACGCACGGCGCCCTGGCCGTAGATGATCAGGCTGCGCGTGAGAATATTGGCGCCTTCGACGGTGATGGCAATCGGCGTCGCCATGTAGTTACGGCCGACATAGTTCTTGGGCCCCAGCATGATGGCCTTGCCGCCATGCACGTCCATCGTGTCGTTGGCGACCTTGCGGCCGAGTTCCGTGCAGTGATACTTCAGGATCGCCGACGGCACGGCAGGCTTCTCACCCTGGTCGATGGCCCCGGCGGTGACCGAGACGGCTGCATTCATTATATAAGTGTGGCCGGCGATGCGGGTCAGCGCTTCACCGACACCTTCGAAATTCGCGATAGACGTGTTGAACTGCTTGCGAATCCGCGAGTAAGCGCCGGTTGCGTACGCAGCAGCCTGGCCACCGCCGGACGCCGTCGACGGCAACGTTATCGCCCGTCCGACGGACAGCAATTCGACCAGCATTTTCCAGCCTTTGCCTGCCATCTCCTGGCCGCCGATGATGTAGTCCAGTGGGACGAATACGTCCTTGCCGGACGTCGGTCCGTTCTGGAACGCGATCGACATCGGATAGTGGCGCCTGCCCACCGTCACACCGGGCGTGTTGGTCGGGATCAGCGCTGCGGTAATGCCATAGTCGTCCTGCTCGCCGATCAGGTGGTCCGGATCGCTGAGCTTGAATGCCAGGCCGAGTACCGTAGCGACCGGCGCCAGCGTGATGTAGCGTTTGTTCCAGTTCAGGCGGATGCCGATGATCTCTTCGCCTTCCCACTGGCCCTTGCAAACGACTCCGCTGTCAATCAGTGCTGCAGCATCGGAGCCGGCCTCGGGCGAGGTCAGCGCAAAACAGGGGATCTCGGTACCTTCGGCAAGCCCGGGCAGGTAGCGTTTCTTCTGCTCCTCGCTGCCGTAGTGCAACAACAGCTCGGCCGGGCCGAGCGAGTTGGGCACACCGATCGTCGACGACGCGGTTGGGCTGCGACTCGCCAGCTTGGTGATGACCATGGCATTGGCGTAGGCGGAAAACTCCAGTCCGCCGTACTCCTTCGGGATGATCATTGCGAAGAATCGGTGCTTGATGATGAAGTCCCAGACTTCTTTCGGCATGTCAGCCCGGTTGTGACAGACATCCCAGTCGTCCAGCATTTCGCACAGCTGCTCGCAGGGTCCGTCCAGGAACGCCTGCTCCTCGTCGGACAGCGCGGGAGCGGGGAATGACATCAGGCGATCCCAGTCCGGCATACCGGAAAACAGCTCGCCGTCCCACCAGACGTTGCCTGCCTCCAGTGCCTCGCGTTCGGTGTCGGACATCGACGGCAACATCGTGCGATAGACGTTGAGCAGTGGCCTGGTCAGTTTCTCGCGGCGCAGTTCGACGAGGTTCGGCACAATCATGATGCCGAGGCCAACCCACAACAGCAGCATCCATAGCCAGTAGCCGTTGCCGGCGAAGGTGTAGATCGTGTAGGCGAGAACGGCCGCGCCGGCGGCAACTGTTGCAGTTCGCAGGTCAATCCGGCGATACGCGAGAAAAATGCCGCCGCCGAAAAACAACAGCAGCCAGAACAGACTAACCAGCATAATCAAGCAACTCCCAGTTTCGCTTTCTCCACAACATCACGCGACCGTGCAGCGTGTTTCTAAAGCAACTCTTCGATCGCCGCCCGTTCTTCGCGCAACTCGGCCTCTGTCAAATCCATGCGCACTCGGCTGAATTCGCTGATGGCCAGGTCCTGCACGATCTCGTACTGCCCGCCTTTGCAACGCACCGGGTACGAGTACACGATACCCGGCTCGATGCCATAGCTGCCATCCGCCGGGACGGCCATGCTGACCCAGTCATTGTCGGCAGTGCCCAGCGCCCAGTCATGCATGTGATCGATCGCCGCCGAGGCTGCCGACGCGGCCGAAGACGCGCCGCGCGCCGCGATGATTGCCGCGCCGCGTTGCTGGACATCCGGGATAAATGTCGACTTCAACCATTCCTCGTCAACGAGTTCGCGGGCAGGCTTGCCGTCCACAACCGCATGCTCGATGTCCGGGTACTGGGTTGCCGAGTGATTTCCCCAGATAGTCAGTTTGTGGACGTCGTTGACATGCTTACCGGTCTTTTGCGCCAGTTGTGCCGACGCCCGATTGTGATCGAGACGCGTCATCGCTGTGAAATTGCGCGGGTCGATATCCGGCGCGTTGCTGCTTGTAATCAACGCGTTGGTGTTGGCAGGGTTGCCTACGACCAGCACTCGAATATCTCGACTCGCATGATCGTTGATTGCCTTGCCCTGCACCGAGAAAATCTGCGCATTGGCTTCCAGCAGATCTTTGCGTTCCATTCCGGGTCCACGCGGCCGGGCGCCGACCAGCAACGCAAAATCACTGTCCTTGAAGGCCACGTTCGGATCATCGGTGGCGACGACACCGTCAAGCGTCGCAAAAGCACAGTCTTCGAGTTCCATTACGACGCCGTACAGGGCGGGGAGTGCCGGCGGAATTTCCAGTAGTTGCAAAATGACCGGTTGGTCAGTTCCCAGCATTTGCCCGGAGGCAATTCGAAACGCGAGTTGATAGCCAATCTGGCCGGCAGCGCCCGTAATGGTGACGCGAAGAGGTGATTTCATTATTTGTATTCCTGAAAAACGATTCTAAAGTACCTGGCACCGAGTACGTACCCGGGGCCGGGATTCTAGCATTTTCAGGGCCACTTGAATTCCGGAAAGGTATCTTTTAGCTCGCTTCGCTCGTGCTGCGCCGCCGCATGATCGCCGTTCGCCTCCAGTTCGAGGATGCAGTCCCGCCAGCTCTCCGGCGTCGCGCGACGTTTGCCGGCACAGGCCGGCTGCGCAACGTCGGCATCCCTGGCGTAGGCGTTGCTGGCAGCGCCGGGCGATTCGGTGGCGCGAAGCATATCTGCCGCCGGTGCCGCCGGGCTGGCCTCGCCGGACGAGCGCATTCTCGCGAGCCCTGCCTTGTCGACTGCCCCGGAACTCGCCAGTGACTCGGCGACCTCTTCCTGCAACTCCGGCTCTGCCAGGCTTCGTTCTGCGGCCAGTTCGCGCCTCGCGTTGTTGCTGTCCCGGTCGCGCTCATCCGAAGCTTTCGCGGATGGTTCGACAAACATTTCTCTTTCTTCGTCGGTAACGGCGTCATCCTGCGGCACGAGTGCGTCCTGGCGCGTGGCATGCGGGAGTGTTGCTGCCGTGTTGGCCGGGTTCGGGACAACGGTGTCCTGCACCACAGGATCGCGAACCAGCTCGAGAGTAATTGCGAGGCACAGGGTGACGGTAGCGGCCCAGGCGAGCGGACGCGACCACGACATCCAGCGGGAATAAGCCGGTGGCCTGGCGCTGTTGGCGGCCATCTCCAGGACTTTGCGGTCGAGCTCTGCCGGCGTGCGTTCGCCGGCCAGCTCACGGTAAGCCGCGGATACCCTGTCATCCTGGTGTCGATCGTTGTTCATGAGGCCTCCACCGGTTCGTCAATGGCCGTCCGCAGCTTGTTGACCGCGTAGCGCAGACGACTCTTGGTCGTTTCACGGTTGCTGTCGGTAACCGCAGCAATTTCATCGAGGCCCAGTCCGGCCTCCTCGTGCAGCAGGAACACGTCGCGTTGTTCGTCGGGTAGCTCCAGCAATGCGCGTTGCAGGCGCTCACGAGCCAGGCTGCGTTCGGTCAGCATGTCCGGGGAGTCGCCGGGATCCGGTTGCTGATCCGCATCGTAGACAGCGGTGTGCGTATGCCGCTTGTTGCGCCGCAGGTAGTCGATGAAACAGTTGTGTGCAACCCGGTACAGGTAGGTCGTGAATTTCGCTGTCGGCCGGTAGCGGTCTGCCGCCTTGATAATTTTGCCCCAGACCTCCTGGAAAATATCATCCGCGTTGTCACGGTGCTTGCAGAGGCGCAGCAGGTAGCGATATAACGCGTCGTTATGTCGCCTGTACAGGATCTCGAACGCGGCAGCATCGCCATCCCTGTAGCGCAGCATCAGGGCACTGTCTTCGGGCGCGGGTTCCATGGCGGGAGCATAGGCGAGCGCCGCCTGGGTGGGAAGCGACAATTCGAGGGCGGCAGCTGTCTGGCCATTGCCTGTCATGCGCGTTATCCGGTAAGTCATTGAATTAGCGAAGTATTTGTCTGTCCTGTACCTCTATAAACGCGCCGGCAGACGCTCCCGGGTTAGCGGTCCTCAGAAAAATCGCTTGCATCTCGACTTTTTAGTGTTATAGTCAACTATAACACCAGTTCACCCAGGCCTTTGCCAGGAGCAAGACAGATGAAAACGCTCATTTTTCGCCATTTCAACGACATCGTCAGCCTGACGATCCTGGCGTTGATGACGGTGGCGTTGATCGCGGGCCAGGGCGAAGCGGCAGCTAAATCGGTTGAAATTGCCCAGCAGGAGCCAGTTTTCAACCTGCAGGTCGTGCTTGAAGTCAATTCACAGTAGGCGCTATGGCGACTGGATCAGTTTCCGTCACAGAGGCGAGTAAGGTAGCGACGGACTCCTGGCGCCGGCCACACTGGTCGGCGCATTTTTTGACGGATGTGTGATGGATCCTAAATGGAATGAAGATTTGCCGATCTACCGACAACTCCGGGACCGGGTTGTCGCGATGATTCTAGAAGGTGTCCTGGGCGACGGCGACGCGCTGCCGTCGGTGCGCAACGTCGCCGCCGAGTATCGACTCAATCCATTGACTGTCTTGAAGGGCTACCAGGAACTTGTCGACGAAGGCCTCGTCGAGAAAAAACGTGGCCGCGGCATGTTCGTAACCGAAGGATCGCGTGAGCGCCTGTTGAAAGATGAGCGGGCACGATTCCTCGAAAAGGAATGGCCGCTGGTCCTGGCAACAATTGAGCGCCTGGGTCTGACCGCGTCAGATTTGTTGCAAGACACCCGGTCAGCAGGCGGCAAGGGAGGCAAGGATGACTAGTCTGGTCACCGCCCGGAACGTATCAAAGCATTTCGGCAGTCTGCGCGCTGTTGATGACGTCAGTTTCGATATCGAGAAAGGCAAGATCGTCGGCCTGATCGGTCCCAATGGCGCAGGCAAGACAACCCTGCTCAAGGCGTTGCTGGGCCTGACGGACTGCCAGGGGCAACTGTCAGTGTTGGGCCTGGATCCTTTCAGGCAGCGCAAGCAGATGATGAACAACATCTGCTTTATCGCGGATGTTGCAGTGCTGCCGCGCTGGATCAGGGTCTCGCAGTTGCTCGATTTCGTTGCGAGTACGCACCCGAACTTCTCGCGCCCGAAAGCCGAGCAGTTTCTCAGCGCGACGAAAATCCTCAGGGACTCGAGGGTGCGTGAACTCTCCAAGGGCATGGTGACGCAACTGCACCTGTCGATCATCATGGCGATCGATGCGAAGTTGCTGGTACTGGATGAACCGACTCTCGGTCTCGATATTATTTTCCGCAAGGAGTTTTACGGCAACCTGCTGAACGACTACTTCGACGGCGAACGCACGATCCTCATCACCACGCACCAGGTAGAGGAAATCGAAAACCTGCTGACCGACATCATGTTTATCAATGCCGGCAAGATCATTCTCGATACGAGCATGGAAGCCATTCCGGAGTCGTTCACCGAGCTGCTGACATCAGGGGATGCAGCCGAGTCGGCGCGAAAACTCGGTCCGTTGCATGAGCGCGATGTCTTCGGCAAACACGTCATGACCTTCGAAAACGTTGCAAGGGAAAAGCTCGAGGGCCTGGGTGAAGTGCACACGCCTTCGGTCGCCGATCTGTTCGTCGCGAAGGTCAAGGGAGCCACGGCATGATCAACCAGCAAGTCGCGCTGCTGCGCAGGGAACTCTGGGAACACCGTTCGATCTGGGTAACGCCGGCCGCCGTCGCAACCGTCATCAGTCTGCTCGCTGTCGCGATGGTCGTGGCAATAGGTGCGTTTGGTGAGGCGATGAACGCGGACATCGCCAAGATCGCCGATATGACCGCCCCCGATAACGTCCGGCGCGCAGCGCTCGCCGCGTCGCTCGTAGGCAATACGTCGGTCTTCCTGATCGCGATGTGGTTCCTGATCGTATTCTATTGCCTGGATGCGCTGTACGCCGAACGCAAGGACAAGAGCATCCTGTTCTGGCGTTCCCTGCCGATTACCGATGCAGAAACTGTTGTCTCCAAGCTGGTCGTTGTTTTCCTGGCAATACCGGTTGCGACGTTCGCGGCGGTCGTCGTTTCGCATTTGCTGAACCTGATTATCGTCAGCATCTGGCTGGCGACCGAAGGCGCCAGTCCGGGTCGGATGATCTGGGGCGCCGTGCCGTTGTTCGATACCTGGGGCGCGGTATTGACGGTACTGATCGCGCTGCCGATCTGGATGGCACCGCTGGTCGGCTGGTTCCTGTTTGTCTCCGCCTGGGCGAAGCGCGGTCCGCTGTTGCGGGCGGCATTGCCGCTTGCGATCTTGCCGATCCTGGAATACATCGTGTTCAAGAGTGGCCATCTCTGGGACGCCATACTGACGCGCTTCAGGCTCGATGCCATGCCGATCTTCGACGGTGTGAAACGCGTGGGCGCCAATTTCGACGAGGACGACATGCAGTCGATGCTGGCCGAGAACATCAGCCTGATCTCCTGGCTCGACTACGGCAGCTTTCTGACCAGTATCGAAGTTTGGGCGGGGCTGATCGTGTGTGGGCTGTTCTCCGGCGGCGCAATCTGGCTGCGTCGGTATCGCGACGACAGCTAGCTCAGGGAGCCGGCGGACTTCCGGAGATATCCAGTTTCTTCAGTCTTCCGCGAAACTGGTGGTAGCTGAGCCCCAGCAGGTCAGCCGCAACTTTCTGGTTGAACCGCGAACGATCGAGTGCCGCCTCTACCAGTTCACGTTCGAGGTCGCGCAGCCGGGCTGGCAGATCGGTCGGCAACAGCGCAAGTGGTCTTTCCCCGGCCGGCTGGCGAGCTGTCGTCGCGGGCTCGGCCAGCTTGAACGGCGAGTCGAACGGATCGAACGCAATTGTCGCAATCGGCGCATCCGGTGCCGAAGTTCGGTAAACCGAGCGTTCTACGGCATTCTTGAGTTCGCGTACGTTGCCGGGCCAGGAATGCCGCAGCAGTGCGGATGAGGCCTTCGGGCTGAAGCCCGGGAAGTAGCTTCGTCGCAGCTCGCTGGCCATGTTGATCGCGAACGCGTGCGCCAGCGGCATGATGTCCTCGACGCGCTCGCGCAAAGGCGGCACGGTGATGACATCGAAAGCGAGCCGGTCGAGAAGGTCCCGCCGGAACTTGCCTTCGGCAGCAAGCCTTTGCAAGTCAGCATTGGTTGAACCGACGATACGCACATTGACGCGCAGCGTGTCGCTGCCACCGACTCTCTGGATCTCGCCATATTCGATAACCCGCAGGATTTTCTCCTGCATACGCAGGGAGATCGTGGCCAGCTCGTCGAGAATCAGCGTGCCACCGTCTGCGCGCTCGAAATGGCCGATATGGGTCTTCTGGGCACCGGTAAATGCACCGGCCTCGTGGCCGAACAATTCCGATTCGAGGATCGACTCCGTCAGTGCCGCGCAATTGACCTTGACGACATTCTGTTCCCAGCGTTCCGAAAGAAAATGCAGGCGTGACGCGATCAGCTCCTTGCCGGTGCCCCGTTCGCCGACGACCAGTACCGAACGGTCCAGCGGCGCGGCGCGCGATACGTGCTCCAGCATTTCGAGGAATGCCGGCGCCTCGCCAATTATGTTCTGCGTAGTTTGCCGTTCCATCGTTAGTCTATTCGACCATATGATAGCGAGAAAAGCGAATAATTAGTTAAAAACACTAAATCAGACGAACGGAAGAGCTGTTGAAAAACCCGATAAAGATCCGATAAATCAATGCGTTATACAAAATCCAGCCAGTTGGCATGGAATCTGCAGTAATGACAGCAGGATTCACCCGAAACGAGGAAAAATTCATGGGCATATTCACGAGATTTTCTGACATCGTGAACTCGAACATCAACGCGATTCTCGACAAGGCCGAGGACCCGGAGAAGATTGTTCGTCTGATGATTCAGGAAATGGAAGACACGCTGGTTGAGGTTCGGTCGGCGGCCGCACGTTCCATTGCCGACAAGAAAGACCTGAACCGCAAGCTGGAGACACTGGATCGCGAAGTTCGCGACTGGGCCGACAAGGCAGAACTGGCCATGCGCAAAGGGCGAGAGGATCTCGCCAAGGCCGCGCTGGTCGAAAAGCAGCGCGCCCAGGGTGCAGCGAATGTCATCAAGGAAGATTACCTCGCTGTGGATGAAGGGCTTGGCAAGCTGAATGAGGACATCGCGCGTCTCGAAGCCAAGCTGGAAGACGCCAAGGCCCGGCAAAAAGCGTTGCTGGCACGGCACAAGACGGCAAGCAGTCGCCTGGCGGCCAGAAAGAAAATCCACGATTACAAGATCGACGACGCGATGATCCGGTTCGAGCAATACACCCGCCGCATTGACGATGTTGAAGGTCGAGTCGAGGCCTACGACATGGGGCTGCCGAAAGACCTGAAACATGAGTTCGCCGGCCTCGAGTCCGAAGAGTCCGTGCAGAAAGAACTGGACGAACTGAAACAGCGGTTTGCAGCCGACGACAAGAAAGTCGCGGAAGGTCAGTAAAAGGAGCGAATATGAGTCAGCGCATGTGGAACAGCGATTTCGGACCTGTCCGGGGCTTCTATCGGGATACCGACAACGCCTGGGTATTCGGCGTATGTGCAGGGATCGCCGATCGATTCAATTTCCGCCTGGGCATGGTTCGTCTTGTTACTATTATCGCCTTCCTGCTGTTCTCGTGGGTCACCGCAATCACATACCTCGGTGCGTGGTTGCTGGTTCGCGAGAAACCGCTGGTTTATCGCGGCAGGGACACTGAATACGACTTCTGGAGACGTGCATGAGTACAACTGAGGCGTATGCGGACAAGCGCTTCTATCGATCTGCAGACCGCGCGCTACTCGGTGGTGTCTGTGCCGGCGTGGCCGACTACCTGGGCTTTAATCTGCGCGTGTTGCGATTCATGGCGATCATTGCCTTTGTCCTCGCGATGCCGGTGGTCACCGTCGCCTACCTGGCGGCCGTGTTCCTGATTCCCGCGCGCGGGACGGCCGGAGGCCGGTCGGATTCGCGTTACGGTGGCGGGAGGCACTACCGGCGCAAGGCTTGCGGCCGGCGCGAACGCCGCGAGGCGAGGAAGGAGGCCAGGCGCGAACAGGAGGCAGGACCGAGCGAGGCCGCAATGGCGGTGCGCGATAAATGCCGGTCACTGGACCAGCGTATCGTGGAGTTGGAAAAGATCATTACATCGTCGAGCTACCAGCTGGATCGAGAGATTCGCAACCTGTAGCCAACGAAGTCAGACAAGGGACACGTGTATGAGTACCTGGGCAGCAATTGTCAGTATCGTAGCTATCGTATTTAGCGCGGATACCATTGCCAAGATCAGCAAGAACAGGGCGCAGAAAAAAGCCGCAGGCAACAAGGAGCTTGAAGAAGCCCTGGCCGAAGTGAAGCGACTGGAAGAACGTATCCAGGTCCTGGAACGAATTGTTACCGAGAACAAGTTCGACCTGCGCAGCGAAATCAACAAGCTATAAAAAAACGCCCGCCAGTGGCGGGCGCTTTTCATGTGTTTTCAGGTAGTGCTAGTCAGCCGATTGTCGCGCGGCATTGTAGGCACGAACCTGCTGGTTGAACTGCTCACCTACCAGTGCTTTTTCTTCGTTCGCCGCATCAAACTTGCTCGACAGCATTTCATCGCGGCGTTTGAGATCTTCCGGATCCGGATTTTCCAGTGCTGCGACCGCTTCTTTCTCGGCATTCTCAATGCAGGTAAGGTAGCTGTCGACGTCCGCAAGGTATGCGCTGACAGCGTCTTTGGCTGCCAGTAATTCTTCCTTGGATGCTTTCGAGCCGTCGGGAATGTTGGGACGTTCAGGATAGTCGCAGGCGAGACTCAAAGACGCGGCTAAGAGCATGCAGCAGCCAACGGCATATCTGATTGTTTTGTTCATTTGATGGGTTCCATAGTTTGGAGCCTGCGTTCAGGTACCACTCGCAGACCGGATTCTGACGATGCTCAATTTAAGCATGATGCCACTGTAGTGTGAAGTGAGCGCAAAAATACTGATCGAATCAAAGAGTTGGGCCCGGACGCTGTCAGGCGAACAACGCCCGGTGAGTATTCGTGCCCTCTACCTGGTCGAGCAATAACTGCAGGTAATTATCCGAACTCATCGGGTTGCCAAACAGCAGGCCCTGCACGAACGTACAATCCAGGCGTTGCAGAAAGCTGAGTTGCTCCTCGTTCTCGACGCCTTCCGCCACGACGTCCATGTTCAGATTGCGACCCATCTGCACGATCGTACCAACCAGCGTCGCGTCGTCGGGATTCGTTGCGACATCGCGGACAAATGACTGGTCAATCTTCAGCGTGCTGATCGGGAATTGCTGCAGCGCGCTGAGCGAGGAGTAGCCGGTTCCGAAGTCATCGATTGCCAGGTGCAGGCCCAGGCCGTAGAGCTGGTCGAGCAGCCGAATCGTACGCTCCGGATTTTCCATCAACGTAGTCTCGGTGATTTCGAGTTCCAGTGACGTTGGCGACACTTCGTGGCCACGCAGGATTGCACTGATTCGGCTAATGAAGTTTGCCTGCCGCAGCTGTTTGAGTGACAGGTTCACCGAAACCCGTCCGGGTGAGGACACCGAACGCTGCCAGATGCGGAAGTCCTCGCACACTTTGTCCAGCACCCATTCCCCGATTTCAATGATGAGGTTGGTTTCCTCGGCCAACGGGATAAAGTCTGCCGGCAGGATCAGGCCGCGGTCAGGCAGCTCCCAGCGGACCAGTGCTTCAGCGCCGAAAATCTCGCCGGTTACGATGTTGTACTTGGGCTGGTAGTGCACGAGCAACTCGTCACGTTCAAACGCCCGTTTGAGCTTGCTCTTGGTCATCAGCCGTTCGATGGCGGCCTCGTTCATCTGCGGCACGTAGCTGGCAAACACGTTGCCGCCGGACTTCTTCGCGCTGTACAGCGCCGCATCGGCATTGCGGATAAGGTCGATGACGTTCGCCGCGTCATCAGGATAAAACGCGATGCCGAGGCTGGCGGTCATGAAGACCTCGTGGCCCTGCACAAAGAACGGGTCGGCGAGGCGGTCGAGCAAAGCGCGTGCGAGCCTGTCTGTTTCAGTGCGCCCTGTACCTTCGGGGCCCAGGCCGTTGATCAGTACTGCGAACTCGTCCCCTGCCAGGCGGCCGATCACGGAGTTTTCGGGCAGTGCGGCGGTCAGTCTCTCGGCGACGGTTTCAAGCGTGGCGTCGCCCGCAAGATGGCCGAACGTATCATTGATTTCCTTGAAGTGATCGATGTCGAGATAGAACAGGCACAGGGGCTTCCCGGCCCGGCGAGCCCGCGCGATGCTCCGTTGCAACAGGTGCTGGAATTGCATCCGGTTGGGTATCTTGGTCAACGGATCGATCCTGGCCAGGTAGCGAATACGCTGTTCGGCGCGCCGGCGCTCCGTGATGTTCTGCGCGGCGTAAATCCTGTCCCTGGTCTTGCCGTCCTGGCCGGTTACGACGGAGCAGGTATACGAGACGGGAATGATTTCGCCGAATTTGCTTTCAAAGAACGCTTCCTGTGGAACACCCGAGGTACCGTCGGTGTGTAGTGGCGCCGAGTTTTTCCGGCTGACGATTGACTCGATCGGTTTGCCCTTCAGTTCGTCTTCTTCAAAGCCCAGCAGGATTGTCGTCGCCCGGTTTATGCGCCTGATCCCACCGTCATTATCGGTGACGATGATGGCTTCGTTCATGCCGGAGAGTATGCTGTTGACGTAGTCTCGCGAGATGGTCGTCTCCCGCAGCCGATCGCGCATGTCGTTGAACACCGAGGCCAGCTCGCCCAGTTCATCGTCTCGTGTCTCCAGCAGCGGCTCGCCGAAGTCGGCATCTCGCAGCTTTTCCGCCTGCATTTTCAGGGCCCGGACGCGCACCGATTGCCTGCGGGCAATGAACCAGACGACCAGCAGGTAAGAGACCAGCGTCGCAAGCGTGCCGAGGCCGATCCACAGGTAGCTGATACGACGGCTGTGCGCTTCCTTGTTGGCCATGTCGGTCGCAAAAGCGGCCGATTCGGCATGCAGTGCGTCGAGCTGGAACGCGCCAAACAACAGGCCAATGGCCTGTTCACCCCGGAGTATCGGGTACGACATCGTGATGGAGTTGCTCAACCAGACGGTCTCGCTGGTACTGGCTAATGGCACGTTACCTGTTTGCACCGGGTTTGCGCCGTCGAAAGCAGCGCGCAAGCCGATCAGTGTGGGGTTATCCGCCAGCATCTCGTTGAGCAGAACAGCGATTTTTTCCGTATCGGCGGGGTTGCCCTCGACAGCCAGCCGATCCGCCAGCTGGTGCAATTGCGCACGGAAGCGGCGCTCGAAACTTTCCCGCAGTACCACTTCGTGCTCAGCGGCACTGGTATTGACCAGCTCGCCGGCGAGCCAGCGATACTGGGCGAAAAACAGCGCCAGTATGATGGCGCCGACGCAGATACCCAGCGCCAGCCCTGACAGCAGATTTTGCGGAAGTTTCTTGCCGATCATTGTTGTTGTTCTGTTGATCGGATCGCGCCGATCCGGGATGCCGGCCAGTGTATCACCGGCCCGTCAGGGCGTTAATCGTTCGGTAATCGCTGTAAAATAACGCTACATATGCTCGCAGAATACCATATGTGATTCAGCTCTGTATTTAGTTATCCTGGCGTTTTTCTACGAATTCTTTGGGCCCGCTATTGCCTGTCGTCCTCATGACACCTTCGACCACGGCTCCTTCGGCAACCGCTATTGCCTCACCGGAAACAGTGCCGGTGATGCGCGCTGACTCGGTGATCTCGACATGCCCGTTGGCTACGATGTCGCCCTCGACGCGGCCTGCCACGATGACGTTGCCGGCGCGGATCGTGCCCGTCCAGGAACCTTTCTTGGTCAGGGTTACGGTTCCTTCCAGCTCACAGTCGCCGTCAATTTCTCCGCTGATCTGGAAATCGCAGGCACCGGATACCGTGCCGGATATCTTGCAGCCTTCACTGATCAGTGTCGCGGGTCCGGTGGCGCGGTCACGCACGCGGCGTGAGAAAGAATCGTTCATACGGGAAGCACTCCACAGCGAAAAGAGGTTCGATGCCGAAGTCTACTCGATATAGCCGTAACCGATCGACTCAATTGTTACGAGCACCCCGCCTTCGAAGATCAGTCGTCGCATCAGCTTGCGCGGACCGAAGTTGTATACGTATTCGGTAATCACGACCTCCGAAGCGAAAGCACCATTGCCCGGCGTACGATAAAGCGGTCCGCCCGGGGTTGCCTCGCGGAAATACCGGTAGTCGTAATAGCGAACCGCTACGCCGAGATCACGCTTCGTAGTGGGCTCGCCACAGATAGCAGTGACCTGGGCTTCATGCATGTCTTCCTGGACCAGCTTGCTGCCACAACGAAATGCTTCAGCAGTACCGGCGGCAAGCAGGGCTACCAGGGCAAACAGCGACGCTGCGACAAATTTTGAATTTTGCGTGTTCATGTCCGGGTAACAGCTATCATACAGCAAGCACAAATGACCCGATGAATGGCGCAGCGGCCGCAGGCTTATGGTAAAAGGGAACCGATGACAGGCAAGGGATTCGAATCGCGCTTCAGCGCAATCGCGGCAAGGGATTGCAGCGTTCTGGCAGGCGGCCGCAAGGGCGTCGAAAAGGAATCTTTGCGAATCGATGCCGACGGCTATCTCGCGCAAACCGACCATCCCGTGACCCTGGGTTCGGCTCTGACCAACGGCTTCATAACCACGGATTTCTCGGAAGCGTTACTGGAATTCATAACGCCGGCGTTTGCGAATACCTGGGAGGCGCAACAGTTCCTGTGCGATATCCACCAGTTTACGTACAGCGAACTTGGAGACGAGCTGTTGTGGACGGCCAGCATGCCATGCCGCATCCCGCCCGACAGCGGGATTCCGCTGGCGCGCTACGGCACCTCCAACGTCGGGCGAATGAAAACGATCTACCGTCGCGGTCTCGGCTATCGGTATGGCCGGCAAATGCAAACCATTGCCGGTATTCATTTCAACTATTCGCTGCCGGTCGAATTCTGGCCGCTGTACAAGGAAATCCTCGGGAGCACGCAGCACGACGACGCGTTTCGCTCCGAGCATTACCTGGGACTGGTTCGAAATTTCCGTCGTTTCGGCTGGCTCGTGTTGTACCTGTTTGGTTGCTCGCCGGCAATGTGCAAATCGTTTTCCGCGGACACCGCGCTCGATATGCCGGCGTTGGGCGCTGAGACCCTGTACGAGCCCTTCGGTACGTCGCTGCGCATGAGCGACCTCGGCTACAGCAACCAGAACCAGTCGAAGATCAATATTTCGCTGAATTGCCTGGATGCCTATATACGGGATCTCAGCGCGGCGATCGAAACGCCTGAAGCTGACTACGAAAAAATTGGCGTCAAGGTTGACGGCGAGTATCGGCAACTGAATGCCAACAGGCTGCAGATCGAGAACGAATACTACAGCTCGATACGCCCGAAACGCGTCGCGATGTCCGGCGAAAGGCCGACTGCAGCCCTGCGCCGCGGCGGTATCGAGTACGTCGAGATACGCTCGCTGGATATCAATGTCGACGACCCGGCGGGCGTCAACCAGAACACGATGCGGTTTATCGAAGCCTTCCTGATCTATTGCATGCTGGAAGACAGCCCGTCGTTATGCAGCGACTCCCTGGATGAGACCAAGCTGAACCAGGCGATGACGGCAAAACAGGGCAGGGACCCCGGGTTTCGACTGCAGCGCGACGGTCGCCCGGTAGCGCTCGGCGTCTGGGCCAGCGAGATTCTGGAAAACGTTTTGGCAATTGCCGAATGTCTCGATCGGCATGATGGTGCCGACAGCTATGTCGATGCTGTGCGTATGATGCAGGCGCTGGTTGCGAATCCCGACGAGACACCATCCGCGCGCGTGCTGCAGAAGCTGCGTGACGAGAAATGCAGCTTTTTCGATTTGACGCTGGAACTGTCGCGCGGGCATCGCGACTACTTTGCGGCGATTGCGCCGATGTCGGACGAGCGACGGCAGGAGTTCCTGCGGGAAGCCAGCGAGTCAATCGTCAGGCAGCAACAAATCGAGGCCAGCGACAGCATCAGCCTGGACGAGTATCTGGCGACGTATTTCGGTTAGCCCTTTAAAACGGTAGCGGTGTTCCGTTCGCGTAGGCAAATTTCCGATGCAGGTCCTGCAGTCGCTCTGTCCGCGGCCCGATCTTGCCGTTGCCGATCGTCCGGCCGTCTGCCTCGAGTACCGGTGTCAGCTCGCCCATCGTGCCGCTCGTAAACACTTCGTCAGCACAATACAACTCGGTCAGTGACAGGCGGCACTCGGCAGCCGGAATCTCCTGCTCGGCACAGATCTGCAGGATCATGCCGCGGGTCAGGCCCGGCAGGCAGGCGTCAGCGTATGGCGTAAACACCTTGCCATCGCGAACCACAAACAGGTTGGTGTCATTGGTTTCGGCGACGAAGCCGTCGATATCGAGCATGATCGCGCTGTCGACACCGGCAACGTTGGCCTCGATGGACGCGAGGATATTGTTCAGAAGGTTATTGTGGTGGATCTTCGAGTCCAGCGTCAGCGGGGAATTGCGCCGCGTCGAGGCGGTGATCACGCGGATACCGTCGTCGGAGTAAACCGGTGGCTTCCACTCGGCCAGGACGATCAGGCAACAGCCAGACTGGTTGAAGCGCGGATTCATTCCCGACGTCACTTTCTCGCCGCGGGTCAGCGTCAGGCGGATGTGAGTTTCATCGCGCATGCCGTTGGCTTGCAATGTTGCAAATATCGCCGCACGCACCTCGTCGCTGGATGGCACATTGGCAAATGCGAGGGCTTTCGCTGAATTCTGCAGCCGTTGCAGGTGGCCGTCGAGCGCGGCAATTCGTCCCTTGTAGACGCGCAGGCCTTCCCAGACGGCGTCGCCGCCCTGGACCGAACTGTCGAAAACCGAAACCCTGGCATCGGCGCGTGGCACGAGTTTGCCGTTGACGTGAACGATAATGTCGCGGTTGCGCGGATCGGGCGTGTTCAATGGAGAGTCTCCTCGTCAGTTGGCACGAATCGCGTGCGCATACAATCGTTCATACCACGGCTGGCACTCTGCCAGCAGCGGTTCCAGTTCCGCGGGGAAACCGGCCTTGGGCCGGTAGGAGGCAAAACCTGTGCTCCGGTGCACGGCGTGATACCAGTGCTTTGCCCAGATGCCATCCTCCGCCCGCGGCCCGGCTGGCCACTGCAGCATGCCGGTATCGAACGCCAGGTCCAGTTTGTTGCACAACTCGCGCAGCACCGCTTCCGGGTCCAGCAGCAGCTCCCTGGCATCCAGCACCTGCGGGTCCTGCCCCAGGGCGCGCAGGTGCTGAAACAGCTCGTACTGTTGCTGCAGCCCGGTGTCGGCAAGTTCGGCGTGCGGAATCTGCACCGTTAACGACGGCAACATCTCACGGGGGTCACGAACCAGCAGTACGTTGCGTGCCCGGTCAAGAAACCCGCGATCGAGCTCCACCAGGTGGTGCGCCATATGTTTGATGAACAGGATTCGCGTCATACCGGCGGCGCGCTGCAGCAGTTCGCGCATGACCGCGTCACCGTCACAGTTGGAGTGCGCAACAACCTCGTCGCCGCCCGGGTGCACGGCCCCCGAAACACGCAGGTAGTGCCCGTACAGGGGCTCGTCGACGACGCGCGTGTCGGCCCGTTGCGCGAAGCTGTACATCAGTGCGGTGGACACGTTTCTGGGTCCGGACCAAAGGCAGACAGGAGGTGGCACGGTATTCGTCGCGGCTGCGTTCCGACTACGGGAGCGCGGATTGTACAGTGCGCCGGACCCGGCGAAAAGCTTGTAAATTGAGTCGCTTAGCGTCGACCAGGCGCCAGTTTCGCAGCCACAGTTGTGCGCTTCGTCACAAAAACACCGGCGTTATTGTTACGTGCGGATGAAGTTCACTAAACTGGGGCCGAACAAAGGGAAAGCCGATTGTTTAAATCACTGATAGCTGGAATTTTGCTGGGAATTGTTGCCGGCGCTGCCGCGATCTATTTCGTGCCGGTCGTGGACCTGGCGCGTGAGCGCTCGATTATTGACGTCACTCCGAACGGCGGCAATCGCGAAGTGTTCCACGCCAACATACCTGACGATCGCATACTGATTGGTGTGCCGGACCAGGCCGAGCCGCTGCCGCGCGGACTGGAGTGGCCGCGGGACGAGCTGTTCGCAAACTCCCGTACGGAGTTGTTCAAGATTCGTAACGCGAACGACGTCGTTGTCGGTGTGGCGAGCCGTATCGCCGCAAGCGGTCCGGACGGCGGAATCGTCGAGTGGGTGCTGCATCTGCCGGCACGTGGCTCCGGTTACATCCTGATGCGACCGAAAGCCGCCGAAGAAACCTTTCGAAGTGGCGACCTGAGGTCCGGAACGCGCGAATTCGCCGGCCTGGTCGGATCGGCCACGGAGCGCTGGGTAGCGACCGCAGGTGGCGATGCCGGGCCTGCCGGCCGCCTCGAGCTGAGCACGCGTTTTGTCGGTACGCTGGAGGACGAGTCATGAGCAGGAATGTCCTCGCCCTGGCGGCCGGTGTCTTCTTCGGCCTGGTAATCGTTGCTGTCGCGGTGTTCTACAACCCGTTTGTCAGCCAACAGGAACTGTCGCCGCTGGCCGTGACTGACAATGAGGTTGTGCACCTGTCCTACTCGGTAGCGGCGACGGACGCCCTGGTCTATACGAACAACGGTGAGTCGCAGATAGCGCCGCATCCGCCGCGCGTCGCGCAGCTCTGGGAGCCGACCGTGCTCGACACGACGGTGTCGGTCAATGTCCTTAAGGACAGCCGTGGCCGGGTGGCGGGGCTCGGTGTGAAGTTCGCATCGGATTCGGATGAGACCAGCATTCTTGATGGCAAGGCGCTCATCAATAGTGTCTGGCACATCTATCTGCCGCAGCGTGGCAGCCTGTCCATCCAGCAGACTGAAAATTACTGGCGCTATATCCAGGACATCGTGTTTCCCGCGTATCGCAGCTCGGGAGACAACTGGCGTGGCAACTGGCTGCAGACTATCAGCGACGGGCCTGGGCCCCTCGGCCTTGGCTGGGCAGCGGGTGGTTCCGGAGAGTTCGCCGGCATCGATACTTCGGCTGTCGAGGCGCTGTCGGCAAAAGCCTATACGATCGATCTCGGGCCTGTCGCGATGACCGGTGAGTTGTCGATCGAAATGCCGCCTGCGAAGCCGGGCACTAGCGGCGAGCCGCAGTAACGTCCTGGTCCGGATCGGCGAGAATCCGCGGGTCGACGGTATCCAGCGATGCGATCAGCGCCTTCGAGCGCATGAACTCACGTGGTGAATTGATGGCATCGACCGCTATCAGCCGCTCTTTACGGAGATAAAAGCAGGCGAACCGCGCGGAAGACTGTTCGCCGCGTATGACCGTTGCGTCGTAGCCCTGCGACAGCCCGGCGATCTGCAATTTGACGTCATACTGGTCCGACCAGAACCACGGAACCTGCGAATAATCATCATCGATGCCGCACAGGTTGTTGACAGCGGTTTTCGCCTGCTCGAGCGCGTTGTGAACCGACTCGAGACGGATGCGCCTGCCGTAGATACCGTTCGGATGCGAGCTGCAGTCACCTATCGCATAGATATGCCGGTCGCTGCTTTGACAGCGTTCATTGACGACGATGCCGTTGTCAACCTGCAGGCCGGCGGCTTCCGCCAGCTCGACATTGGGCACAATACCGGCGGCGACCAGCACGAGGTCGGCCGGCTGTGTCGTACCGTCGGCAAATTCCACGGCTTCGATACCGTTGTCTCCGCAGAAAGCGGTCGGCATACAGGACATCCGGAAGCGGACTCCGTGGCCCGTATGCAGCTGCTGAAAAAATGCCGAGACTGGCGGAGAAACGACCCGGCTCAGGACACGGTCGGCAATGTCGACAACGGTCACCTGCAAGCCCAGTTTTGTACAGATTGCCGCAACCTCGAGGCCGATGTAGCCGGCACCGAGAATCACCAGGCGCTTGCCGGGCGCCAGTTCACTGCGCAGCGAATTGACGTCGTGGATGCCGCGCAGGTAGTGGACGCCGGACAATTCCGTTCCTGGCAACGTAATCGTACGTGCACGGGAGCCAACGGACAGTATCAGCTTGTCGTAGGCGATCGATTCGCCGGATTGGATATGCACGGTCTTTTCGGCGGGTGTAATGCGCGTGATGCGCGAATCCAGCATTACGCGCATCCCGCCGTCCTCGTAAAAAGCGGCGGGTTTTACGAGCAGCCGGCTGGCTTCGATTTCACCAGCCAGGTACTTCTTCGACAGTGGCGGCCGCTGGTATGGCAGGTAGGGTTCATCGCCGATCAGGATCAGGTTGCCGTCGAATTTCTTCTGGCGCAGCGAAACGACGGCCTGTCCCGCGGCATGGCCTGCGCCGGCTATCACGATAGTTTTGGTCAACGTGCCTGTCTCACGAGCGGATCAGACTGCCTGCAAAGGCCAGAGGACAGGCAATAAAACCATGACGGTGATGAAGACGACGATAGTCAATGGCACACCGACCTTCAGGTAGTCAACGAATCGGTATCCGCCCGGGCCCATGACGAGGATGTTGGCCGGGTGTGAAATCGGGCTGGTGAAGCTTGCTGATGCTGCCATGGCGACAGCCATCATCGCGGTCTCGGGCTGCAGGCCCATATCTGACATCGCCGACAGTACGATTGGCGACATCAGCACCACCAGTGCGGCAGTCGGAATGATCATCGTGGCCATCGCGGTAAGGATATACAGGCCCATGATGACCGGCCAGGGACCCGCGTCGCCGAGCAACAGCATGACCTGGTTGGCAAGATACGTCGCAGCGCCGGTTTCCTGCATCGCCGTACCGAGCGGCAACATGCCGGCGATCAGGAAGATGGCGCGCCAGTCGATCGACCGATAGGCCTGCTCCATGTTCAGGCAGCCGGTGAGCACCATCAGGCTGCCACCGACAACTGCAGCGATAGAGATCGGCGCATAGCCCAGCATGACTGAAAGGACGACACCAAACATGATGAACGCCGCCAGCGGTGCCCTGCGTGTGTCCGGTGGTTCCTGCCCGAGCGGCGACAGGATCAGGAAGTCAGTGTCGGACTCGAGCAATTGCAGCCTGTCCCTCGGCCCCAGCAGCAGCAGGCCATCACCGATCTGCAGCGTCTCGTCGGCGAGTTCTGCGCCGATGGACGCACCTTCGCGCCAGATACCTGCGAGCTCGATGCCATACCGCTCGCGAAAATTCAGTTCACCCACGGTGCGGCCGGCGAGCGTGCTGCGCGGGTGCAGCGTAGCGTCCAGCAGTGTCAGCCGGTCTGAATCGAACGTGCCGACATTCGACGGAACGCTGGTCTCGATTTCGACTTCCTGCAGGCCACGCAGCAGTTCGAGATCGTCCAGCTGCCCCTCGAGCAGCAACAGGTCGCCGCCCATCAGTTCCTCGTCACCGCCGGGCATGACCTGCAGCGTACCGTCGCGAAAAATCGCGACGACACGAAAGTCGAAAACATCGGCAAGCCGGCTCTTGCTCAGCGACGCACCGACGAGCTCGCTGGCTTTCGGCAAGCGCACGACGAACATTCTTTCTTCGGTATGGTAGTCGCGCGCCAGTTGTTCGGGTGACAGAACCTCGGCGTCACTGAAGTCGGAGAATTTCGCAATGGCCTCGATGGCGTCGAGTTCGCCCTGCACCAGCACGCGTTCGCCGGCGCGTAACGGAACGTATGCGAGGTTAGTCAGGCGGTAACGATCATCCCGGCGCAAGCCGACCACGGCGACGTTGAAGCGGGTGCGAAACGCGGCGTGACGCACAAGTTCGCCGACCAGTGGCGACGTATCGGAGATGGTCACCTCTGCATAGGCGACTTTGGCGGTGACCATCGATTTCAATACCGGCGTTTCCCTTTCGATGACCAGGTCGCTCCAGCGTCGCAACTCGCGAAAACGGTCCAGCCGGCCCTGTACCAGGATGCCATCGCCGGCCCGCAACACCGTCTGTCTGCCGGGCAGCGTATTGCTGCGGCCATCACGAACCAGTTCCAGGATGATCATGCCGGTGGAGGGACCGATGCGACTTTCGGCCAGCGTCTTGCCGACCAGCACAGAGCGGCTCGGGATGCGCAACATGAACGTGTGTTCGTGCAGCTTGTAACGCGAGCGCAAGCTGCGCTGGCTGACCTGCTTGTCACGCTTGCCACGGTGACTGGGCAGCAGGAAGCGGCCGATCAGCGCCACGAAGACGACCCCGGTCAGCATGACGACGCCGCCCAGTGACGTAAAATCAAACAGCTTGAATGGCTCGCGGCCGCTCTGCCCGAGTGCTTCACTGATCAGCAGGTTCGGTGGGGTGCCGATCAGCGTCATCAGGCCACCGAGCAATGTCGAGTAGGCCAGTGGCATCAACAGGCGTGACGCGGGAATGCGCGTACGGCGCGCGACGTCGACTACGACCGGCAACATCAATGCCGCGACGCCGATGTTGTTCATGAAAGCAGACAGCACAGCGCCGGTGATCATGATGACCAGGATCATCGGTACCTCGCGACTCCCGCCGGCGCGCATGACCTGGCGGCCGATGATGTCGGCGATTCCGGTACGGGTCAGCCCCTCGCTGAGGATGAACATCGCCCAGACGGTGATGACCGCGCTGTTCGAGAAGCCGGCAAACGCCTGTTCTGTATTGACAACGCCGAAAATCGCCAGTGCGCTCAGTACCAGCAGTGCGACCAGGTCCATGCGAATGACTTCGCTTATGAAAAGGATCAACGAGACGATCAAGACGCCGAGAACGATCGCGATTTCAAACGTCATGCGGACATATTCTGTGGTCGGGTGCGGTTCCTGACGGGCTGTGCTCCTAATTTATACCGGAATCTTCAGCGTTTACTTGTAAATCCATCCAGTACTGTATAAAAATACAGAATTTCCCCGGAGGCCTGATGTTGCAAGCGGCGATGCGCATTGACGATTATCTTGACCTGTTGAACCCGGCGCAACGGCAAGCGGCTGCCTACGGGGCACTGGATGCGGACAACGCGTTCCGATCCGGGCCCTTGCTGGTCATCGCTGGTGCGGGTACCGGCAAGACGATGACGCTGGCGCACAGGGTGGCGCACCTGGTCATTTCCGGCATCAGCCCGGAGCGCATTCTGCTGCTGACTTTCACGCGCCGGGCGGCGCAGGAAATGACGCGCCGTGTCGATGCCATTGTGCGGCAGGCACTGGCGGCCAATGATGCTCCTGCTTTGCCTGCGGGAGTCCTGCCATGGTCCGGCACTTTCCATTCTGTCGCGAATCGACTGCTGCGGCGCTATGCACCGAACCTCGGGCTTGACCCCGGGTTTTCGATTCTCGATCGTGGCGATGCGGCGGACGTGCTCGATGTCGTGCGTCACGAACTGGCGCTGTCGAAAAAGGCGCGGCGCTTTCCGAAGAAGGACACCTGTCTCGCAATCTACTCGCGATGCGTCAATACACAAAAGTCCCTTGCGGACGTGCTCGACGAGACGTTCCCGTGGTGCATTGACTGGGCCGCGGAACTGCGCGAACTGTTCCGCCTGTACGTTGCCCGCAAACAGCAAAACCAGGTACTCGATTATGATGACCTGCTGTTGTACTGGAGCCACCTGGTTGCAGAGGAGGAGTTTGCCGCTGAGATCGGCAGCTGGTTCGACCACGTCCTCGTCGATGAATACCAGGATACCAACCTGGTCCAGGCGCAGATATTGCGGGCGCTGAAACCCCAGGGCGACGGCGTCACCGTCGTCGGTGACGATGCGCAGTCGATTTACTCGTTCCGTGCGGCTGAAGTCGAGAACATTCTGGGATTTCCTGACCAGTTCATGCCAACCGCCCAGGTTGTTTCTCTCGAACAGAACTATCGATCAACACAGCCCATTCTCGACACCGCCAACCTGCTGATTGCAGAGAGCGCACGGCAATATCGCAAGAACCTGTTCTCGGAACGCAGGGACGGCGCCAAACCGGGCTATATCACCGTTGAAGACAGCGACGCAGAGGCCGAATTCGTCGTCGAGGCGGTGCTTGGCAATCGCGAGCAGGGCATGCGCCTGATGGACCAGGCTGTCCTGTTTCGCAGCTCCCACCACAGCGATCGCCTGGAACTGGAGCTGGTACGGCGAAATATCCCGTACGTGAAGTATGGCGGCCTCAAGTTTCTCGAAGCAGCGCATGTCAAGGACCTGCTGTCTGTGCTCAAGTGGGCGGAGAATCCGAAAAACACCGTCGCCGCGTTTCGCATCCTGAAGCTGTTGCCCGGTATGGGGCCGGCTCATGCCTCGCGCTGCCTGGAACATTTGCAGGCGGCGGATTTCCGGTTCGGCACACTCGTGGACTTTCGCCCACCCGCAGCGACGGCGGCAGACTGGCCGGCGTTTTGTGCGCTGCTGCAATCGCTGTCAGGAGAAATCGAGGCCCAGGATTCCTGGCAGGCGCAACTGGCCCAGGTTCGGCGCTGGTACCAGCCACACCTCGAACGTATCTATGACGGGCTCGACACGCGCGAAGCCGACCTCGAGCAACTCGAGCAGATTTCCGGCCGCTATCCGACTCGCGAGCGCTTCCTCAGTGAGCTGACGCTGGACCCACCCAGTGGCGCAGGGGACCTGGCAGGCGACCCCTTGCTGGATGAGGATTACCTGGTTCTGTCCACAGTGCACTCGTCCAAAGGCCAGGAGTGGGAAGCGGTGTATGTCCTGAATGTTTCCGACGGCAACTTTCCGTCTGAATTTGCGACCGGCAAGCCGCACCTGATCGAAGAAGAGCGGCGATTGCTGTATGTCGCAATGACGCGCGCCAAACAGTCGTTATCGCTGGTTGCGCCACTCAAGTACCACGTGACACAGCAGGCCAGGGATGGTGACAAACACGTGTTCGGCGCGCGCAGCCGGTTTGTTACAGACAGTTTACTGGCGACAATGCAGCGACAGTTTTGCGGCAGGGACGAGACAACGTCAGCCCGGCAGACACCGCGTAGCGACAAACGCGTGGACGTTGCCGCACGCATCCGGCAAATGTGGTAGAAAAAAGGACTGAACGCAGAAAAAAAGGGCGGTGACCCGAAGGCCACCGCCAACACAACGAAACAAACAGCATAAGGGAATATTAAGTTTGTTTGCGTTTGGTCTGTGTATCTTTGATGCAGCAACTACCGGTTTGGTTGCACCTGATTTCGAAAGATTTTGGAATATTGCATCGCGATATGACCAAAGCTGAGTTTCCGGTGAAACTTTATGCATGCGGGAAAACGAACACTGGCGAGTCGGGGGAGGAGAAAGGCCGATCATGATTGCTAGAGCTGAAAATGACGTTAGGAAGCAGGTGAGCGAAGACGAATGGCAGGTGCGTGTCGACCTGGCGGCCTGTTATCGAATCATCGCCATGCACGGCTGGGATGATCTCGTGTTTACCCATATTTCCGCGCGTGTCCCCGGACCGGACGAGCACTTCCTGATCAATCCTTACGGCATGCTGTTCGAGGAGATCACCGCGAGCAGCCTGGTGAAGGTTGACCTGGAAGGCGACAAGGTCGTCGATTCCCCGTACCCGGTTAACCCGGCCGGATTCACGATTCACAGTGCTGTCCACGAAGCGCGGCCGGATGTCGGCTGCGTCCTGCACACACACAGCAAGGCCGGCGTCGCAGTTTCCGCCCAGGCAGATGGACTGTTGCCACTCTCGCAGATCTCGTTAATCCCGTACGCTACGCTGGGCTATCACGACTACGAGGGCATTGCGCTGAACGAGGATGAGAAACCGCGCCTCGTCGCCGACCTGGGTAACAACCACGCGCTGATCCTGCGCAATCATGGCCTGCTGACAGTGGGTACGACGATCGCGGACGCGTTCCTGATGATGTATGCGCTGGAAACAGCCTGCCAGACGCAGATCATGGCGCAGTCGTCAGGTGGCGACCTTGTGCAGGTACCTGCCCCGATCGTCGCCGGCATCAGGGCGCAGGTCGAACAGGTTACGCGCGGGCTTGGCGGCGACCTGGCCTGGCCGGCGTTGTTGCGCAAGCTGGACCGACGCGACGCATCGTTCAGGGACTAGCGCAGGAACATCGCGTACGCCGGGTTGTCGCTTTCTTCCCAGTGCGCATAGCCGAGTTCGGCGAGGTGTGCTTCCAGTTCGTCAGTCTCCTCTTCCGGCACGTCAATACCCGCCAGGATGCGGCCGAAATCCGATCCGTGGTTACGATAATGGAACAGGCTGATATTCCAGTCGGTACCGATTGCCTGCAGGAAATCAATCAGTGCACCGGGACGTTCCGGGAACTCGAATCGAAACAGGCGTTCGTTCCGGACACCGGATGAGGGTCCGCCGACCATGTGTCGGACATGCAGCTTGGCCATTTCGTTGTCGCTGAGATCGGCGACCGGATAGCCGGCAGCGCGCAGCGATGCAAGCAGTTGTTCGCGCTCGGCAAGCCCGTCGGTCAGTTGCACACCGACGAAAATATGCGCGGCACTGTTGTTATTGTAGCGATAGTTGAACTCGGTGACGCCGCGGCGGCCAAGGGCCTCGCAGAAACTCCGGAAACTGCCGGGCTCCTCAGGTATCTCGGCAGCAAGCAACATCTCGGTCTGCTCGCCGACCGCCGCGCGTTCGGCGATATGCCGCAGCCGGTCGAAATTCACGTTGGCACCGCAGTTTATCGTTATGAAAGTCTTGCCCCGTAGCTTGTTGGCAGCCAGGTACTTCTTCAGGCCGGCAACGGCCAGGCCGCCCGCAGGCTCAACGATCGAGCGGGTGTCCTCGAAAATATCCCGGATTGCGGCGCAAATCTGGTCTGTGTCGACCGTCATGAACTCGTCTACGTATTGCTGACAGGCGCGCAAGGTGTTGTCGCCGACCCTCTTAACGGCCACGCCGTCTGCAAAAATACCGACATGCTCCAATGTTACCGGTTTGCCCGCGTCAATCGATTCGCGCATTGCTGCCGAATCTTCGGGCTCCACGCCGACGATGCGAATTTCCGGACGATGCGCTTTTATATAAGTTGCAATGCCAGCAATCAGGCCGCCGCCACCTATCGGCACAAACACGGCGTAAATATCATCCTGGCATTGCCTCAGAAGCTCGCGGCCAATCGTTCCCTGGCCGGCAATAACCTGCGGGTCGTCAAAGGGGTGGATGAAAACCAGCCCCTCTTTATCCATCAGTTCGCATGCCTTCGCATACGCGTCGTCGTAGCTGTCACCGTGCAATACGACTTCGCCGCCGTAGCCTCGCACTGCGTTGACCTTGATCGCCGGTGTCGTGACAGGCATCACGACGACAGCACGCACGCCGCGGCGCTGGGCGGCGAGGGCGACGCCCTGCGCATGATTGCCGGCAGAGCTGCAGATCACCCCGCGTGCGGCATCGGCGTCGGACAGGTGGGCGATCTTGTTGTATGCACCACGCAATTTGAACGAAAAGACACTCTGCAGGTCTTCGCGCTTCAGCAGGACGCGGTTGCCGAGTCGTTGCGAAAGCACCGGTGCGAGTTCGAGCGGCGATTCGATCGCCACATCGTAGACGCGCGCGCGGTCAACCTGTTCGGTAAAGTCATTCATGCGGCGGTTATCGCACAACCGGGCGGCGCCCGCAAAATTCTGTGGGCTCGGCGTGGCAATTGGCCGGATTCCCTCGCATACTGCCACCCCTGCCTGAACGATAGTACGATCGAGCGAACCGCACAGGGATACGTAACACGACCATGGCAACCGGCAAGATACTGATTACGAATGCGCGCCTGATTAATGAGGGTGAGGTCGTCGAGCGGGACTTGCTGGTCGACGGGCAGCGAATCGAAGCTATTGCGGGGCAAATCGATGCAGGCGAGGGGGCCGCGGTTATCGACGCCGCGGGCAAGTACCTGATGCCAGGCATGATTGATGACCAGGTGCATTTTCGCGAACCGGGTCTGACCGAAAAAGGCGACCTGGCAACAGAGTCGGCGGCGGCGGCAGCCGGCGGCATCACCAGCTTCATGGACATGCCGAATGTCAACCCGCTGACGACAACCCGGGAAGAACTGGCCAACAAGTATCAGCGGGCAGCCGGTCGTTGTACGGCGAACTACGGATTCTACTTCGGTGCTACCAACAGCAACATTGAAGAGATTCGACGCCTCGAGGTCGGCGAGGCTTGCGGCATCAAGGCGTTCATGGGAGCGTCGACCGGCGATATGCTGGTCGACGACCCGGCGGCGCTGGACCTTATTTTCAGGGACGCGCCGATCATGGTCGTTACACATTGCGAACACTCGCCGACAATCTGGGAAAACGAAACGCATGCCCGGCAGCAGTTCGGTGAGGACGTTCCGATGACCGAGCACCCGAAGATCCGGTCTGCCAATGCCTGCCTGACGTCATCGAGTTTTGCCATGGAACTGGCCCGGCGCTACGACGCGTTGCTGCATGTCCTGCACCTGACGACGGCAATCGAGATGGAACTGTTCTCCACGAAGCCTCGTTCGGAAAAACGCATCACCGGCGAGGTGTGTGTGCACCACCTGTTTTTCGACGAGTCCCGCTACCCGGAACTCGGGACACGTATCAAGTGCAACCCGGCTATCAAGGCCAGCAGCGACCGTGAAGCGCTGCTTGCGGCACTGAACGACGGCCGTCTCGATATCATCGCAACTGACCACGCGCCGCATACGCTGGCCGAGAAAAACAACAGCTACTTCAAGGCCCCGGCCGGACTGCCGCTGGTGCAGCATGCCGTGCAGGTACTGTTCGAACTGGTTGCCGCAGGCGCCATAACCCCGGAATTGCTGGTCGACCGGGCATGTCATGCACCAGCGGATCTTTTCGGTGTGCCGGAACGCGGCTATCTGCGCGAAGGCTATTTCGCCGACCTGGTCTTGGTCGATCCGGACCGGTCCTTCACGGCGACGGACGAAAATGTTCTCTACAAGTGCAAATGGACGCCGTTCGCGGGACACAGATTCCCGGCAACAATCGATACGACAATAATCAATGGCACGATTGTGTGGCAGGACGGCAAACTTACCGGAGAAGTGCCCGGCGAAAGACTCGAATTCATCCGGGGGCGATAAAGTTTGCCTTTCCGTTCGATGCCGTTATGCTAGCCCCAAATGACGGACGGGAAAGCGTGCATAGAGGCACTCAGGGGCTAACGCTTCACATTCATGAAACCGACTGATACCTCCAACCCCGAGTACTTTCACAAGGTTGTCGACTGCCAGTTCGCCTGTCCGGCGCATACCGACGTTCCCGAGTACATTCGCCTGATCGCACAGGGTCGATTCAGCGACGCCTATATAGAGAATCGCAAGTCCAACGTGTTTCCCGGGATTCTCGGGCGTGTTTGCGACCGGCCCTGCGAACCCGCATGCCGTCGCGGCCGGGTGGAAGAGCGGCCGGTTGCAATTTGCCGCCTGAAGCGGGTGGCTGCGGACCACAAGGACGACATCGTCGATCGCCTGCCCACGGGCGCGCCCTCCAACGGTAAGAAAGTTGCTCTGATCGGGGCCGGTTGCGCGTCATTGACAGTTGCCAACGACCTGCGGCCGCTTGGCTACGAAGTAACGATTTTCGAGGCGCTCGACACCACCGGCGGCCTGATGCGCACCAATATCCCGCAGTTCCGCCTGCCGCCGACTGTTCTCGATGAAGAGATCGACTACATCGTCAACATGGGTGTCGACGTCAGGATGAATCATCCGATCGACAGCCTGAAGGCGCTGCTCGACGACGGATTCGATGCGATCTTCGTCGGCACCGGCGCGCCGCGCGGCAAGAACCTCGAAATTCCCGGCCGTTACGACAGCGACAATATTCATATCGGTATCGACTGGCTGGAGTCGGTGGCTTTCGATCACATCGACGAAATCGGCGACAAGGTACTGATTATCGGTGTTGGCAACACCGCTATGGACTGTTGCCGGACCTCGCTGCGCCTCGGTGCGACTGACGTCAAGGTCATGGCGCGCAAGCCGCGCGGCTTCTTCAAGGCATCCGACTGGGAACTGGAGGATGCCGAAGAGGAGAATGTCGAGATCATCGTCAACCATTCGCCGAAAGACTTCGTCATCGAGGATGGCAAGCTCGTCGGCATGACCTTCGAGCTGATGGAATACAAGGTCGACGAGAGTGGCGGCATCGACCGCGGCACAGTGGTTGGTGAGAAAATGATCCCCTGCGACGATGTCATCCTGGCGATCGGGCAGGACAACGCGTTCCCATGGATCGAGCGGGATATCGGCATTGAGTTCAACGATTGGGACTGCCCGATCGTCGACGAAACCACGATGATGTGTTCGCGCGATGGCGTTTTCTTCGGTGGTGACTCGGCATTCGGGCCCAAGAACATTATCTGGGCCGTAGCGCACGGGCACGAAGCGGCAATCTCGATACACAAGTACTGCCAGGGTGAAGACCTGCACGACCGTCTTCCGGTCGGTGTCAACCTGTCCAGCCAGAAGATGGGCATGCATGAGTGGAGCTACTCCAACGACTATGACCCGGCTACCCGCAGGCTGATGCCGCATGTCGATCTGAAGGAACGGTTCAAGAAGCTCGATATCGAGGTTGAGCTGGGTTTTACAGCCGAGCAGGCCGTGCAGGAAGTCGAGCGTTGCCTGAACTGCGATATCCAGACCGTTTTTGCCGCAGAACTTTGCATTGAATGCGATGCCTGTCTCGACATCTGTCCGGTGAATTGCCTGACGATTACGGAAAATGGTGACGAAGCCGATCTGCGCAACCGGCTGCGCGCCCCGGCAGAAAACCTGGAACAGGCGTTGTACGTGTCTGCCGGGCTGCCACAAACGGCCCGAGTGATGGTCAAAGACGAGGACCTGTGCGTGCACTGCGGACTGTGCGCCGAGCGTTGCCCGACCGGAGCGTGGGACATGCAGAAATCCAAAGTGCTGATTCCGTACGCAGCAGACAACCAGGAAAGGGCGAGTGGCAACAGTTAACGACGTCGTCGTCAAGATCGCCACGGTCAATGGTACCGGTTCGGCAAGTGCGAACGGCTTGCTGATGAAGTCGATTTTTCGCATGGGCATCCCGGTCGTTGGCAAGAACTACTTTCCGTCCAACATCCAGGGGCTGCCGACCTGGTACGAGATCAGGGTTACCGGTGACGGTTACCAGTCACGGTCTGATCGCGTCGACATCATGGTCGCGATGAATGCGCAAACCTATGCGCGCGACCTCGCCGATGTCAGCAGCGGCGGCTGGCTGCTGTATGACTCAACCTGGCCAAGACACAAACAGCTCGACAGGGATGATGTGACGGTGCTCGGAGTACCGCTGTCGCGCATGTGCAATGAAAACTTTGACGGTGCACGTGCACGCATCCTGATGAAGAATATCGCCTATGTCGGCGTTGTTGCCGCTTTGCTCGACATCGACCTGGACATCATCACGACGCTGCTCGAAGAAACCTTTGCGGACAAGAAGCACCTGGTGGATTCGAACATGAAGGCGATTCGCCTAGGTTACGACTATGCCCGGGAAAACTTTGTCTGTCCGCTGGCCTGCAAGGTCGAAGCGATGGATGGCACCAGCGGACATATCGTAATTGATGGAAATACGGCAGCGGGCCTGGGTTGCATGTATGCCGGCGCGACGGTTGGCGCCTGGTACCCGATCACGCCATCAACGTCGCTGATGGATGCGTTTCGGTCGTTCTGTTCCCGCTATCGTACGGATCCGAAAACCGGCGAGCGCACCTACTGCATTATCCAGGCCGAAGATGAACTTGCTGCAATCGGCATGGTACTCGGCGCTGCCTGGAACGGTGCGCGCTCTTTCACGCCAACCAGCGGGCCGGGCATATCGCTGATGAGCGAATTCATCGGCTTTGCCTACTACGCGGAAATACCCGCGGTGATTTTTAATGTCCAGCGCACCGGGCCGTCGACCGGCATGCCGACGCGCACACAGCAGTCGGACATCCTGAGTTGTGCCTATGCCTCGCACGGCGATACGCGGCACGTGCTGCTGTTTCCGAAAGACCCGAAGGAGTGTTTCGAGATGGCGCAGTCCGCGTTCGACTATGCTGAGCGGCTGCAGACCCCGGTCATTGTCATGTCGGACCTGGATATCGGCATGAACGACTGGATGGTGCCGGATTTCGAATTTGACGAGAACGTGGTGCGCGATCGCGGCAAGGTACTCAGCGCGGAACAGCTTGAGGAAATGGAAAAATTCTACCGCTACATGGACGTCGACGGGGATGGCATTCCCTACCGTACGTTGCCCGGCGTCCATCCCAAGGGCTCTTATTTTACGCGCGGTTCGGGGCACACGCGCCATGGCGCCTACACGGAAGATTCTGCGGCCTACCAGGATGTCGTAGATCGGCTGCTGGTCAAGTGGGAGACAGCCCGGCAGACGCTGCCCGAAGCGGAATTCGAGGTCTCGCGATTCAACAAGGCCGGGCTGCTGACGATCGGTAGCGGCGATGGCGCCTGTGTCGAAGCGCGGGATCGCCTCGCTGCGCAGAAGATCAACCTGGATTATTGCCGGGTGCGTGCCTTCCCGTTCAGTGATGCCGTGAAAGAATTCATTGACCAGCACGAAGTCGTGTATGTCGTCGAGCAAAATCGCGACGCGCAGCTGCGTTCACTGTTGCTGCTCGACGCGGGGGTGGATCCGGCCAAGCTGGTGCCGCTGTTGCACTACAACGGCATGCCGTTGAATGCGGGTTTTGTCGTCGACCGGGTTCTCGAAGAAGTTGCCAGGGGGCGTGCAGCATGAGTTACATCGGCAAACCCAAAGTTGCTCACCCGAAAATGCCGAAAAACGATCTCGGCCTGACGGCCAGGGATTACGAGGGCACGGTTTCGACACTGTGTGCCGGCTGTGGCCACGATTCCGTGACTGCGGCAATTGTTCAGGCGGTTTTCGAACTCAATATCGAGCCGCATATGCTGGCGAAGATGAGCGGCATCGGCTGTTCATCGAAGACGCCGGCGTATTTTGTCAGTGGCGCGCATGGTTTCAACTCGGTGCACGGCCGTATGCCGTCAGTTACAACCGGGGCAAACGCGGCCAACCGAAGCCTGATGTACATCGGCGTATCCGGCGATGGCGACTCATTGTCGATCGGTGCAGGACAGTTTGTCCATGCGATTCGCCGCAACCTGAATATGTGCTACATCATCGAGAACAATGGCGTCTACGGGCTCACGAAGGGCCAGTTTTCTGCCTCGGCGGATATCGGCAGCAAGCCCAAGAAAGGTGAGCCTAACCAGCAGGAACCGATCGACCCTGTCAGTACCGCGTTGTCCCTCGGCGCGACCTATATTGCACGCAGTTTCTCCGGCGACAAGGAGCAGTTGGTGCCGCTGATCCAGGGCGCGTTGCTGCACGAAGGCTTTTCGCTGGTCGACGTCATCAGTCCCTGTGTCACATTCAATGACCACGAGGGCTCGACCAAGAGCTACGCGCATACCAGGCAGTTCTACCACCACGTTGTGGATGCCGATTTCGTTCCGCCTGCAGAGGAAATCAAGGCGGCTTACGCAAAAGGTTCAGCCATGCCGGTCGAGTTGCACGACGGCAGCAAGATCGTATTGCGCAAGGTTGACGAACAGTACGATCCCACGAGCCGGGCTTCGGCGTTCAAGTACCTGCGCGAACGTTTCAATGCAGGCGAAATTACAACCGGGCTCCTGTACATGGACGAGTCGCGCCAGGAGATGCATGATCTCATGGGCAATACCCGGACACCGATGTGCCAGTTGCCTCTAGAATCTCTGAACCCGGGTGCCGGCGAGCTCAAAAAAATTCTCAACCGATACCGGTAGTAAGCGGGCCGGCGTGCCTGTTGCGATGCCGCCTGCGTCCGAAATACCCGCGGACTCGACCGATGCGATCGTGGTAGTCGTGGAACCTGCGGGCGTTTTCAATGTCAACGGAAGAATGCTGGTCGAGGAAAACCTGGCGCCACACGTCAGGGCGCTCTATGCAGAAAATCCTCAGGCAACGTATTCGGTGGTGGTGCAAAAAAGCGCAAAAGTTGGCGACACGGTCGCGGCTGCCGAAGCAGGTCGGTTACTGGGTCTGGACGAGATTCCGGTAACCAGGGCAGAACAATAAGGAGAAGCACGTGAGCAGCAATCGGCGGGAATTTATCAAGGGCAGTCTGCTCGGGGGAGCTGCGCTGGCGGGCGCCGGATTGGCAGGCGCCGCCGAGGCAGGCGCTGGCTCGAGCGACAGCAAGTCGCTGGACATACTCGTCCTGGGCGGGACTGGTTTCATCGGGCCACACATGGTGGGTGAGGCATTGCGGCGCGGGCACTCGGTAACACTGTTCAATCGTGGCCGCACGAACGACGACCTGTTCCCCGACCTCGAAACGATCAAGGGTGACCGCGGCGGCGACCTGTCCATGCTGGAAGGGCGCAAGTGGGATGCCGTGATCGACAATTCAGGCTATGTTCCGCGGCATGTGCAGAACTCGGCGAGGACGCTGGCGCCGAATATCGGTCAATACCTGTTCATTTCCACGATTTCCGTTTATGCATCGTTCACCAGCGCGAATGATGAGTCATCGCAACTGGCGACGATTGACGACGAGTCGATCGAAGAAGTCACGGGCGAAACTTACGGTCCGCTCAAGGCACTTTGCGAGCAACGCGCGCGTACCGAAATCGAGCCTGATCGTCTGACGATACTGCGGCCGACGTATATTTGTGGGCCGGGCGATCACACGGACCGATTCTCCTACTGGCCGGTACGCGTATCGAAGGGCGGCCGGATGCTGGTGCCGGGCGGTCCGGAGTACCCGTTGCAGATCATCGATGTCCGTGACCTGGCGAATTTTACGATTGACTGCCTGGACCGCAGGACGGCCGATACTTTTAACACGGTGACTCCGGTGGGTTCCTACAACATGGGGCGATTGCTGGATGACAGCCAGGCAGTCTCGGCGACCCGGGTCGATCCGGTATGGATAGACGAGGGCTTTGCACGGGAAGCGCAGGAGAACAGCCAGGTGCAAAACTGGGGCATGTTTCCGATCTGGCACGGCCTGCAAGGAGACAATGCGAAAGTCTCAAGTGTTTCGGGCAAAAAGGCGGTCGCGGCCGGGCTCAAAAACCGCCCGGTCCGCGAAACCATCCGTGACCTGTTGAGTTGGTGGAAAACCCTGCCAGCCGAGCGCACAGCGTCGATGAAAGCTGGCATGAGCCCGGAAACAGAAGCCGAGCTCATTGCCAGATACGCCGCCACCACGGAATAGATTCCGTTTCCGGCCTGATGTCGCCGAGGTACGGAACCCTGGCGCGAATTTCGTCGATGTCCCAGCCGGTCAGGTTGGCCAGGTTTTGTGCTTCTCGTTCCTGCCGCTCGCGGGTTGCCTGCTGGTACGCACTGGCATCGCAATTGATAGTGCCGGTGAATGGACGGCGGATGATATAGCGGCCCTGGTAGTTCTGCCGGTCGCCGGTTTCCTGGAAGACGAGATCTTCCGGAAAGTGTTCGCTGTCATAGCTGACGTGCAGTCGCGTGACAAAGACATCCTGGGCCGGCTGCGGCAGGATCTTGCTGCCTCCCCGTCCAGTCTTGTCGCGCAGCCAGAAAACGCCGAGGCTCCGAAGTTCATCCGCTGTTAGCGGATCGGCCGCGCAGGGGTCGCACCAGGCCATGTCCCATGCATACTCAAGGAAAACCGCACGTTCATTCTGTGCCCTGGTCTGTTTCGCGAACATGTCGCGATAGAATTCACCGAACTCCGTTTCGACAAACTCCGGGACCTCGGTGTTGCTGGGCAGCCTGACCGTGCGATAGTTGGTCGTTTCCACGCGGCCACTGCGGGTCAACGCATAGACATACAGTTCCTGTTTGCCGCTCGCGTTCAGCGTGCCGAGCCGGATTGGCAACATGAACCTGTTGCTCTCGAAGGCGATCTGCAATGGCCGCAAGTTCGTGTATCCCAGGCTCGCCTGCTCTTCGAGATTGACCCTGGCGACAAAAAAGCGCATATCCTGTTTGAGATAGCTGTCGACTACGCGCCCGGCACCCGGCGGAATGTTGTAGTCGTTTTCGTCAAGCCACGTGATCAGTCCATTGCTCTCTTCGGCGGAGAGAATGAGGATGTCGTACTCGCCGACGGAATAGCTGGCCTCGATCGTGACGCCGAGTGCGCGGTCGCGGTCCATGTCGTCCTCGAAAACCTTGCTGGCCGGCGAGCCGCTGGACATTGCCATTTCCCGTTGCTCGTACCTGACGCAAGGGTCCGGGTCGTGATACTCGACCAGGCGGGGCGCCGTATATGCATCGAGATGTTCGATCAGGGCATTGTCTGCAACATTGATTTGCTCGCGCTCGATGAACGTCGGTACGGGGATGACGACGGCGAAGTCCCGCACATGGCCCTGAAAATCGTTTGCCATCGTGATGACAGTGCGGTTGCCATCGCGTACCAGCACCACCTGGGACGCCTGGTTGAAAAGACTGGTGTCGGCTCGTGCGACATAGAAGCCACAAAATGCCTGTGCTGTCGTTGATATGGCAATCGTCAAACCGATTGCTGCGGTCAATACCAGGATTCGCATGTTCATACTCCTCAGAAGTTGCTGGCGCGCGGATCTGCCGGGCTTTCCCAGCGGTAGTGCCGTCCTCGCGCTATCCGGTCGAGTACAGGCACCACCGGGGCGCACAGAATCAACGCGATGATTGCTGCGTTGGGTTCGTAGAAAACAAACTGGATGATGTAGGCGACACTGGCCACGAATACGCCGTAAAAAATCCGTGTGCTGCTGCGATCAGGCGTCGTCTTAGGGTCGGAAATCATGAAGAACGCGAAGATCAGAAGTGCGCCGTTCTGCAACTGGTGTAACGGAATACTGAGCGGGTCGCCCAGCCAGAGTGCACGGCCGGTCATCAACGCCGCGTAGGCCAGCAGGAATGCGATGGTCGTTTCGGCCCGGCGTGCCCGGGTCAGGACCAGGAAGCCCAGGCAGGCCAGCGTCAGTGCGCCGAGGGTTGCACTACCCCATTGGCCGGACGATACCCAGGCATTGTCGGAGCAAAACATCAGTGTGACGAGGGCGATATTCGCAGGATTGAAGATGTGCTTGCCGCCGGCGCGCAGCAGGAATTTGCTGCCGATGGCGATGCATGCGGCAATTACCGCGATTGCGATGGCGTCGGTTCGCAGCAGCATCGTCAGGGACAGGGATGTGACGCCGGCGCTGAGTGGATCGAAGGGTGTAAGCCCGGCAACACGCATGCAGATGTACTGCACGATCTGTGTCGAAATGATCAGCGCCAGTGCGTTGTACCAGTGAATGCCAAAGTCCAGGATGCAAACACCGAAGATAACCAGCGAGCTTAGTACGGCGATCTGGTAATAGCGCGGATCCGCCAGTGTCCTGAAGATGTTCATGCCCGGTGTAAACGGCCGAAACCGGGCAGCGGGTCTAATCCTGGCCGGGCCTGCGCAACCTAATTTTTGTGCTACTCCTGGAAAAACCCGGAAAAACAATGACTAACAAGCGTGCATCCGATCGGGCACCGACAGGCATCTTATGGGTGACAATGCCCATTGGGGCGCCAGACAAAATTGGGAGTACCTGCCGTGGAAGGAATTTTGATACCTATCGCTTTGTTCGTGGCACTGACCGTGATCCTGTGCCTGTTTTTCCTGTTCCGTTACAAGACGCGCAGCGAAACACAGGCGACTATCCGAGCGGCCCTGGACAAGGGGCATGAACTGACGCCGGAAATAATTGATCGGCTCGGCACACCGAAACCGCCGGAAGACAAGGACTTGCGTACGGCCCTGATCTGGTTTGCGCTGGCTGTAAGTACCGCGGCGTTCGGCTTCGGCATCCCGGAAGACGACGACGAAGTGCTGCAGATCATGCTGGGCTTCGCTGCATTTCCGTTCAGTCTCGGTGTCGCCTATTTGACGATGTGGTTCTACTCGGGGCGCAAGTCATAAGTGTCAAAGCAACACAAACCGAAAGCGATCAGTACCTCGTTACGCTGGCTGTGTCTTCCGAGGACACGGCAGCGTTCGGGGAACTGATCCGCCGCCACCAGTCACAGCTCAGAAACTTTCTGCGCAAGCTGTGCGGCGATGCCAGCGAGGCGGACGACCTGGCGCAGGATTGCTGTCTGCGTGCCTGGGACAAGTTGCAGACATTCTCCGGTCGCGGGTCGTTCATCGGCTGGTTGCTCAAGGTCGCATACACGACCTTCCTGCAATCCCGGAGAAAATCGAAACGCTATACGGAGATCCTCGATGCCGCCGGCCGGGTGCGGGACTTGCAAGAGCAGCAGTACACGCAACAGGCAGACGAGTTGCCGGACCTGGATCGCTTTCTCGCGGTCCTGTCGACCGAAGAGCGTGCTGTCATGTTGATGTCCTACGGATGCGGACTATCGCACCGGGAGATCTCCGCAGCGATCGATGCACCTGTTGGCACTGTGAAATCCATCATTTTTCGTGGTAAAGAAAAGATCAGGACAAGTTTTGACATCAAAGATTATCAACATGGCTGACCAACAACAGGACGCTGCGGACCGCATGCTTGAGACGCTGTTCCAGGTCGAGGATATCCCGGACGCAGGCTTCAGCGACCAGGTCCTGCGGCGCCTGCGCCGCCAGGTCTGGGTGCGTCGGCTGGCCCTGCCCATCGCCATGCTGGTGGGCGCAGCGTGTGCCGCCAGGCCGGCCCTGGAATTGCTGCATATCGGCGCCGATGTCGTCGATCAGCTTGCTGGCCGGTCGCTGTTCGAGAGTGTAGCGGCCGCCACACAATGGCCCGTCGTATTGGCCGCTGCGCTGGTAGTGGCAATCGCCATGGTGACGTTCCGGCTGTCCGAAGAGTAGCCTGAGACGCAATTCATTGTCAGCGGCGATGGCCTCGGTTACATTGCCGGCATGAGTCTTCGTGATGAAGTGGAAACGCTGCTGCCGAACTGGGAACGCTGGTATCCCAGCCTGTTCGATGCGGCCAGCGATCTCGGGCTGATCCGGTCCGAGGTTTGCGACCCGAATTCCCTGTTGCTTACGCGGCGGCATTCACGGGTACGTCAACAGGCCGAAGATGCCCACCGCGAAAAGTGGGGCGGCAAGGCCGAATAGATCATGGCACTCGATATCGGCGCCTTGCGCGCGCAATTTCCGTCACTGGCGACGACAGACAATGGCGCCCGTCGAATCTACCTGGATAATCCGGCCGGCACACAGGTACCGGACCTGGTCGTGCAACGAATGTCCGAATGCCTGCTACAGGGCAATGCCAATCTCGGCGGCTACTTTCGCACCGCGGAACTCGCCGAGAGATACGTCAGTGACGCACGATCTGCCATGGCAGATTTTCTGAATGCGCCATCCGCCGACGAGATTACCTTCGGACAGAACATGACATCGCTGACGTTGCACCTGTCGCGGTCGATTGGCCGTTACCTGAAGGCCGGCGACGAGATCATCCTGTCGCGTATGGAACACGATGCGAACGTTGCACCGTGGTTATTGATGGCCAGGGACCACAACCTTGAGGTTCGCTGGTTGCCGTTCAATACCGAGACATTCGAATTCGATGACGATGCACTCGACAGCGTTCTCTCCGAACGCACGCGGCTGTTGTGCATTGGCGGGGCCAGCAATCTGACCGGCACCATCAATGATATTGCAAGCATGTGCAAAAAGGCGCGCAGCGCCGGAGCGTGGAGCTTTGTCGATGCCGTGCAGCTCGCGCCGCACGTGTTACCGGATGTCGAGGCCTGTGGTTGCGACTTCTTCACCTGTTCAGCCTACAAGTTTTTCGGTCCGCACCAGGGCATATTGTGGGCCAGGTCGGACGTCTACCTGGAACTGGAGCCGTACAAGGTCAGACCGGCGCCCGCGGAACTGCCGTGGCGTTTCGAGACCGGCACGCAAAGCCACGAAGGCATGGCGGGCACTGGCGGTGCAGTGCACTACTTTGCCGGTGTCGGTGCGGCACTATCCGGCGGTTCCAGCCGTCGTCTGAACCTGCAAACGGCTTTTACCGAGATGTTTGACTACGAGAAAGGCCTGATGCACCAGCTAATCAGTGGCCTGCAGGACATCGCGGGGGTCCGTATCCAGGGAATCAGCGACCCGGCCGCCCTGGAGCGCCGCGTGCCGACAGTTTCTTTCGTTCACGACAATCATTCACCTGGCAGCATTGCCCGCGCGCTGGGCGAGCAGAATATTTTCGTCTGGAGTGGCCATAACTACGGTTATGAGCCGGCGCGGATGCTGGGATTGCTGGATGGCGGTGGCGTCGTACGTATCGGTGCCGTGCACTACAACACGGCCGCGGAGATTGACGAAACGCTGACCGCGATCGAGGCGATCGTAAGATAGCCGCCGCGATTGAGGATTTCGTGCCGCAGAAACAAGAAAGCCGTGCTTGTCAGCACGACAGGCACGGCTTTCGGTGAGACTGATGTCGGAAAACGAGTCAGAGGATTTGGGACAGACGCTCCTTCTTCAAAACGCGACCCATTTCAATAAGACCAAATGGTTTTCCTGACACCTTTGATATCTCACTAGACATGGATCACCTCCTTTCATGTTGTTTGCCCGGCTTCAGTATCGCCAAAAAAAATCACTTTTCCAAGAATTTAATTTATTAAAAACAACGGTATAAATCGCCGCATTGCTGCGTTATCATAACCAGCTCGGCCAGCAGAGCCGCGCTTCAAGTGACGAAAATAACAACAATATTGAAGCATGAGGGAAGCAGTATATGAGTGACGCAAGCCGGGTGCTGTCCGGTACGGCGGCAGCCAACGACAGCGCCGCGCCGGTTCTTGGCGCGGATCGAATCCAGAGTCTCGACATTCTCCGCGGTATAGCGATCCTCGGCATACTCGTCATGAATATTTACGCGTTTGCCATGCCGTTCCCGGCGTACTCGAATCCGTTGCTGATGGGCGGGACTGACAGCCTGAACCTCGGTACCTGGTTCGTTACGCATGTTTTCTTCGATCAGAAATTCCTGAGTATTTTTGCCATGCTGTTCGGGGCTGGCATCGTGCTGATGACCGGCCGCGCGGAATCCCGGGGCGCAAAATACGGCCGAATTTTCTATCGTCGCCAGTTCTGGCTGATACTGATCGGTGCGCTGCACGCATATTTCATCTGGTTCGGCGATATCCTGTTCATGTATGCGGCCATTGGCATGCTGGCATACCTGTTTCGCAATCTCAGGCCGCGCAACCTGGTCATTATTGCCTGCTGCCTGTTGCCGGTTACGGTCGTGATGATGTTCGGCATGGGCGCGCAGATGCAGATGTTCCAGGCCAAGGCGAGTGACGTGTCGTCGATGGTTGCAGCCGGTGAGGAGATTTCGCCGGAGCAACAGGAGATCCTGGACGGCTGGCTGCAACAACGCCCGATGATGGCGCCGACCGCCGAGGACATCGAGAAGGACGTCGAGGTTTATCTAGGCAGCTATGCGGATATCCTGGCTTTCAGGATACCGACAGCGATCATGATGCAGGTTTTCGGGACACTGTTCTTCGGGCTCTGGAGAGTAACGGCATTGATGCTGATCGGTATGGCATTGATGAAGACCGGCGTCCTGGCCGCCGAAAAGTCACCCGGTTTTTACGGCAAGATGTTGCTGATTTGCTACGCTATCGGTCTGCCGTTGACAATCTACAGCGCATACGACCTGTATGCACATGACTTTAGCGCAATGTACGCCTTCCAGGCGGGCAGCATCGCCAACTACTTTGGCAGCCTGATTGTCGGGTTGGGCCACCTCGCAACGGTGATGCTGATGATCAGGACGCGGTTCGCACAGAAACTGCTGGGCCGTTTTGCCGCCGTGGGCCGCATGGCGCTGACGAACTACCTGATGCATTCCATAGTCCTGACGACGGTCTTTTACGGCTACGGGCTGGGCCTGTACGGCTCTGTTCCAAGGTTCCAGCAGATGGGCTTCGTCGTTGCAATGATTGCGTTGCAGCTATTGCTCAGCCCGTGGTGGCTGGCACGCTACCGGTTTGGGCCGGTGGAGTGGTTGTGGCGGTCGCTGACGTATTGGAAGCGGCAGCGTATGCGCCGATAGGATGCCGAGGAGGCCGTGTTTCCTGCCACCTTTGCCGTGTATACTCCGGTACTCCCTTCGATAAGGGCCGGCGAGCCGGGATAACTACAACGAACAAGTGAGACCACAATGGCAATTTCAGATCTAAAGAACGTATTGAATATCTTTGGCGGCTCGGAGCAGACCGAGTGTCAGCAGGACGAGTTGCGCAAGGAAGTTATGTTGATGACGCTGGCGCGCGCTGCCGATGCTGACATCAATATTCAGACGGTCGAGGTCGAACGAATCAGCGACATTATCGAAAAGCATACCGGTGAAAAACTCACCGCTGCCGAAATTCGTGTCGCCGCCAGGTCCGAGTTGTATGCCGAGGCGAACCTTCGCAAGTACCTGGCCAAGGTCAGCAAGCGCCTGACCAACAAGGATCGTGCCGAGGTCGTGCAGGCATTGTTCGAGGTATTTCGCAGTGACAGCAACGTCAGCCCGCTGGAGATCGATTTCTTCAACCGCACTGTCGTTGCGCTGGGTGCTACTCCTGCTGAGATTGCGGGGCTTGTTGCCGGCGACGTCGACTGAATGCGAGCCGCCGCAAAGCGGAACCGCTGCTGGTGAATACGCGCAGGTAGCGGGTGGAGATCGTGTCACCGATTTCGCGATAGACAACGAACAGCCCTGACGCGATGATCACGATCGCACCTGCGACGACCCAGCTGTCGGGAACCTCTCCCCAGAAAATATAGCCGGCGATGGCGCCGCCGATCAGGGCTGTGTACTCAAATGGCGCCAGCATGGCCGGCGAGGCCCTGCGATACCCGCCGATGATGCCGATCCATGCGACGACCGAGCAGAGACCTGCGGTAACGAAAAGTATCCAGCTCGTCGGATCAGGCGCACGCCAGCCGCTGGAGCCGAGCAACAGTAGCGAAATCAGCAATGGCCCGGCGACGACGTAGATAGACATCGAGTAGCTGGTCTCGGTATCCGCCAGCTTGCGCGCCGTGATCGCGAGACTCGCGTAGCAGAAAGCGCCGAACAGGACGGCCAGGTGAGCCACTGATACGGCCTGCGCGCCGGGCCGCAGCATGATTAGCACGCCGACGAATCCAATGGATACTGCCGTCCAGCGCCGCCAGCCCACGTGTTCGCCCAGTAAAGGTACCGAAAGTGCGGTAACCATCAATGGCGCAGTGAACCCGAGTGTCAGCGCTTCGACGAGCGGCATCCGCGACAGACCGTAAAAAAAACCAAACATTGCGCCGACGGCGAGCAGCGTGCGCAACAAATGCCAGCCCCAACGCTTCGTTCTCAGGCTGCCCGCACCACCGAAGCGGCGCGCCAGTACGAGGAATATCACGACAGCGATCAGGCTGCGCAGGAAAACGAACTGCTCGAGCGAAAAGCTCTGCAGAATTTCCTTGGCACACAGGTCCAGCCCGAGGCCGCCCGCGACCCCGGTCAGCAAATAGGCAATCGCCTTGCCGGACTCATCTTGTGACTGACTCACTGGTTTGATTTGCGATGGTGAAAATGAACGGGAGCTGAACATCTTCGCATGAGTTTCGCCGGTTGCATACCGGTTCAGCCGCGATTCAGCACGACTGGCGCCTAATGGTTACCGAAGAGCACGGCAGGAGGGATTACCATGCGAGTTACGCGAATATCAGGGAACTGTCTGCTGGCAGGCGTGCTGTTGGCCTGTGTAGCAATGATGAATGCCGTTGCGGCCGAGAACAGTCGCACCTCGACCAGCATACAGAGAACCGCAGCCGAGCGAGCCGCCGGGATCGGCGGTACGGTCGTCAAGGATGAGTACAAGACGCTCGACAATGCGGGACAACGCAGCGCCGACAAACATTCGCCGCGGTCGCTGAAGTCCGGAACCGGCAGCCGCGCTGCCGCTGCCAGTTACGATTTCTGGTTCTACTCGGCCGATGTCATCCTGTTCAACGATCACGACTCGGATGGTCATTTCCATGGCATCGATTTACTGTTCGATGCGGACACGTACTACGAGTCGGCCGAGGTATACGCTGTTGTTTATCTCAGCTTCGAAGGCGGGCCATGGAACGAGTACTCGGCCACCGACAACTTTCTGCTGTTCGGTTCTTCAGCAGATGATGAGTTCAACATCGTGACTGAACTCGTTTCCGGTTACCCGACGGGCAGCTACGACCTGTTGATCGAATTGTTCGATGGCTACAACGATGATTTCCTGGCGAGCTTCGGCCCGGTTGATACTTCCGAACTGGCGTTTCTGCCGCTCGAAGATGCGGATCGTGACACGCCGTATGTGCCGCCCCCGCCGAGCACGACGGTCATTGTCGAGGACGGTGGCGGGGCGTTCAGCTGGCTGCTGACACTGTTCCTTGCCGCGATGCTACTGCGCAAACTGCGCCAGGAACGGGTTCAACAGGCGATTGTCCGGGTCGAGTCGACGCCGCATTTGCCGAAAAAAGTCCAGCCGGCGCGTGTACGCCTGAATCACGTTCTCCGCGCGCAGGGCACGCGACTGGCTGATTAGCGGCGTACCACCCCATTTCTCGGCAAAGTCGGCAAGATCAATAACGAAATCATCCCAGCCCGAGAGCTGTGTCGATGCCGTTGTCAGGACAATCATCGTTTCGTCGAACGACGGTGACAGCGGCGCGCTGGGATCGTGGTTCAGGCGATAGCCTGCCGCGGGCAGGTCGCATCGATAGCCGGATTGCTGCAGTACGGATTCGCAGAATTCCTTGTAGGCGATGGCTACCATCGAGAAATTCGCGGCAGGAAAGCACCAACTCGAATAGTGCGTACGCGGCCCGCGAGCACCGCGCCGCGACGGGGAAGCCACGTTGCTGCCGGTATGCACGAGCCTGGAATTCACAAGGCCCTGTGTCGCCTCGCTGATACTGTCGATCAATCGGTAGCGGACGGAATTGATCGGCACAATGCGATTCAGCGAGCGGAAGACATGCGGCATGACGGTACTCTCGCCCCAGTCTTTCAGACGCCACGGTGTCTTGTAGGCATTGCCGGCCTGTGTGTCGTAACGGCGCAGGTCCAGGTAAACCCGGTCACGATAGGGCATCAGGTAGAACTTGAAGCCGACCTCGCTCGCGGCGAGCGTGTCGACGATCGAGGCAAACTTCTGCACGGAAACCCGCCGGTGGCTGGCTGTGAAGGTGCGCATCGGCCGGACGCGCAAGGTCGCTTCGTAGATTACGCCGAGCAGGCCATAACTAAGCCTGAATGCCGCCAGCAGGTTTTTCTGGGTCCTGTCGAGTGTCATTTGCCTGCCATCCGCCGTTATGATTTTCATTGCGACAACATGGCTGGAGAAGAAGCTGCCGACTTTGCCGATGCTGGGACCGAAACACGGGGCAGCGATCGCGCCGCCGACAGTCCGTCCCTGCAGTTCGTAGCCGCCATACAGCTCGAGACCGTCTTCGGCCAGGGTTTCGACGAGAGTCTCGAGCCTTATGCCTGCCTCGACGGTAACGGTGAGCTGCTCGGCATCGACACGCAGGACGCGGTCCAGTCCGGTCATGTGCAATATCGAACCGGCGGCGGTGGTATTGCAGTCAGTGGACGAGGTGCCTGCGCCTTGCGGCCGGACAGGCAGCGGCGTACTGCTTTCCGGACGCAGAATACGCCGAAGTTCGTTGAGATTCCTGGGCGTGAGATGAACCGGCCCGTCGTGCTTCGGGCTCCGAAACCGCCCTGATTTTCTGAGAGTGTTAGCAGGCATCCATGTCTCCGGCAGCAGTGTCGAACTTCAAGCCAAAGTCACAGAATCCAAGGACGGTCACCTGGACAGGTGCACAGTCATTCGTCTCGGCAGCTCCGCTGTCGTGGGCCGATGCATCCTGCAGCGCGCCTTTAGACCGGTGGCTTTGCGACCCTGTTTTTCAACAAGTGTGCCTTTGTCTTGCGAGCCGCTATCGTTGCACAGCTGTCGACAAATTGCGACAGGCGAAAAACAGTTATTGTCAAGTGGGGGACGCGACTTGTTCTTACCCGCGACGTGGCGCAAGCTGCAGCCATGATGCTATCAAGCAAGCAGGTAGTCGCCGCGGCTCATGCGGCCGCAAGCCGCATCCAGGACCTGGTGACGTGCACACCGTTGGACTGCTCTGCGGAATTCAGTGCCCGGACGGGCGCCGAAGTCTGGATCAAGCGGGAGAATCGACAGCTGACGGGGTCTTTCAAAATCCGCGGTGCCAGCAATCGCCTGGCAACGTTGACCGCTGCGCAGCGTGATCGAGGCTGCGTTGCGGCATCCAGCGGTAATCATGGCGCGGCGGTCGCCTGTGCCCTGCAACGGCTGAAGACGAAAGGCATCATATTCGTACCCGAGCAGACTTCTCCTGCCAAAGTTGATGCGATTCGCGGGTACGGTGGCGACGTACAGTTCTTCGGCACGGATGGACTCGATACCGAGCAGCACGCCCGCGAATATGCCCGGCAGCACAACATGTATTACCTGTCGCCGTACAATGACCCGGAAGTGATCGCCGGCCAGGGCACCTGCGGCGTCGAAATTCTGCAACAGATGCCGGATATCGATGCGGTCTTTGTTGCGATCGGCGGCGGCGGACTCATTTCCGGCGTTGCCAGCGTTCTGAAGTCTCACAACCCGGGTGTCGTGGTCTATGGCTGCCAGCCGGAAGCTTCTCCGGTCATGGCTCGCTCTATAGCGGCGGGCAGGATACTGGACCTGCCGAGTGAGCCGACGCTATCGGACGGCACTGCCGGCGGAATCGAGGCGAACGCGATTACCTTCCCCTTGTGCCAGGAACTGGTCGACGAATCGGTACTGGTCAGCGAAACGGAGATTGCCGATGCAATGCGCATCTATCTCGATGCGGAACAGGAACCGCTGGAGGGCGCTGCGGGTGTCGCGCTGGCCGCGGTGTTGAAACACAGGTCCGCCATCGAGGGGCGCAAGGTAGTCGTGGTAATCTGCGGCGGCAATGTCAGCCAGGAAGTTCTCGACAGTCTCTAGCGACTGGTCGGTTTCGCTGCCGGTCTCGGGTACCGGGCGAGGCACGAGGCTACCGATTTTTATACGGGACGGTTGAACTCGAGCAGCGGATTGTCCTCAAACAAGGATTGTCTCCCGAACAGGAACTGCCCATGAAAAGTACAGGTCGAATCGTCGTGGCCGGCATTCTGTTGCTGGCAACCGCAACGACGGCATGGGCGGAAATCACCGCCTTTATCAATGTGAATGTCATTTCGATGCGCGATGACCAGGTGAAACCTGCGCAGACAGTGCTTGTCCGGGATGGCCGAATCGACATGATCGGCCCGGTGGACACCACCCCGCTACCGAAAGACATCCAGGTCATTGACGGAACGGATCGGTACCTGCTGCCGGGACTCGCGGAAATGCATGCGCATCTCCCGGGAGCGAATTCGCCCGATCTCGACCGGACGCTAACACTGTTTGCGGCCAACGGCGTGACTCTCGTGCGCGGTATGCTGGGTCAGCCATCGCATTTGCAGCTCCGCGAAGCATTGGCAAATGGCTCTGTTTTTGGTCCGCGCCTGGTGACTTCCGGTCCGTCGATGAACGGCAACTCGGTGCGCGATGCCCAGGATGGTGCGGACAAGGTCCGGGCTCAGTTTGATGCCGGCTACGACTTTATCAAGATTCACCCTGGCTTGAGTGCCGCAGAATTTGCAGCAATTGCCGAGACGGCGAACGAACTCGGTATGCCTTTCGCCGGCCACGTGCCCGAAGCGGTAGGCCTCGATAATGCCCTTGCATCCGGAATCAGCACGATCGATCACCTGGACGGCTACCTGCCGGCGCTGATGCCGGCCGACGCTGACAACAGCGGTGGTTACGGTGGCTTCTTTGGTGTGTTGCTCGCGGACCAGTTAGGCGAGGAGCGAATCGCCGAGTTGGCAGCGCAGACGGCGGCTGCTGGTACCTGGAACGTGCCGACAGAATCGTTGTTCGAGCACCGGGTTTCGGAAGTGACCGTCGCCGAACTGACGAGCCGGCCGGAGATGCGTTTCATGCCCGTGGCGACCGTGCAACAGTGGGCGCGGGTCAAACAGAGCCTCGAAAGCGACCAGGACTTCGACGCGGAGGATGCCCGCCAGGCAATCCGCCTGCGACGCTTGATTATCAAGGCATTGCACGATGCCGGTGCCGGGCTGCTACTGGGTTCGGACGCGCCACAGGTTTTCAATGTGCCCGGATTCTCGATCCACCAGGAACTCGCGTTCCTGGTCGAGGCAGGCCTGTCACCCTACGCGGCGCTCGCGACAGGAACCGTGCACGTGGCTGATTATCTCGACAGCAATACCGGGCTCGTCGAGGTCGGGCGGGATGCCGACCTCGTGCTGCTGGACGCCAATCCGCTGCTGGACATCAGCAACACACGCCGGGTGCACGGAGTCATGCTGCGCGGTCGCTGGCACCCGGCAACCGATCTCGAGGAACGCCTGCGGCAGATTCGTATTGCGGACTGACCGCCCGGCGTTGCAACCAATTTACCGGCGCAGGCGTCTAATAACTACAGTCACCGTTATTTGATAAGGAGGCAGCAATGCGCAGCCTTGTAGTTATGGCAATGTTTGCGAGCAGCCTGGCCTGTGCCGCATGGAACGGTTACACGGAGAACAGGGATCTCGCTCTGGACGCAGACGGCGTTGAAATTCTGGAGATTGACTCCGGAGCCGGCAGCGTCGTCGTCACGGGAATCGCCACAAGTGACGAGATCCTGGCCAAAGCGACTATTCGCGTGCCGGATGACGACAAAGGTGCACGCGACTTCCTCGCCAGGGAACTGGTCCTGAGCCTTGAGAAAAAGCGCGGCAAGGCGATCCTGGAAGCACACTTCGAAGACAATTCCTGGTTCGACGGGGATTCCGCGAGCATCGATATCGACGTCAGCATGCCCGATAGTGTGGAGTTGTTCATCGATGACGGTTCCGGCTCGATCCTCGTCAAAGGCATGCGCGCGGACGTGGAAATCGATGATGGCTCCGGCTCGATTGACATTAACGGCGCCAGGAGCGTCGTCATCGACGACGGTTCCGGCCCTATAACGATTATCGACGTCAGTGGTGACGTCGACGTCGAAGACGGTTCGGGGGAGATTCGCATTCAAACCGTCGGTGGTACGGTAACGATCGATGATGGCTCCGGCAGCATTGATGTCCGGGACGTCGCGCAGGATCTCGACATCATCGATGCCGGCAGTGGCAGTGTTCGTATTGCCGATGTTCGCGGCAAGGTCAGTCGCGACGACTAGACCACCGACCGCTTAATCGTCTGATTTAAAAAGAAATTCACGCAGACGTCCGGACACCGGTTGGTGTGCCGGCCGACGCCGTGCCGGGCTGCTAGAATGAGAGTAGGCCAGGCTTTAAGGGGAGTCAGCGTGAAACTAGTCAAGCACCTTCTCGATCGCAAGGGACGACAGATCATCTCGGTAAGACCGGACGACACGGTCCTGGACGCGATTCGCGTCATGGCAGAAAAGAATATCGGGGCGGTGGTGGTCATGCAGGATGACCAGTTGCGCGGCATCATGTCGGAAAGAGACTACGCCCGCAAAGTCATCGTCAAGGGCCGGGCTTCGGACCAGACACCGGTCGCCGACATCATGACTGGCGACGTCATAACGACATCCGATGCCGAAACGGTCAACAACTGCATGGAGATGATGACCGAGAAGAAGATCCGGCACCTGCCCGTCGTCGAAGACGGCCGTGTCGTCGGCATGATCTCCATCGGCGACCTGGTCAAGGCGATCATTGCCGATCAGCAGGAAGAGATTCAGCAACTGGAGAGCTACATCAGCGGATAGACGTGAAGGCATTACGCTCGATCTGGCCAGTCTGTCTGCTTTTTCTGTTGCCATGCGCCGTCCATGCGCAAGACAACAAGACAGTGCTCGGGCCAAGCAACACTGCGCTGCAGGACGGCGTCGATGCGTTGCGGGCCGGTGATGCGGCCGAAGGTGTACGGCTGACCCTGCTGGGACTCTCTCAGTCCAACTCCGCTCAGGAGCGCCAGGCAGCCCACTCGAACCTGTGCGCAGGCTACGTGTTACTGAAGCAATACGAGCGCGGCCTGCAACATTGCAACGAGGTCATCGAAGAGAACGGCCGGCACTGGCGCGCTCGCAGCAATCGTGCACTTATTTATATCCGGCTGCGGCGATTTGCCGAAGCCGACGCAGACCTGCGAATAGGCGAAGAGATCAGCCCGAATTCGAATACGTTGCAGGCCGTCAGGCGCATGTACCTGGATGCCACCAATCCGGTGTCGCCCAGCATTGTGATTGACGATCGCCGCGATGCCGGTGCCGGCAATGATGATGACGGGTAGGCAGGTAGCGTTGGTTGTTGTGCTGTGGCTGTTTGCCCTGGCCGTCGCAGCACAGGACGACACTGATATTGTCCACCTGCTGGATCCGGGCGGCGACCGGGTGCCGCTGCAAACCGTCGTCCCGGTCTATCCCGAGCGTGCGCTGGAAGAACGGCTGCAGGGCGATGTCGAAGTCTGTTTTCATGTTGACCGGGGCGGCAGAACGTCGCGTATCGCCGTGCGCTCCAGCAGCCACCGATGGTTCGAGAAGCCTGCGATCCAGGCCGTGCGCGCCTCCAGCTACGAGCCGCTGGGCGACGACGAGGTTCTCAGCAATATCAAGACCTGCCGGAAATTTCGATTCCGACTGGACCCGGTAGCCATCGAGGATCCGGCAGCAGAATCAGGCTGATTCGAGCCCGGCGGACAGGCGCGCTGCACGCAGCGTATTGGCCATCAACATGACGATTGTCATCGGACCGACACCGCCCGGCACTGGCGTCGCGGCAGCGGCAACGGCGCAGACTTCATCGTATGCGATGTCGCCGGTGAGCTTGAATTTCTGCTCCCCGTTCTCGGTCACTTCGATCCGGTTGATGCCGACATCGATCACCACTGCGCCAGGCTTGATCCAGTCACCCCGCACCATGTTGGGCCGGCCGACGGCTGCGACGACAATGTCTGCCTCGCGCACGACGGCAGGCAGGTCGCTGGTGCGGCTGTGAGTCACTGTTACCGTAGCATTTTGCTGCAGCAGCAAACTGGCCATCGGTTTGCCAACGATGTTCGATCGTCCGATGACTACGGCATGTTTGCCCGAAAGATCCTTGCCCAGGTGTTTCTCGATCATCAGCATGCAGCCAGCCGGCGTGCACGGGATGAACGCATCGCCTGTGTTTCCCGATGTCAGCTTGCCGATGTTGACGTAGTGGAAACCGTCAACGTCCTTGGCGGGCGAAATTGCCTGCGTAACGACCTGTTCGTCGAGGTGCGCTGGCAGTGGCAGCTGCACGAGGATGCCGTGAATATCCATGTCGTTGTTCAGGCGGTCGATCAGTGCAAGCACATCTTCCTGGCTGACATCGGTGGCGAGCGTGTGCTGTACAGAATGAAACCCGCAGGCTTCGGCCGTGCGCTTCTTGTTGCGTACGTACACCTGGCTGGCCGGATCCTCGCCGGTAATGACAACCGCCAGTCCGGGTACCAGGCCGTGGTCTTCAAGCAGTGCAGCGGTCTCGCTGGTGACCTGTGCGGACAACTCCGCGGCCATTGCCTTGCCATCGATTCGGGAAGCTTTGCTCATTGCCGTTCCAAACGTCGCGATCAGGCGCCGCATGGTACCGGCGCGACCCGGTGACGTAAATAGTCAGCGGCGGCGGGCAAGGGCATACAAAAACACCGCCGGTGTCATGGCTGCCGCCAGGTGTTTCAGCGTATGGCCGCTGACCAGGTTGCCAAGGGCGAAAACGGACGGGTCAGCAAATTCGAATATTTTTGCGAGCACGTAAAAAAGCAGCATCCACCAGAAATACCGGCGTTCGCCGATTGCCGGCTGGTGTGTCAGCAACAGGACCGGGATCATCAGCATCGGTATGAACTGCACGAGGGCGTACAGGCGCAGGTCGCCGACGCCCTGCGCCTCGGTCCAGGCCCAGTAGGCGACCGAGGCGGGGCCAATGACCAGCAGCGGCAACAACAGGCGTCGCGCGGCGCTGGCCGACACGTACTCGGCGGCGATGACGGCCAGTAGCCCGGCAAAAGCAATTGTCATCGGCAGTCGGTCCCATACAAGGGTCTGGTTGCCAGGCGCCAGGTGATAATACGCCGAGCCGAAAGCGGTCAGCAGGACACCTGCGAACAGGGCCCGGTAGGCAGGTTCTGCGCCGGCAATACAAACCTGTCGCGTTTGCTGCTGCAGGAACCACAATCCGGCGGCGCCAACCAGCAGGAACGGCAGGTTGGACGCGACGTTCCAGAAATTCGGGATACCGAACAAATTCCTGGTGTCACTGAAAGTATGGTAGGCCGGATCCTGGGGTACCGGGTCGGTAAACAGGAAGACCGCGCTGACCAGGACGGCCACGACGGTCAGAATGACCTGCATTCGCAGCGACACTAGCCAGGACACCTCATTGTCAGACGGTAGCGGCTGGCGCCGGTCGCGGCAAGCTGCGCGATGGCGTAGACTGGGCGCTTAGCCGTTGGGCCCGGGAACACGATGACTGTCAGCCGCCACTACGATACCGTCGCTTTTGACGTTCGCGACAACGCAACCATGCTGTTCTTCGCGAAAACGACGCCTGAAGGCGATATCAACGACTACCTGTTGCTGATGCGAACGATCGAGGAAGATTTCGACGAGTCGATGTACATCGAAATCAATGAGAACCAGTTTGGCGGTCATGACCTGATCCGGCAGGCAGAACTGATGGGCAATACCCTGACCCTGACGCTGCACGAAGCCGCCAAGGAGCTCGACGGTGCAACCCGAATCGTGCTGACTTTTGCAGACACGCCGGAAAACGGTGTCAGTATCGAGCGCGGCGCATTTCGCGTGCTCGGCGATACGCTCGCCGGCGGCAACGCCTGACCGGAACCGGCGCGCCTGGCAACTGACGGGGTCTTTCGTGGCAAGCGCTCCGGCCTATAGCGTGTACATACTGCGATGTGCGGATGGCAGCCTGTACACCGGGATAGCGACAGACGTGGCCCGGCGGTTGGCCGATCACGAAACGACGTCACGCGGCGCGAAATACCTGCGCGGCCGGGGCCCGTTCAGGCTGGTACTTGAGCACGAGGTCGGGGACCGCAGCCAGGCATCGAAGGTCGAACACCGGCTCAAAGCGCTGCAGAAGGAAGTCAAGGAAGACCTGGTTGCCGGGCGGCGATCGCTGGCCGAGTTTATTGCCACGCCGAAGCAGCGTCAGGCGTCAGGCAGCGGCGGCGGATAGAGCACCAGTTGCGTACCGAATTCCGGCAGGTGCAGGCGGGTGTCGTTGTCCCATGTGTCACGAATCCGGCCCAGCAAGGCGGCGGCGTCCGGAAAATTGTCGATGATGCGGGGGCTCAGCTTGATCGTTCCGAACGGTTGCGTGTAATCCTCGAAGTGTAGCGGGAGGACGCGGGTCGCCCCGGTCGACGTCACCAGCGACAGCCAGTACTGCTCCGTATATTCGTGGCCGAAATTCTCGAGACCGAAAGTGCTGAGCATGACCACGTCGGCCACCACCTTATCGAGCGAACCGGGCAGAAACCCGGCACTGCCCTGCACGAGGGTCGTACCCTGCGGGTGCGCGACGACGATGGAATATGACCGGCCTTCACGGAAAGCGCTGATTCTTGCGGGCAGTTCCAGCGGTGCGTCAATACTGCCCGCAAACGGGACTGTCCCGCCCCAGCCCAGTGGCGCGTGAGCGGATGCAATCAGTTGCACGGAAAAATTGCCGAACTCGTAGACGCTGTCAGTTTCAGCGATAACGATCTGGTCTTCAGGTACGCCGGCCCCGCGCGCTATATTGGCTGTCGATTCCGAACCGATGATGGAGGCGCTGCTGCGATTCGCAACGGCGCCGATATCCATGGCATGGTCAAAATGCGAGTGCACCGGAATAATCGCTGCCAGTCGGTGCATCCGGTATTCATCGAGTATACGGTTGATTTCCGCCGCGCTGCTTTGCACCCTGGCATCGAAAAGAATGTCGGCGACGGATGGCCGCGAAAAAAAGCCGTCGACCAGGATTTGCGAGTCGCCATCGTCGAACAACAAGGTCGATACGCCAAGCCATGTTACGGTGACGGCATCGCCTCGGGACTCGTAGAGCGGGTACGGCTGCCAGTCGATCTCAGCCAGTTCCGGTCGGTCAGTCCAAAGCCAGTAGATTACGACAGCACCGGTGACAACCAGACCGGCAAAACCAATCGCTATGCGACGTCCCCAGGTCTGTAATTGTTCTTGATCGAACCTCATGAGTGCCGCGACTTTTCAACGTGTCTGAAGGCCGCAGTATAAAGGAATCGATCAGGCGATTTGGGCCTGCAGATCCTTGCGCGATGCCTCATCTTTGAGTACGGCGGATTGCAATGACAGCCACACTGCGTCCCAGTCCTTGATCCTGCTTGGACCGAAGATGAACTTGGCAATGTAGCTGTCGAGTTGGCCAATACGTATGACATTGGCCGGTGGTGGTGTCGGAAACTCGACTTTGCCCGTAAACACAACCAGGTTGGCAACCGGCACGTCCGGAAGAATTTTCTGCACAGCACGCGTGCGGCCCTCATTCTGGATCAACGGGTTCAGGAAGCGGCGCCTGGCGGTCCCGTCAACGTTATTCCACTGGGCTTCGTCCGCATCGCCGAAAACGATGCCGTTGTAGTGCTTGGTCTGGATGCAGAGAATGCCGCCCGCAGTCAGGATTGCGTGATCGATCCGGGTCAGGCCGCCGTAGGCGCCCGGCAGTATGCAGTCGTGCAGGACGTTCGGGCTGCGTTTTCGCAACGCGCGGCGGATTCTCAGCGTGCCGAGCCAGCGTGTGCAGTAAGCCACAACATGGTTGGCAGTGCTGCGAAACACCAGGGTTAACAACAGCGCACCTGCAATCGTGAAGATGAATGCTGCCGGGCCAACATTGGTAATGCCGGTCGCCACCGTCGACTCGGCCGCGAGCGCAGGCAGCGCAATCAGCGGCAAACAGGCGGCGACAAAGCGAATCAGCATCAACATGCTCCCAGAATAAGTTAATTTCGGCGCGTAAGAATCGTAGCAGATCACGTTTTCGGGTTTCGCCCCGGAATCAGCCAGGATAGGCGGAGTAGTAGCCGTCATGACGCCCGACCCGGACCGGCGTCGCGAATACCTCGCTCAGCAACTGGTCCGTCAGCGTCTCTTCCTTGCTGCCATCGGCGACAATCGCGCCATCCCTGAGGAGGACGATACGCTCGACCTCGCGTGGAATCTCGCCGAGGTGGTGCGTCACGATTACGATGTTTTTCCCGTTTCGGGCGAGCGCGCCGATCAGTCGGATGTAGTCGAAACTGCCGGAGATATCCAGTCCTGCCGTCGGCTCATCCAGGACCAGTGTTGCCGGCTCGTGCACCAGCGCGCGGGCCAGCAGGCAGCGTCGTTGCTGGCCGGTCGACATGCTGCGTAACTCGGTGGACTCGTAGCCGGACATGCCGACCGACTCCAGTGCGGAACGTGCCAACTGTTGCTGTGCGGCACTGATGGTCCCGGCCAGAATGCCGTGAACACCGATACTCGAGATAAAGCCCGACTCGACAACTTCGAGTGCGCTGGTTGTTGGCGTGTAGCGGTTATGCAAGTCCTGGGAAAGTACTCCGATCTGCCTGCGCAAGTCCCAGACGTTCCAGCGTTCACGACCGAGGATGCGGATCCAGGACCCGGGCCGCACAACCGGATACAGCTCTCGATTGATGGTCTTCAGCAGCGTGGTCTTGCCACAGCCGTTTGGTCCCAGGATCGCGATCCGCTGCCCCTGCGGAATATTCAGGCTGAAATTTTCAAATACGCAAGTGTCGCCACGCCACACCGTCGCATCGTGTATGTCGATGAGCGCAGGTTCGGTCACGTTGTGCCTGCTCAGATTTCCTTTGTGAGTCGCGATGGGCGCCAGGACTTGTGTGCGATATAGGCGGGCAATTCCTCGCGATCGCGCAACTCATCGAGCCGCTCAGCCAGCCACTGGAACCATTCGAACGAAGCCGGGCTGCCGATTTCATCCCGGATCGACAGCACCCAGTTCTCGAGTTTTCTCCACAGTACAACAGTGCTGTCACCGATCAGGTTGTCGACGACCGTATAGGGCACAATTCTCTGGTAGGTCATGACGCCTATGTTCTCCATTGTCGTGCAGATCAGCATTGCACAATGCGCGAGTTCCGGGCCACGCGATTTGAATTCGTCCGCGGCCAGGCCATCCGGAAGTTTCAACACCCGCTCGTATGCCCGGTTGAAGTCGGTATCGCCGAAAAAGCGGAACAGCTCGATGGCCGCCAGTTCGCGTCGCTGCTGGCGAAAATTGCGCATCTGCATGACAGCGAAGACGAGGCCTCCGATGACGACGAGGGCACCGAGAATCTCGGCCATGTCGGCCAGGCGAGAGAGGTCATTCATCAGGAATACTCCGAATCATCAGTAGTGGCCTGCTACCGTTGTCAGGCCGCTTGCAGCTTCCAGTTGCCGCGTCGGAAAACGTAGATACTGAAAAGGCTCAGCAACGATTCCGATATGACAATGGCAACGAAAACTCCGCTCGGCCCGGCGGCCAGTTCGGTGGCAAGCCAGAATGCGAGTGGAATTTGAATCGCCCAGAAGCAGACGAAGTTTATAACTGTGGGTGTGAACGTGTCACCCGCGCCGTTGAGCGCCTGCGTCAGTATCAGGCCGATTGCATAGAGCGGAAACCCGAGGCCAAGAATTCGCAGGCAGGCGGTGCCGATGCGCAGCACTTCCGGGTCACTGCTGAACCAGCCCGTGATCAGCGGCGCAGCAGCCACCACGGAAAAGCCGATCACTGTCATGAATACAAAGTTGTACTTCACGGCCCGCCAGGCCGATGCCTCGGCACGGTCGGCCTGGCCTGCACCGAGATTCTGGCCGACCAGTGTAGCGGCAGCATTGCCGAGTCCCCACGCAGGTAGCCAGACGAATTCGAGCATACGCAACGCTATCGTATACGCGGCCACTGCGTTGCTGCCATACAGCGCGATGATACTCATCACGATGATCCAGCTGGACGTGGCGATCAGGAACTGGCCGACGCCCCCTACGGAGATCAGCACCATGCGCTTGATCAGGTGTGGCACCGGGCGCAGGTGGCGCAGGTGAAATTTCAGCCGGCCGCGGCCATCGAACAGGAACCAGAGCTGGTAGAGGACACCCGCGCCACGGCCGATCGTCGTCGCGACGGCGGCGCCGGTGACACCCATTTCGGGAAACGGCCCGAGTCCGAAGATGAAGCACGGGTCGAGCACGATGTTCAGGCCATTGGCCACCCATAGCGAGCGCAGGGCAATGCCGGCATCGCCGGCACCGCGGAAAGCGGCGTTCAGGAGAAACAGGTACAGAATGCTGAATGCGCCGCCGAGCAGCACCGCGGTATAGCCGGCCCCGGTCTGTATGACACTTTCCGCCGCACCGACAAGGCGCAACATATCGGCAGCAAAGATGACGCCGCCGAGCCCGATGGCCACCGACAGCACGGCACCGAGCCAGATGGCCTGCCCGGTCACGCTGGCCGCTTCGTCGACATCGCCGGCTCCGAACCGACGCGAAACCATCGCGGTAATGCCCATGCCGAGGCCGACCGCAACAGCGTAGAGGACAGTGACCAGTGCTTCGGTAATGCCGACTGCCGCTATGGCATCGGTGCCAAGGCGCGCTACAAAAGCGATATCGACGACCGCGAACACGGCTTCCATCGACATCTCCAGCATCATCGGAATGGCGAGCAGCCCCAGTGCCCGTCCGACAGGACCGCTGGTGTAGTCTGTATCGTCGTCGCGCAGCGACAGGCGGATAAAGGCGGCGCTGCGTCGCAGCAGCGAGCGCTTCGGTGCTGGGCTTATCATAACGCGGTCAAAGGCAAAAACAGGAGGCTGCGATGGTAAGCTTTGGCCCGCGTTTTATCGAATCGGGTTAACCGGGGAAGCAAGCATGCCGGACGGGCTGATAGTGGTATTGCTGATCATCGCCGGCGTTGCCGTCTATACGATTGGCAAGGTCGTTGAAAATATGCGCAAGAGCGAACGTCAGTGGGAAGAAGCAGACAAGAGTAAAATCAGGACCTGGGATGATGACGACGACTAGTCCGAGGCCTGCTTGGGCGCGTCGTTCCTGAGCAGCTGATCCAGTTCGGCCGCAGTATCGCGGGCAGATTGCTGCAATTTCTCCTCGGACTGGTGGAATGCCAGCTGCTCGATCAGCAAGCGCTCGTCGCGGTCGACAAATGAACGGGTAACGATGTCGGCATCCTGTTCGCTGATACCAAGCTCGGCAAACACTCCCTTGGTCAGCGCGACGCTGGACAGGAAAGTCTCGCGAAATACATTCTGAATGCCAAGGTCCATCAGTTTGTGCGCATGTCGCCGATTGCGCGCGCGCGCCACGATTTTCACATGCGGGAAATGCCGGCCAACCAGCTCGGCGGTTTGTACGGAGGCTTCAATGTCATCAATCGCCAGTACGAAGACGCTGGCATGTTCGACGCCGGCAGCCCGCAATACGTCCAGGCGAGATGCATCGCCGTAGTGGACGATATTGCCGTAACGCCGCACGACATCGACTTGCGACGAGTCGATTTCGAGCGCGGTGAAAGACCGGTCGACCATGCGCAGGAGACGGCCGACAATCTGGCCGACCCGGCCAAAGCCGGCGATGACAATGTCATTGTGCGGATCGTCCATGTCGTCGTATTCGGGCTCGACGCCCGCTTCGCTGCGCTTGCCAAAGTATTCGGCTGCCATGTAGGCAAACGGCGTAATCAGCATCGACAGCGCGACCACGAGGATCAGTTCGTCGATCAGGCCTGAAGGCAGCAGGGCTTCACGAGTGGCGATCGCGAACAATACAAAGGCAAACTCACCACCCTGTGACATGGCTGCAGCCAGGCTCCAGGCGGAGCGTTTGTCGCAAATTCCGAAATAGCGAGCCAGTGGCACAAGCGCCGCAGTTTTCGCTGCCATCAGCAGCGTCACCATTACGAGGATGCGCAGCGGTGATTCCAGCAACAGGCCCAGGTTGACAGTCATGCCGACTGCGATAAAAAACAGTCCGAGCAGCAGGCCTTTGAACGGGGCAATATCCCCTTCCAGCTGATGCCGGTACTCCGAATCGGCAAGCAGCATGCCGGCGATGAATGCTCCCAGCACCATCGACATGCCGGCGAATTGCATGATGAGCGCGGCACCGATCACGACCAGCAGCGCGGTGGCAGTGAAAATCTCCGGAATCTTTGACGATGCGGCGATCTGCAGGACCGGCCGGAGCAGGTAACGGCCAACAAAGATCAGGCCGAGTATCGTCAGCGCCATGATGCCTAGCTGGCCGGCACTGACGCCGCCCGCTGCCCCGGCACCCAGCATCGGCAAAATGGCAATCAATGGAATCGCTGCGAGGTCCTGGAACAGCAGGATGGAAAACGCGGCCCGGCCGTGCGCGCTCGTCAGCTCCTTTTTCTCAGCGAGCATTTGCAGCACAAAGGCCGTTGAAGACAGCGCAAGAATCAGGCCGATGATGAGAGCCGGTTTGCCGCCGCTACCCAGGGACCAGGCGATTGCGGCGATAAAGACGGTGCTGAGCAGTACCTGCGCCGAACCGAGGCCGAACACCATGCGCCGCAGCACCCAGAGGCGGGATGGTTGCAGCTCCAGCCCGACGACGAACAGCAGGAATACGACGCCGAGCTCCGCAAAGTGCAGAATGTGCTCCGGGTCGTGTACCAGCTTGGCGCCGAATGGCCCGATGATAATACCCGCAGCCAGGTAGCCGAGAATCGAGCCAAAGCCCAGTCTTCGGCTGAGCGGCACCATGATAATTGCCGCCAGCAGGTAGATAATCGATTGCTGTAACAAGTCCACTTGAAGCATCACCCGGTCCGGACCTCAGCCCCGAGTCTAGACTGCCGCCAGCCCATGATCGACCCCTGTAACCGTTTTCGATTAAACTAGGCGAATCGTACAAAGCGCCTTGCATTGCGGGCCGGCGTTAATCAGGAAACTTTCATGCTCATTCGTTCGGAATTCATCCGTAGTCCTGTCATTGCGCTCCTGGCGTCGACGGTTTTGCTTGCGGCATGCGACAAAGGCGAGGATGGCGGCAGCGACGCGTCCATGCAGGCCGCGCGGGACAATGTCGAAGCAATGTCGCGCGAGCATGCGGATGACACGGCCGAGGCCAGCGAGGCAGCCCTCCAGGAACCGCAACATGCGGTTATCTCGGAGCGCTTGCCCTATGCCGAGGTGGGTGACGAACTGGTCTATGGGCATTTCGTTTTTCCGGCGGACATGATCGAACCGTTGCCGGCCGTAATCGTCATTCATGAGTGGTGGGGACTGAACGACAACGTCAAGGCGATGGCGGACCGGCTCGCCGCGGAAGGCTACATCGTACTGGCAGTCGATCTATACGGTGGCAAAGTGGCAACGTCGCCGGACGAGGCCCGGGAGCGCATGATCGAAGTGGTCGAAGATCGCGAGCGCGCCGAGGAAAACATCCGGCAAGCCTACGATTTTGTCAACACGGTGGCCGAGGCTCCGGCCATCGGTTCGATGGGCTGGTGTTTCGGTGGTGGCTGGTCATTGAACACGGCACTGCTGTTTCCGCAAGACCTCGATGCCGCGGTGATCTACTATGGCCAGGTGACTTCGGACGAGGACGCGTTGCGGCCGCTGGACGTGCCGATTCTCGGGCTGTTCGGCGGTAAGGACGCCGGTATCCCGGTCGACTCGGTCAAGGACTTCGAAGCGGCGCTTGGCCGCCTGCGCAAAGAGCACGAGATTCACATCTATCCCGAGGCCGAGCACGCCTTCGCCAACCCGACCGGCAATGCCTACGATGCCGAGGCTGCCGAAGATGCCTGGTTGAAGACGCTGGATTTCCTCAGCCGCAAGCTGCTGGTCGCTGAAGCATCGGAAGCGTCTTCGCCGTAAGCTGCTTCGGGTTTCAGCGGCTCGGGATTTTCGCAGAGCAAGGCAACGTCCAGGCCTGCTGTCGCATAACTGATCGATTCGCTGTTTTCCCCGTTGCAGCGCAGCGACAATTGCGCGCTGAGGGCGCTCTCGAGTCTTATTTCCTGCATGCTGCCCGGGTCGTCCGCCAGGCAAAAACCCGTAGCCACTACCGGGGCGAGTTGCTTCGCTGGCACCAGAATTTCGTGTTCAAATACTGCTTCGTCAGCCGGTGTAATGGTCATGCGGGTGTCAGCGATGCTGACCGAAATCGAAGCAGGTACCTGCGGCGACGGGCAAAAAGCCTGCGCGCGTACGACAAAGCGCAGTTCGGGCAGCTCGATCGGCCGGTTCGAGGCACGCGCGAGGACCGTTGCCTCGGCAGCGGTAAACTCGAACGTCAGGGCCTGGTCGCTGCTGCCGGGCGTGCCGGGACTGGCGAGAAGAAACGTCAGTACAATGAGTGCTTGCGAGCGCATGCAACAAAGAGTACGTAATCGTTGTCAAAAAACAATCGAAATGATGGGCCAGGATGTACCGGTGATTAACAACGCGGTCGACAAGACATACAAGGTTGCACGGCGAGTCGCGGTATTCGTCGTTGGTTCAACCGTGCTGCTTATCGGCATTGCCCTGATCGTGCTCCCCGGGCCCGCCTTCGTGGTCATTCCTGTCGGTCTGGCCATCCTGAGCATCGAGTTTGCCTGGGCACGGTCGTGGCTGCGCAAGATACGCGAGTCGATCAGCAGCAGGTCGTCCGGCGTCCGCGCCGAGCGGGCAGAGCGCCATCGCGACAGGGTTTCTCCGAAAGAAAAAAGATAGACGCCGGAGAGCTGAAATCTGTGAGTCATTCAGCGGGCCGATCCGACACGGAACGGTCTCCGGCGCCCAAGCAATCGCGATACTGGGGGGGAGTATCGCAAGTTCCCGGAATCGCAAATCAGGCTATCGGGGGGAGAGAGACCTGATCGTGCCGCGACCCCGGAAGGTCTGGGACCTGGTTGCCGTCAGGGACTGGCAACCAGTTTCGATGTACGGTCGAAGCGCGGAAAATCAAGGTCCTGCTGGCTGGTCAGTGCCGAAGATGCCGCAAACGAAACCGCGATCAGAATCAGCACGGCGGCCATCAGGGCGAGTCCGTTTTCGAAGTACTTGGTGTTCATTTTCGATCCTTGAAGTAATCAGTCCAAAAAAATGTTGTTCAGTGCTGTTAGTGCACAGACCGTGCCAACTTTATATGTCGTTTAAAAACAGCAACTTACGTAGATATTGAGTTTACGAAATTCCGTAAATTACGGTTTTTCGTTTCCTCTTTTTACGAAATTCCGTATATACTGGCGCGATGCTGACGAATGAAGACTATCAATGGCTGTTTCGCAAGGCGCCGACGATGGCAACATCGATCGGGCCGGATGGCAGGTACCTCGATGTTAACGACGCGTTCCTCGCGCGCCTTGGATTTACGCGTGAAGAGGTCGTGGGCCGCAAGCCGACCGAGTTTGTCACCGAACAATCGGCCAGGCGCATCGAAAAGGAGTTCCTGCCGGCGTTGCGGCGCACCGGCAAGCTGGAGAACAAACCCATTTCATTTGTTGCCGCGAGCGGCGAGGTCGTTTCCTGTCTGACCAGCTCGCTGGTCGACTATGACCAGTCCGGCGAATTTGTGCGTACGGTCGCCATGTACACCGAGATTTCCGACGCCGCCCGCGCCAATCTCAAGTATCGCAACCTGTACCGCTTCACGCCCGCGATGCTGCACTCGGTCGATGCCGACGGCAATATCGTGACGGCCACCAATCACTGGCTGCAAAAAATGGGCTACAAGCGCGAAGAGGTCATTGGCCGGCCTATTCGCGAGTTCTTCGCACCAACGGACAAGGCGGCGCTGAGCGGCAGCAAGCTGCGCGAGTTGATCGACCGTGGCGAGTACAACAATGAAGAGCGCCAGGTCGTCACCAAGGATGGCAAGGTGCTTGACCTGCTGGTGTCCGCCATTTCCAGCCGCGATGCCACCGGCAAGGTCGACCGCATGTTGATCGCGTCGAAGGACGTGACCGAGCGGCTCCGCGTTGAGCGGGAATTGCGAGCGGCGCTTCTCGAAAATGCCCGTTTGCGCGAGGAACTGGAGCAGGAACGCGACTACCTGCGCGAAGAGGTCAACGTCGCGATGAATCACGGCCAGATTGTCGGCACGAGCCCGGCGTTGATGAAGACGCTGAATCGGGTCGCCGCTGTCGCCGAAACACCGGCAACGGTTCTGTTGCATGGGGAGTCGGGTGTTGGCAAGGAACTGATCGCGCGCATCATCCATGCACAAAGTCCGCGCGCCGAAGGCCCGCTGGTGAAAGTCAATTGCGCGTCGATCCCGAAAGAATTGTTCGAAAGCGAATTCTTCGGCCACGTCAAAGGGGCTTTCACCGGTGCCCACCGGGACCGGGTCGGACGATTCCAATTGGCCGACGGTGGCACAATCTTCCTTGACGAAGTCAGCGAGATTCCGCTGGAGCTGCAAAGCAAGCTGTTGCGGGTGCTGCAGGAAAGCGAGTTCGAACGCGTTGGCGACGATATCACGCGTTCGGTCGACGTGCGCGTCATCGCCGCGACCAACAAGGACCTGGAGCAGCAGATTGTCGCGGGCGAATTTCGCGAGGACCTGTTCTACCGGCTCAGTGTATTCCCGGTCGATGTGCCGGCGCTGCGTGAGCGCGGTGACGATGTCATCCAGCTGGCGCAGCACTTTCTCGAGGCGACCTGCAGTGACTTCGGGCGACCGGTCCTGCAGCTGACACGGGCACAGGCAGACTTGTTGTTGCGATATAACTGGCCAGGCAATGTGCGCGAGCTCAAAAACGTGATAGAGCGAGCCGTCATACTATCATCGGGAAATACGCTGCGACTCGACCTGTCGATGTCGGACCCGGGCGGCGACGCACGCTCGGTTGCGGAGAATGACGTCCCCGATGAGAAATTCCTGACGGAATCGGAGATGCGGGAGTTTCAGAAAAACAACATCGTCGCCGCATTGAAACAGGCTGATGGCAAGGTGTCCGGTAGTGGCGGCGCGGCGGAACTGCTGGGCGTGAAGCCAACAACCCTGGCAGACCGGATTCGCACTTACGGGATTGACAAGAATGTCTAGATTGTTACTGCTTTTGATTGTCCTGGTGTCCTTGCCGGGACTGGCCGACGAGCCGGAATTGCCGGCAGGCGTAAGATCGGTCCTCGACGTTCGGCAGGTACCGGATTCGTCCCTGAGCCTGTACGTGCAGGACCTCGACAGCGGTGCAGTCATTCTGCGGTGGAATGACGCGATCGCACGCAACCCGGGCTCCATTATCAAGCTGGTGACGACCCTCGCAGCGCTGGATCTGCTCGGGCCCGCATACGCCTGGCACACCGACGTCTATGTGCTCGGTGATGTCGAAGACGGCCGCCTGGACGGCGACCTGCTTATCAAAGGCTATGGCGATCCGTTCCTGGTTACGGAACGCGTATGGCAATTGTTGCGCCAGGTTCGCCAGCTCGGCATACATGATATCGAGGGTGATCTGCTTATCGACGACAGTTTCTTTTATGCAGAGGATCACGATCCGGCCGCTTTCGATCGGCAGCCACTGCGTGCATACAACGTTGCACCGAATGCATTGCTGATGAATTTCAAGGTCGTGCGCTACTGGTTCGAGCCGCAGCACGACTCGAACCAGGTGCGGGTCTGGCTCGATCCACCGATGGAAAACCTGACTGTCGATAATCGCCTTTCCGTTGCGCCAGGTGCCTGCCGGGGCTACCAGCGCGGCATTAGCATTTCAGCGAACGAGGCATTGAACCGCATGACATTGAGTGGCCGTTTCCCGGGCGGCTGCAAGCTGTACGCAATGGACCGCACGGCGCTCAGCCACAACGAGTTTGCGTACGGACTGTTCCTGTCGCTATGGCGCGAGTCGGGCGGCGAGTTTCTCGGCGGCTGGCAAAACGTCAAGGCGGACGACGACCTGGAACCGGTGATTCGCTTTCCGTCCCTGCCAATGTCCGACATCATCACGCGGATCAACAAGCACAGTAACAATGTGATGGCCAGGCAGTTGTTGTACACCTTGTCCGCCGAGGTTCTCGGCGAACCCGGCACCGAGGCCGGCGGCCGCGAGGTTATTCAACGCTGGCTGGAAGAAACCGGGCTGGATGTTAAGGCACTGCAACTCGAGAACGGCGCGGGCCTGTCACGCGAAGCGCGTATTTCTGCTTCCGATATGGGCGCCTTGCTCGAATATGCCTGGCGGCAGCCGTACATGCCGGAGTATGTGTCATCGCTGGCCCTGGCCGGCAAAGATGGCACGCTGCGGCGACGATTTGACGACGCCAGGCTGCATGGCAGTGCCCACCTGAAAACCGGCTCGCTTGACGATGTTGTCGCCATCGCCGGTTACTTGCAGGCCAGGAGCGGCCGCCGTTTTGCCGTAGTGACACTGCAGAATCACGAAGACATTCACCGCGGACCCGGGCAGGAGGTGCAGGAAGCATTGTTACGCTGGGTTTACGAGCGCTGAGCCTGTAGTAGACTGCAGCGAGGCGAACCTGGGAGGGGCACTCGTGACACTGATGAATCGCGTAGTTGTCGGCGTGACGTTGTTACTGCCGATGCTGGCCGCAGCGGAGACGGCTTATGTGACGGACAATCTGCGCCTTGGCCTGCACCGTGCAGAAGACACCAGCGATCGCGCATTCCGTACGCTCGACAGTGGCCAGGAACTGGAAATTGTCTCGCGCGACCGAAACTATGCACAGGTAACCCTGCCGGATGGTACTCGCGGCTACGTCAAAGCTGCCTACCTCGTCGCGGAAAAGCCGGCCAAGCTGATTGTTGCCGAGACAGAGGCGGAGGTTTCGCGGCTGCAAGGAGAACTCGAGGAGTTGCGACGCCAGTTTGCCGGGCCGGCCGAAACCATCAGCGGACTCGAACAGGAGCTGGCTACGTTGCAGGCACAGGCCGATGCCAGTACCGCAGAGCTCGCGGAACTCAGCGATGAGAATGCCGACCTGCGTCAGCGGCAATCGCAGATGCAATACAGCCTGCCGCTGAAATGGGTTGGGATAGCAATCGCGGTTTGCCTTGTCGGCGGTTTTTTGCTGGCGCTGTGGTGGGTCGACAAGCGCAGCCGCGCCCGGCATGGCGGTATTCGTATTTACTGAACCGCCTGTTGTCAGGCGATCGATTGCAGCAAAGTACGTTTCTTGTTCCCGGACGGCGATTCGTTCAGCGTCGGCAGGTGTGCATCGCTGAACAGCTTGTCGATTTCTGCCTGCGACCGGATATGTCGGGTTTTCTCCAGCTGGTCCGAGGTGATGTGCGGGGCAAACAACCGTACAAACTCCAGCATGTAGCGACGTAACACGATGTCCTTGCGAAACCCGATCCAGGTGGTGCTGCGCGGGAACAGGCCGGTTGCCGGCAGCGTCGTCATGTCCTGTTCGTTGTCGTCGTTGGCCATGCCGGCAATGATGCCGACGCCCAGCCCCATACGCACATATGTCTTGATGACATCGATGTCGCGCGCGGTAAATACCACATCGGGATCGAGGCCTTTTTCGGTAAAGGCCTGTTTGAGCGATGACTGGCCGCCGAAACTGAAGACGTAGGAAACGAGTGGGTATTGAGCCAGGTCTTCGAGCGACAGCTCGCGTTTGAGCTGGGTCAGCGGATGGTCATTCGGTACTATGATTTTCCGGTCCCAGTGATAGCTGGGTACCAGCAGCAAATCGCGAAACAATTCGTGCGATCCGGTCGCGATAGCGAAATCGATGTCGTTCGCCGTGACCATGTCGGCGATCTGTTCGGAAGTGCCCTGGTGCAGGTTCAGGTTGACCTTCGGATAGTTCTCGCGGAACTTCCGGATGACCTCCGGCAAGACGTAGCGTGCCTGCGTGTGCGTTGTCGCGATCGACAACGTTCCTTCTTCCTCGTGATAGAAATCCGCAGCCAGGCTGCGAATGTTCTCCGCTTCTTCCATGATCAGCCGCGCTCGTTCGATAACCTGCTCGCCAGCCGGCGTTACACTGCCCAGGCTCTTTCCTTTACGCACGAACAGTTGCAGCCCGAGTTCTTCCTCGAGCAGCTTGAGTTGTTTGCTGACCCCCGGTTGCGACGTAAACAGTTTTTCGGCGGCTGCCGTAATATTCAATCCGTTGTCGACGATCGCAAGCAAGTACTTTAGCTGTTGTAATTTCATCCTTTGCCCCCGCAGTCTTTACTGTGACCACGGTTATCAGCGTTCGTTTCAACGGCCGCCGAAATTACCGGCAATTCGATATAACGGTCGGTTATACGGAGAAAAGCATTGGTGATCGTGTGCAGTTCAAGGCGCTGTCATACTCGCATTTCTGCCGGCACAAAAAGTTGCGTCGGTAACGAAATCTGCTATACCCAGTATGGCTAATCAGAAAAACAAAGGAATGCCCGATGATCTACGACAATATCCTGCAGACAATCGGTAATACGCCGATCGTGCGCCTCAACCGGATGGCGCCGGAACATGTTGAGCTGTATGTCAAGGTTGAGTCCTTTAATCCGCTCGCTTCGGTCAAGGACCGGCTGGCATACGCGATCGTCGTCGATGCCATGCAGAAGGGCGAGTTGAAGGAGGGTGACACGGTCATCGAAGCGACGTCGGGAAATACCGGTATCGCCCTGGCGATGGTATGTGCGGCCCTCGGCCTTTCGTTTGTCGCGACAATGGCCGATTCATTCTCGGTCGAGCGGCGCAAGATCATGCGAGGGCTCGGTGCGAAGGTTATCCTGACTCCGGCTGCAGAGCGTGGCACCGGCATGGTAAAGAAAGCCGAAGAACTGGCGAAAAAGCATGGCTGGTACCTGGCACGACAGTTTGAAAACCCGGCGAACCCGCGCTACCACGCGAGTACCACGGGGCCCGAGATCCTGTCGGATTTCGCGGGCCGCAGGCTCGACTACTGGGTCACCGGCTATGGAACGGGCGGCACCATGACCGGTGCTGGGCGCACGATCAAGTCGGCGCGTCCCGAGGTCAGGATTGTGGCCACCGAGCCGGAAGCGGCCTCGCTGCTGGCGGGAGCCGAATGGGCACCGCACAAGATCCAGGGCTGGACGCCGGACTTCATTCCGGATGTACTGGACCGGGAAGTTTTCGATGAGCTGCGTTCCGTCAGTGATGACCGCTCGATCCAGGTGTCGCGACAACTCGCGGCGAAGGAAGGCATCTTTACCGGGATTTCGTCGGGGGCAACGCTGGCGACGGCGCTGGATGTTGCGGAGGAAGCCGAGGCAGGGTCCGTCATCCTGGCCATGTTGCCGGACACCGGCGAGCGCTACCTGTCGACCCCGCTGTTCGAAGGGGTCAACGAAGGGTCGGACGACGAGTGGCTCGAGTCGCTCTGACCGGCCGGTTTCGGGTGTAACCATCGCGCTAGCTGAGACCTGAGTCACAGCGCAGCCGTGGCTTCGCTGGCATCTTAGTGCATTCGGAAAAGAATGCTCGGGCGGTGCCAGCTGTTGCCAGCCGAACTCCACAATCTGCAGACCCGGAAGAACATCGGCAAGGCGAAAAGCTTGCTGCATTCGCTGGTGCCGCGCGCCCAGTGTTTTTGTTTTTACGATGTGCAGCGCGAATGTGTCTGGAGCAGCGACGGCGCCGACGACTACGAGATCGACAATTTCGTTGCTGACCTGCCGCGCGAAATTATTTCCGGACTCGATCCGGACAGCGAAGTCATCCGGCGCACGTTGAATTCCGGCCGTACCCTGCTGGTCCTGCCGGTACACGGTGACGAGTCTACCCAGGTCGGCGTACTGATCGCGGTCTTTTCACGCAACGCCGGCAAGTCCTCCTCGTTCAATGCAAGCCTGCTGGCAAACATCCTGCTGCCGGCGGTCGAGCTGATAGGTGAAGGGCTGTTGCTGGGCCAGCGAGTCGAACAGGCCGAGGCGCTCAATCGCGAAATCGAGAAAGAGCTGACGCTGGTCTACGAGGTGGACGAAAAGATTCACGGCGCGTCGCGCAGTCATGCCGGCCTGGCCCAGCTGGTCGGGCAGAGTGGACGATTCCTGAGCGTGGCCTACAGTGTCCTGTTGATCCCGGGTAAGCGGATCCGGGTCAGCGCCACGCACTCGAGCTGGAAGAACGTGAATCGCAGAGTTCTCGATCGCTACCTGATCGACCATATGCTGGAGAAGCTGGAGGGACATCGCTGGCCGATGATCTTCGAGATCCCGGGCATCGAGGGCGCTGAGGGGGCTGCCGAGGACGGCTACCAGACCTTGCTGTGTCCGCTCACGGACAAGCACGGCAACCTGGAGGGCGTGCTCGCACAGCTCGGCCGCGTACACGGTGGCGAGTTTGGCAAGTCCGAGCGGCGCTTCATGGCGCATATCGTGCGCAAGGTCGAGTATGTTATCGAGCGCTCGTTTGATGCGATGACCGGACTGATGAATCGTTCCGGTTTCGAAGCGCAGCTGCAGGAGTCCGGCAAATCGCTGGACGCAAGCAGGGAGCCACACCAGCTCATCTACTTCGACCTGGACAACCTGCAACTGGTCAACGACACGTTCGGCCGCGAAGCCGGTGACGCTGTAATTGTCCGCTTCGCACGCATGCTGGAGGAGGACCTGTCGCGGAACGCCGTTGTGTCGCGCCTGACGGGTGACGATTTCTGCATCTTGCTGACACATTCGAACCGCGACCAGGCGCTGGAACTGGCTGCCGCGGTTCGCGAGCGCGGCAAGGCACTGCGTTACCTCGAAGGTGACAAATCGTTACAGGTAACGATGAGCATCGGTCTCGCCGAGTTCGGCTGCAATGCTGTCGATGAAGGTCATGCCCTGACGATGGCACGCATGGCCTGCGAAGGCGCGAAAGAACATGGCCGCGACCGAATTGAGGTCTACGACGACAAGAACATCAGCATGATTCGCCGCCACGACGACATGCAGCTCGTGACGCAGATTCAGCAGGCGATTGACTCGGATGGCTTCGAGCTGGTGGCACAGCCGATCTCGAGCCTCAAGCAGCAGGAGTGTACACCTCGCTTCGAGATACTGCTGCGCATGAAAGACGGTAATGGCGAGTATGTTCCGACGCGCGCATTTTTCTCGGCAGCGGAGCGGTATTTCCTGATGCCCCAGATCGACCGCTGGGTGACCTCCACCACGATTGCCAAGCTGGCGCAGCATGCCGCCGCCGTCGCGGACAGCAAGGCCAATTTTTCGATCAACCTGTCAGGGCAGTCACTCAGCGACGACGACATCCTGGAATTCATCGATGAAGAACTGGCCGCGAGCGGAATATCGGCCGAGAACCTCTGCTTTGAAGTTACAGAGTCCGCCGCGGTATCCAACCTGCAGAAAGCGCAGGTGTTTATCGATGCGCTGCGTCAGCGCGGATGCCGGATTTCACTGGACGATTTCGGCGCCGGGTTGAGTTCATTCGCGTACCTGAAGAATTTCAATGTCGATACGCTGAAGATTGACGGCAGCTTCATCCGTGACATCACGGACAACCGGATCTCGGAGTCGATGGTTGCAGCCATCACCCAGGTTGCGAAGGTGATGCAACTGGAAACCGTGGCCGAGTATGTCGAGAGCAGGGAGACGCGTGATCTCATCGCGGATCTCGGCGTGGATTACGCGCAGGGGCACGAAGTCGGCAAGCCACTGTTGTTCGATGAAACCCTGGCGCTGCTGGGTTCGGCGAAAAAGTCCTCGACCGCCTAGAATATTCCTGCCTCCAGGCCCGCGGCCATCGTCAGGCCGAGGTCCTCGCATTCAGCAAGCCGGCCCGCATCGAATTCACCGGCGATCAGGACCGGTTCCTGTACCTCGCGCACGGACAGGCCGCTCAGTATGCGGCGCATGCTGCTGATTGCACCGGTGCCGTCATTGCCGGCGCGCACGAACAAGGCAAAGGGTTTGCCGTCGACCTTGCCTTCGCAGGGATAAAACGACCGGTCCAGGAAGTACTTCATGGCGCCGCTCATGTAGCCGAAATTTTCCGGTGTGCCGAGCAGGAACCCGTCGCACCACAGCAGGTCCTCGGCGTCGGCTTCGAGGGCCGGCCTGACGCGGACCTCGACATTCTCGACGTCATCACTCATCGCCCCGGCGATGACGGCGTCCGCCATTTGCGAGGTCGTACCCGATTGCGTATGGAACACAATTAGCAGATGACTGGCCATAGCCCGCAGTGTAACTCGATGTAGACTGCACGACATGGAGCAGGCAAATAACAGGCAGGTCGAGCGGGAACTGGATGCGCTGCCGGCAGTGCTGCGGAGCAGCACGGCACGTGTACTCGAGAACCTCTTGGCATGCGGGTTTGTCGACAGAGTACCGGCGTCGCGGCTGCAGCCCCTGGTGCGCATGCTGGCCTGCAGCGAATTCGCAGCGACCGTGTTGCAACGGGAAACCGACTGGTTTCTGCAACAGGGTGCATTGCTCGATGAACCGCCGGACCGGGTCCAGCTGCAGCAGTTTGCCCGCGATGTTGCGAGCCGTTACACCGACCCCGATATCGCGCAGCAGGACATTCGCCGTTACCGGAATCGGTACTACCTGCACCTGCTGTGGCGGGAATACTCCGGCATGGCTACGTTGCAGGAGACGCTGCTGGCAACATCCGACCTGGCCGATGCACTGTTGCTGGCTGCCGTCGGCTTTGCCGAACGCCAGGTGCAGGAACGTTTCGGCATTGTCAGCGATGCGCATGGAGCGCCGGTCGGACTGGTCGTGCTTGGTATGGGCAAGCTCGGCGGACGCGAACTGAACCTGTCATCTGATATCGACCTGATTTTTCTCTACCCGGGCGGCAACGACAGCGACGGCCGCAAATCGCTGAGCCCGCAGGAGTACTTTACCCGGGTCAGCCGCGTGGTGGTGACCGTGCTGGAGGCGCCGACGGCTGACGGGTTTGCCTTTCGCGTCGACACGCGTCTGCGGCCTTTCGGTGACAGCGGCCCGCCGGTTGCAAGTTTCGCCGCTCTCGAGTCATACCTGCTGCAGCATGGCCGCGGTTGGGAACGTTACGCCTACGTCAAGGCTAGAGTTGCAGGGCCGCAGCCTGCGGCCGACAGGCTCGCTGATCTTTACGACAATATCATCCTGCCGTTTGTCTACCGGCGCTATCTCGACTACGGCGTGTTCGAGTCATTGCGTGAAATGCACGCACTGATATCAGCGGAAGTTCAGCGCAGGGAGCTCGCCGACAACGTCAAGCTGGGCCCCGGCGGGATTCGTGAGATCGAATTTGTCGTCCAGTCGCTGCAGCTGGTCCGCGGCGGTGGTCAGCAGCAACTGCAGGGTAGTGCACTGCTGGACATTCTGCCGCGGCTGGCTGGCAGTCACGACCTGTCCGCGGCGGATGTCGACGAGCTGGCGGCCGCTTATCGTTTTCTGCGCCGGGTCGAAAATTTCATCCAGGCAATCCGCGACCAGCAGACCCACGACTTGCCTGTCGGCGATGTTGATCGTGCCCGCCTTGCGCTGGCGATTGGACTCGGCGACTGGCAACAGCTGGCCGCAAAACTCGAGCAGCATCGGAACATCGTCATGCGGCAATTCGACAAGATTGCGTTCCGCGAGCGCGCGATCGATGTCGATGCGGAATACACGCAATCCGTGCAAGAGCTTTGGGCGCGCTCAGCGGAACAGCAGGATTGGGCCGCTGCCTTGCAGCAGGAAGGATTTGCGGCGGCTGATGAACTGGCGGAGATCATTTGCCAGTTCCGGGCGACGGCGGCCTACGCGGATATCAGCGCCAACCGCAGGCTCGAACAGTTCGTGCCCAAGCTGTTCGCATTGCTCAGGCACACGGACGTACCACAGCAAACACTGCGGCGCGTGCTGAGCGTCGCGGAGAAAATCCTGCGCCGCAGTGCTTATATTGCACTGCTGAACGAGAACGACAGCGCCATGGCGAAACTCGTCGAGCTTTGCGCGCGCAGCGACTACGTGACGCGCCAGGTCGCGCAGTATCCGGCCCTGCTTGACGAATTGCTCGACCCGGGCAGCTACCTCAGCAGCCTTTCGCGCGCCGACATGACGGCAGAGCTTCTTGATCGAACTGCCGTGGCGGATAAGAACGACAGCGAAGCGCAGATGGAAATTCTCGCCAGGTTCCAGCGTTCTATGCAGTTTCGTGTCGCGATCGCCGACTACGATGGCGCCCTGCCGGTCATGCGTGTCAGTGATTGCCTGACGGAACTTGCAGAGACGGTCATCGAATATGCGTTGCGCGTCGCCTGGCGCGACCTCGGGGACCAATACGGTGAGCCGGATGCGGCCGGATTCGCGATCGTCGCCTACGGCAAGTTCGGTGGCCTGGAGTTGTCCTACGGCTCGGATCTCGATCTCGTATTCCTGCACGACTCCGTCACGCCGGGCGCCATGACCAACGGCGCCAGGCCACTGGACCATTCGATGTTCTTCACGCGCCTGGTCCGCCGCCTGGTGCATTTCCTGACGACCCGTACTGCGTCGGGCGTCCTGTACGAAGTCGATACACGGCTGCGCCCCGACGGCAAGTCCGGCCTGCTGGTGTCGAATACCGAGGCATTTGCTCGCTACCAGGAAGAGAACGCCTGGACCTGGGAGCACCAGGCGCTGTTGCGAGCACGGGTTGTCGCCGGCAGCGACCGGATCGCGAAGCAATTTGACGACATTCGGTACAAGACGCTGACGGCGGGTTTGCACAAGGACACGTTACGCAACGACGTGTTGTCGATGCGCGCCCGCATGCGCGCGAACCTGGACAATACGGATGCGGAGATGTTCGACCTGAAGCAGGGCCAGGGCGGTATTGGCGATATCGAGTTCCTGGTGCAATACCTGGTGCTGGCCAACGCCGCGCAGCATCCGGCTGTGATCAGGTTCACCGACAACATCCGCCAACTGGACGGACTGGCGGAGAATGGTCTGATCGATGCGGCGGACGCGGCCCGGCTGCAGGAAAGCTACCGCAGGTTGCGACACCGCGCGCACCACCTGCTGCTCGACGATATGCCGACCCGGATACCCCAGGTCGAGTTTACCGAGCTGCGGGAGTTTGTCGGCAGGATGTGGGCAAACTACCTGGGCGGGTCCGGTGCCTGAGCAATGCATAGCCGCGACCGGCAGCTGTGCTTATAATCGGGGCCGCAACACAGCCCGATCACCACGATGAGACAAAGAGTGACCTCGAGAACCGGTACCGTAGACCAAGACCTGATTCCGGCCAATGCCCAGCACCGTTACAAGGTGCGCGCCGACGAATTGCCGTTGTCCTGCCCGATGCCGGGCATGTACCTGTGGAATTCGCATCCCAAGGTATACCTGCCAATCGCCGAAACGGGCGAGGCCAAGTGCCCTTACTGTGGCGCACAGTATTTTCTCGACGAGGCCGGGTAAGCCCGGAATGCGCTGCTATAATTTCCGAAAATCGGTTAAATTCCGAAAAAAATCCGAAAAAATGAGATCGGTGTTGCAGTCGGGACAGAAAGTAGCGGGAAATTGCCCGGTCCTGAAGGTAGCGACTGAATACGCGTTGCAATTTCGGCGAATTTCGGCTGAATTCGGCGTATAAAATCGGCAAAATATGATGAAAAATCGCCAAAATGTTGCGAAATTCGATAAATTAGCAGATCTTCAGGATGTGCCGGCGCGGCTTGCCAAAACAAGCTGTTTCGACAATTAGACAGCCATAGAATTCGCTGAAAATAAGCAATATTTACGCGAAATGTCGATAAAACTCGTGAAATTCTCAAAAACCGGGCAACTCGATTGACGGAGACCGTCGAACAGACCCGCCGCGGCGCGATACTCTACGACCGGCAAGTCATCAGCAGTATCTCTGAAGACCGGTTCACGCCGCGTGGCTGGCTGCATGCCGAGCCGATCCGGGGTCGGCTCGGCTCATCCGGGCGCGGCAATACGATGTACGTGGGCAACATTCCACGGCAGTTCGTGTTGCGCCACTACGTTCGTGGTGGTCTGATCGGCAAACTGGTCAGGGACCGCTATGTCTGGACCGGCGCCGATGATACCCGGCCGTTTCGCGAGTGGCGCATGCTGGCCAAGATGTCTGACAACGGTTTGCGCGTTCCTCGTCCGGCGGCGGCGCGCTACGTACGCAGGGGTCCGTTTTATACCGCAGACCTGATTACCGTGCGGGTGCCCGGGGTACAACCGCTATCGACCTGGATTCACGCGCAGGTCGGTGGAGAGGCATTCTGGCAGGATCTCGGCAGGGGCATCCATGATTTTCACTCGCATGGCGTGTATCACGCCGACATGAATGCCTACAACCTGCAAATCGACGCCGCGGGCGAATTGTGGATGCTGGATTTCGATCGCGGCCGGCTGCTGCCGGCGGGCCCCTGGCAGCAAAAGACGCTGAGTCGTTTGCACCGCTCGCTGCAGAAAATCAAGACACAGGACCCGCAACTGCACTACGACGAAGACTGCTGGGAGCAGTTGCTGGCAGGTTATTTTGCGGCGTCGAGGTCCGCGTAAGCGTCAGCGTAGCCGGGTGGCAGGTCCTTGAACTTGCGGTGGACCCAGAAATACTGCTCCGGGCAGGTCCGGATGTGATCCTCGAGGACGTGTACGTAGCGCATGACGTCGGCAACGGGGTCATCGCCTGGAAAGTCTTCGAATGGCGCGAAGAATTTCAGCAGGTACGTACCGTCCTTGCGCCGCACCGGAAAGAACGGTACGACGGCCGCCTTGCCGAGCCGCGCAAGCGTTGACGTTGCTGTCGTATGCATTGTCGGTTCGCCGAAGAACGGTACGACAACTGCACCCTTGCGTTTATAGCTCTGGTCCGGTGCATACCAGACGGCCTTGCCTTCGCGCAGCCGTCGAACCATCGTCTTGATATCGCGCTTTTCGATCGTCGCATCGGCGGAGCGCTCTCGGCCGGTGCGCAGGAACTCGGTAACAAAGTCGCTGCGATTGCGCCTGTATACCGCGTCGAAAACAACTCCTGCCATCTGCACGGCACGGCCACTGAATTCAAGCGTTGTGAAATGTGCGCTGAGAAGAATGACGCCGCGGCCCTCTGCCAGTGCTTCGGTTACGTAATGCACGTTCTCCAGCTCGCATAGCGTGCGGATCTCGGCATCGCCCGCCCAGCGACCCAGGCCCATTTCGATCACCGACATGCCCAGAGCGATGAAATGTTTCCTGGCAAGTTCATTGCGCTCGGCGGTGCTGAGCGCCGGGAAACACAATTCGATATTGCGCCGGACGATGGCCCGGCGTTCACCGCCAGCGCGGTGCGCCAGCCGGCCGATCAGCCGGCCAATGGCGAGACGGGCCGAATGCGGCAGGAGACAGATGAGGCGCAAGAATGCCAGCCCGAGCCACGAAGGCCAGTAGCGCGGGCCCCAATAGCTGTACAGTGACCTGCGTTCCGTCACTCTTCTTCAGACATATCGTCGATGTAGTCGCGAGTCTCGCTTTGCTTCTTGCTCAGGACCGAGTCGTCGATTGCATCTTCGGTCGGCGTGTCGGCTGTCTGGATACCGACATGGAATGCTGCGAAGCCCGGCATGACGACCTGGTTCCTGGCCAGGCCGATAATGCGTCCCGTGTAGGGTGAACGGAGTTCGCTGCGGGCATTGCTCATCGGGTCGTTGATCGTGCCGAGGAGGTCGCCTTTACGGACCGTGCTGCCAAGGCTGACGTCAGACAGCAGGATGCCGCCGTTGTCTGCACGCACCCACGACGAACGGTAATAGACCGGCTCGGGGTCACTCCAGAATCGTTTCTTGTCGATCATGCCGAGCGTATTGACCAGCGTCTCGATACCCCGCACGCCATGACGGACTTCATTGAGTTCGAGCTCCGACGGGCCGCCGGCTTCGAGCGTCACGGTAGGTATGCCGGCCCGGGTTGCGGCGTGCCGCAACGTACCGACACTGGGAGTGCTGTGCAGGATGACCATCGAGCCAAATCCCTGGGTCAGCGTGACAACGTCAGGATCGCGCAGATCCGCCCGGATCTGCGGCAGGTTGGCACGACTGTTCGAACCGGTGTGCAAGTCGATCAGCGCATCGCAATGCGCGATGACATTGACAAAAAACGAGTGCGCGATACGAGCCGCTGCACTGCCGTTCGGATTGCCAGGGAAATAGCGGTTCAGGTCGCGGCGGTCCGGCAGGTAGCGAGAGCCGCGCCGAAAACCCTGTACGTTGACAATTGGAATACCGATGATTGCACCGGAGACCTCTTTCGGTGCCAGGTCGTGCATGACCCGGCGCACCATTTCAATGCCGTTCAACTCGTCGCCGTGCACCGCCGCCGTCAGGCACAGCGTCGGGCCCGGTTCTGCACCGTTGAGGACCAGCACCGGTGTCGATACAGGTACGCCTTCGAACAATTCCGTCGCGGACCAGGATAGCCGCTTCGATGTACCCGGGCGCACCCTGGCGCCAAGCAGTTCCAGGGACTTTGCCTTGCTGCCTGCCGTGGAAACCGCATCGGCGAGCGGCACGGACGATTCGTGCACGACCGGGTCGACCATTTCTTCCACTTCGGCGGAAACTTCGCTGGAGCGCGAGTCCGGGTCGTCGGTGACATCCTCGATGACATCGGTGCCGCTGTCACCCGGGTCGACCGCGGCTTCGCCCGCCTGCGCAAAGCCGCCGCTCCACAGGAGCAGCAGCGCGAACCACGAGAGAGGCGTGAGGTCATTGATATGTAGGCGAATTTTCGTCATTGGCGTGCGAGCCTGCTAAGCCCTGTCAGGTGGCGGCATTGCCGTACCGGGCAATGCTCATTAGCATTGCCGAAACTACGTACTTCCGGTGCATTTTTCTGTGAACTAATCAATAATTTACGATTGAAACTTGAATTAATATAAATGACAAGCCCAAGACCACTTTTGTTCCTCCTGCTGGCCCTCCTCGCAGGCCCTGTCGCTGCTGATGAGACCTTCCCACAACCCGCCGAGTTGCAGCCGGACGTCGATTTCTGGGTCTCTATTTTCACACGATACACCACCAACCAGGGCGTATTGCACGATTCACGCAACCTGGCGGTGGTCTATGAACACATCGACTTTGCAACCGGTGACAGCCGTCGCACCCGGCAACGAGCCGCGGCCAAACGGCGCGACGGGATCAAGGCGATACTGCGATCGCTGGCCAGCGGCAAACGGACCAACCTGACCAACGACGAAGAGCGGGTGCTGGCGTTGTGGCCGGATGGCGTCAGCAACGAGACACTGCAACAGGCGATCAACCAGATTCGCTACCAGCAGGGGCTCAGCGACCGGTTTCGCGAAGGCCTGATTCGTGCGGGCCGCTGGCGCGACTTCATTGACAGCGAACTCAGGGCGCTGCAGGTGCCGGTCGAACTGGCAGCATTGCCGCACGTCGAGTCGTCGTACAACCCGGCGGCGCGTTCGCATGTCGGCGCGTCGGGCATCTGGCAATTTACGCGGAGTACCGGCCGCCGCTTCATGCGCGTCGATCACGTTCTCGATGAGCGTAACGACCCGTTCGCTGCATCGCGGGCGGCGGGGCAGCTGCTGGCATACAACTACTCGATTACCGGCAACTGGCCGATGGCGATTACCGCTTATAACCATGGCCTCGGTGGTGTGCGCCGCGCCATGCGCGAATTCGGCGACACGGCCTATGTCGATATCCTGCGCAACTACAAGGGCCGGACATTCGGCTTTGCGTCGCGCAATTTCTACGTTGCTTTCCTCGCCGCAATGCACGTGGACCAGAATGCCGAACGCTACTTCCCGAACACGGTTGTCGACAAACCGGTGGATTACGCTGTCTTCACGCTGGCGTCATACGTCCCCCTGCAGGATGTCGCCGACGCGTTCGGGATCAGCAGGCAAAAGCTGGTTGAGTACAACCCCGCCATCCAGGCGACGATCGAAACCGGTAACAAGCACTTGCCGCGTGGCTTCACGATGCGGGTGCCGCGTGCCATGATCGACGCGGACGCCGATGAACTCCTGGCCGCGATACCGGCGGGCAGCTGGCAGGACGAGCAGCTGCCAGACATGTTCCACACAGTGCAGCGCGGCGACACGCTCTCGCAGATTGCAGAAACCTACAGGACACGCGTTTCGACGCTGGTAGCGCTGAATGGCCTGCGTAACTCGCACAGCATCCGTGCCGGCCAGGAATTACGGCTGCCGGCCGCCGGCCCGGCCCCGGCGGTGGTTGCGTCGACCGAGCCGGAAGACACCGTGATTGCGAGTGTGCAGGAGCCGCAGCCCGAGCCGCCCGGGGAAGCAGAGCCGGCAGTGGAAGAAGAGTCACCACTCGTGGTCACACAGGACCTCGCGGCAACAGTGAGTGACGCTTCGCAAACCGCATTGCTTTCCGACCCGAGCGACTACAGCGTCGCGGACGATGGCACGATCGAGGTGCACCCGCTGGAAACACTGGGGCACTACGGCGACTGGCTGGAGATCAAGACGCAACGATTGCGTGACCTGAACGGGCTGGCATTTCGCACACCGGTACAGGTCGGTGACCGGATTCGGCTGGACCTCGGCACGGTCGATGCGCAGACCTTCGAATCCCGTCGCGAGGAATACCATCGCGCGCAGCAGGACGCTTTTTTTCGCGAACACGTCATCACCGGCATAACCGAGCACGAAGTTGCTCCCGGCGAGTCAGTCTGGATCCTGTCGCTGCGCAAGTATGACGTGCCGATCTGGCTGTTCCGGCAGTACAACCCCGGGCTGGACCTGCACAATGTGCGGGCAGGAACACGTGTGCAATTTCCGGTGATGAGCACGCCGTGACCCGGCTGGTGTTCGTCCGGGTCCTGCCCGTCCTGTTGTTGTTGCTCGCCGCTGCTGCATGGTTCGGCGAGGTGCAGGAAACGCGGCAATACCTGCTGCGAAATTATCTGCCGCTTGGCATCGTGCTGCTATTGTCCGTGTGGGCAGTCTGGCGAGGGCAGGGGCGCTGGGGCGGTGCGGGCAAGCGCCTGGCCTGCGGTACGATCGGTTTCGCGATCCCGGCGGTTGGCCTGGCGGTTTACCTGCACTACGCCTACGCCGTTAACCTGAACGACATGTTCAGCGGGACCCAGGAGCCGATGCAGTTGTTTCGCTTCCTTCCGTGGTACACGATATTTGCCGGCGGCATCGGCTTTGCCATCGGCTGGATAGTGGGTCGAAACTTGTGAAGCGCAGCATTTTACAACCGCGGGCGGTCTGCTAGTCTTCGCCGGATGATGTCGAGAATAGTCGCCATATCGTTTGCACTGGTCGTCGCCGTCACGGGTTTGCACGAGACGGCAATTGCCGGTGATTTTCCGGTTGCCGACAAGGTGGTAATCCGCAAGGCTGAGCGCAAGCTGCACCTGTTCAAGGATGGCGAGGCGTTTCGCACTTTCAACATCGCACTGGGCATTCGCCCGGTGGGCGACAAGCAGGTCGAAGGTGATTTTCGGACGCCTGAGGGCAGCTACCTGCTCGACCGGCGGAACCCGAACAGTGACTATTTCCTGTCCATTCATATTTCCTACCCGAACGCAGAGGACATTCGGCAGGCACGGCAGCGCGGCGAGCCGCCTGGCGGCGCAATTATGATTCATGGCCAGCCAAATGTGCCGAAACAGTCGGAGGCCTACTATCGCACCCAGGACTGGACGAATGGCTGTATCGCCGTGTCCAACTCTGACATGATCGATATCTGGTTAATGACCGCACACAACACACCGATCGAGATCCTGCCCTGAATTACAACGGTGTCGAAACAGTAAACGCCGAGGTATGGCCGGAGGGTAGCCTCGAAGTACTGTCGCAGTCCGAGGTCGATCAGCTGCGAAGTACCGGCGAGGGCGGCCTGTATGCCTTGCTGCGCCGCTGCATGCTGGCCGTCCTGAATTCGGGCAGCGACAACGATGATGCGCGCGCCCTGCAACAGCGCTTCCGGGATTTCGAGATCGGTTTCATTCAGCAGGACCAGGGGCTCAAGATTTCGCTGAGCGCGGCACCCGGGCGGGCATTCGTTGACGGCAAGATGATCCGCGGCACCCGGGAGTTGCTGTTCGCCGTGTTGCGCGACCTGGTGTATACCCGCAACGAGATACTCGACAGCAAGCGGTTCGACATGAATTCGGGCGCCGGAATCACTGACGCCGTTTTTCATATTGCCCGCAATGCCGGCATCCTGGTTCGTGGTCGCGACCTCAGCCTGGCCGTCTGCTGGGGAGGGCATGCAATCAGTCGCGAGGAATACGACTATACCAAGCAGGTCGGCTACGAAATCGGCCTGCGCGGACTGGACGTCTGTACAGGTTGCGGTCCGGGCGCGATGAAGGGGCCGATGAAGGGCGCGACGATCGGGCACGCGAAACAGCGGATTCGCAATGGCCGCTACATAGGCATTACGGAGCCCGGCATCATTGCCGCCGAGTCGCCCAACCCGATCGTCAATTCGCTTGTCATCATGCCGGACATCGAGAAGCGCCTCGAGGCGTTCGTCCGGGTCGGCCACGGAATCGTCGTGTTTCCCGGCGGTGTCGGCACTGCCGAGGAAATCCTGTATCTGCTCGGCATCCTGTTGCACCCGAAAAATCGCAACCAGCCCATGCCGATGATCATGACCGGGCCGGCAACGGCCGAGCCCTATTTTCGGCGTATCGATGACTTTGTCGCCGCGACGCTGGGTGAAGAGGCGCGCTCGCGTTACTCGATCATCATTGATGACCCAATCGCTGTCGCCCGGGAGATACGCAGCGGCATGTCCGATGTGCAGGAATTCCGCCGCGAGCACGGCGACGCGTTCTATTTCAACTGGCGCCTCGAAATCCCGCTCGAATACCAGAAACCGTTCGAGGCGACGCACCAGAGCATGAGCGAGCTGAATATCGACGAGGACCTGCCGCCACACGAACTGGCCGCGGTGCTGCGCAGGCTCTTCTCGGGCATCGTTTCGGGCAATGTCCGCGAAGACACGATCGTTGAGATCGAACAGCAGGGCCCCTTCGTCATCAACGGTTCGGCCAGGATCATGGGGCTGCTGGACGAACTGCTGGCATCGTTCGTGGCGCAGAAGCGGATGAAAATTTCGGGTGATGACTACCAGCCCTGTTACCGCGTTTCCTGACGGCGGCATTATTGTCAAATCCTGCCGGCGAGCGCCGGAGGCGCAATCGCCGATTAAGTAAAACCCAGCCTTAAGTATCTGAAAAACATCTGAAAAGTCACACAAACTACTGTGATGTAGTTCCTGTGAATTGCCCGCAATGCGACATAGCATTTGTTCAAAGGATTGAGCAGGGCAATGAAATGCCAGACACCAAGAACCTTAAGTGGGCGGACGACTACGCAACGGATGCGGACTCGAATGCCAGCGATGCAGGACGGGCGGTGCCCACCGCCGGGCCAGCCGCAAACGATGCGCAGCCGGCCGCCAATGACTCCGATGGCTGGCAGCAATACCGCCAGTGGATTTCGAAGGCGCCTGCACCGCGCGGACGGCGCGTTGGCATCGATCCCGCCCTGTACACCTGGAAAGGCTATCGTAGCTGGACCGAGCAGATTCGCCGCAACTGGGACCCGGATTCGGACGAAGACGCTGAGTAACGACTGACCGTTACTGCGATATTTCGAACAGATAAACGCCGGCTTTCATGCCGGCGTTTTTCGTTGTAAATTTGCTCGCCGGATTTCGGCGCATGGTGTGACTTGCACGACAATCCGGAACGGTACTACGTCTTATTTTTCGTCTTTAACCACCAGCTCAAGAAGAGTTTAAACCAAGCTGTGAAGTGCCTCACGGAGCGATTACAGCGAGCTCACTATAGTCGGGTTCACTACAGTTAAATTTGCGATTTAAACAGTATGTCAAACAAATACACGGAATCTGAATCGCCTGTTGTTTCACTGAAGAATGAATCATCAAGGCAGCGCTGGGAATTGTTCCATCGCGCTATCGCCCACGCAAAAGAAGCGAATGATGCTTCGCTGCTCGACGACGATAGCCAGGCTGCTGAACCGAACAGCGCACCGCCCCTGCTGTCGGTTGTGCGTTGATCATGGAAATCATCGCCCAATGGCTTGACAATCTCGACGACCTGGTCACTGCACTCGGCCTGGTGACCGAGAAACTTCGCAACCTGTTCCTGACAGGTGTCTTTTTCAGTACATCGCTGTTGTTGCAAATCGCGGCAATCTTCCTGGCACTTCGCCACCCGCCGCTGGCCCTGGCTACGGCCACGATGATGATCGTATTCCTGATGTATCGCTCGGCCACGGCACCGAGACCGGTCCTGTCGCAGGCTGGCTGAGTACGCGACGGCTCGCGAATTCCCCTTGAAATCGTCTCGCCAGGCACTATCGTGTCTGCCCTGACACGATTCAATGGAGCAAATACCCGTGAGCGAGACCGCCGGCCGGGAAACCCTTGGCTTTCAAACCGAAGTCCGTCAGCTGCTGCAGCTGATGATTCACTCTCTGTACAGCAACAAGGAAATTTTTCTTCGTGAGTTGATTTCCAATGCCTCCGACGCTGCGGACAAATTGCGTTTCGAATCCCTGGCCAGGCCTGACCTGCTGGAAGAAGACGCCGAGCTTGGCATCCGCATCAGTTGTGACAAGGACGCCGGCACCCTGTCGGTTACGGACAACGGCATCGGCATGTCGCGCGACGAGCTGATCGATAACCTCGGCACCATTGCACGTTCGGGGACAGCGGAGTTTCTTGGCCAGATGACGGGTGACCAGAAAAAGGACGCCCAGTTGATCGGCCAGTTTGGCGTCGGCTTCTATTCGGCCTTCATCGTTGCCGACGAGGTCACCGTGGAGACCCGCCGGGCCGGACTGGATGCCGACGCAGGTGTCCGCTGGCAATCGGACGGGCAGGGCGAGTTCAGTGTCGAGCCGGTCGAACGGGCTGCCCGTGGCACGACGGTAACGTTGAAACTGAAGAGTGACGAGGTCGAGTTTGCCGAGCCGCTGCGGGTCGAAAACCTGATCCGCCGCTACTCGGATCACATCGGGTTTCCAGTTACGCTCGAAGACGCTTCGGGCAAGGACGAACCGAGACTGGTCAATGCGGCTACGGCCCTCTGGACACGTTCCCGTGCCGATGTCAGCGACGACGAGTACAAGGAGTTCTACAAGCACCTGTCGCATGATTTTGCCGACCCGCTGAGCTGGAGCCATAACCGAGTCGAGGGCAAGCGGGAATACACCAGCCTGCTGTTCATACCTTCGGCGGCGCCATATGACCTGTGGAATCGCGACGCACCACGCGGCCTGAAGCTTTATGTGCAGCGCGTGTTCATCATGGATGACGCCGAACAGTTCCTGCCGCTGTACCTGCGCTTCGTCAAAGGCGTGGTCGACTCGTCCGATCTGCCGCTGAATGTCTCGCGGGAGTTGCTGCAGCAAAACCCCGAGCTGGCTTCGATGCGCAGCGCGTTGACTCGCAGGGTCCTCGACATGCTGGCGAAACTTGCCAGCGCGGGGGGAGACGACTACCAGACGCTCTGGCGGGAGTTTGGCCAGGTCCTGAAGGAAGGCGTTATCGAGGATCACGCAAACAAGGACAAGTTAGCCGCGTTGCTGCGTTTTTCCACCAGTAACACCGACGGCGAGCAGCAGGACCAGTCTCTCGACGACTATCTCGGCCGGGCGGCGAAAGACCAGGACAAGATCTACTACCTGCTGGCGGAGAACCATGCCACGGCGCTGGCCAGCCCGCACCTGGAGCGCTTTCGAAAGCAGGGGCTCGAGGTCCTGTTGCTGACAGACCGTATCGATCCGTGGCTGGTCGACAGCCTGGCCGAGTATGACGGCAAGGCGCTCGTCGATGTCGCCGGGGCGAATGTCGAAATGCCGGGCGGTGACGGCAAAATTACACAGGACGTCGACAACAAGGAACACAAGGCCCTGCTGAAGAAGATCAAGAAAGCGCTGCAAGGCCGGGTTGACGATGTCAGTGTCAGCCAGCGGCTCGTCGACTCACCGGCTTGCGTCGTCGCTTCGGCCAATGACATGAGCCCGCAAATCCGGCGGATGCTCGAGGCAAATGGCCAGAAGTTGCCGGAGTCCCTGCCGGTGCTGGAAATCAACGTTGCCCACCCGCTGCTGGCAAGGATCTCGGCCGAGTCCGACAAGAAGCGATTTGCGGCACTGTGTGAGATCGTGCTGGATCACGCGCTGCTGGCCGACGGCGCCCAGCTCGAAAACCCGGCGGCCTATGTGCAGCGCGTAAACAATCTGTTGCTCGAACTTGATTCACAGGCTGCCACAAGCTAAAACGAGCGGATGAGCAAGGCTGGGACAGGCGTGAACACCGACGACCAGGAGCTGCGCAAGCGGCTCGGCGATGAAGCCTATGAAATCACGCAGAACAAGGGCACCGAACGCGCGTTCACGGGGAAGTATGTCGATCACAAGGCGGACGGCACCTACCATTGCGCCTGCTGTGACGCCGAACTGTTTTCGTCGACACACAAGTACGACTCCGGGTCGGGCTGGCCCAGCTTCTGGCTGCCGCTGGCGGGTGATGCCGTGCGCACCGTACGGGACACGAGCCACGGCATGATTCGAGACGAGGTGGTTTGCAGCCAATGTGGCGCGCACCTGGGGCATGTGTTTCCGGATGGGCCGGAACCGACGGGCCTGCGCTACTGCATCAATTCGGCGTCCCTCGACTTCGAGGGCTCGGACTAGCCTGGCCGGCGCTGCCCGCTAACCAATCAACGCACTTGATTCCAAAGGAACAGATATGAAGATTCGCAATTCTCTTGCCGCGCTGCTTGCGGCCGCAGTGGCTGTCTCGGTTGCCGGATGCAGCAAGAAGCCCGAGGAAGGGACAGCCGCGACCGAAGCGCCGGTTGCCGAAGAAATCGAACAGGTAGCGGAGGAAGAAGTTGTGACCGAGATTGTTGACGTACGCGTGATCGAAATCGCTCCTGGATTGACTGCGCGCGTTCTGCGCGAAGGTGATGGCCAGGCGGCGCAAGCCGGCGACGTCGTGGTGGTGCACTACACGGGCTGGTTGCACGATGAGAGCGCCGAGAACATGCGCGGTCAGAAATTCGACAGTTCAGTGGATCGTGGCGAGCATTTCCAGTTCCCGCTCGGCGCCGGCCGGGTCATCAAGGGCTGGGACCAGGGTGTCGAAGGCATGCTGATCGGCGAGGTACGCGAGCTGACCATCGCCCCGGAAATGGGCTACGGGGACCGTGGCGCTGGCAATGTCATTCCGCCCGGCGCGACGCTGGTCTTCGAAGTCGAGTTGTTCGAACTGCAGAACTAACGCAGTTCGAATTCAATCCGCCGGTTGCGCGTCCGGCCCTGGACGGTGTCATTGTCGGCCAGCGGCGATTGCGAGCCGCGACCTTCGACAAGTAGCCGGTCCGGCTCGATGCCTCGTTGGACCAGTTCCGAGGCAACGGCCTGCGCCCTCGCGGTGCTGACCTTTTGATTCCAGTCTTCCGGGCCGGTTGCGTCCGTGTAGCCCACGACAGCAATGCGGGTGTCGCGGCAGTCGTGAGCAAACTCGACCAGTCTGTCGAACAGTGGCAGGGCAGCGTCGCTCAATTCTGTGCCGGACAGGCGAAACCGGATCGGCTGCGCGGCGGCGGCGCGTTCAATAATCGTCGCGAAATTCCGCGCGCAAAGTGCCTGCGACCGGGGGAGCGGGCCAACCGCCGTGACGGCGGAGTCGATTTCCACTGAGTCTCCCGCGACGCCTCGCAAAGATTCAAGGCGGGACCGGTAGTCGTCCACATTCGCGGTGATGCCATGAATCCTGATGCCCTGGCTGTCGACGACTGCCTGCGCCGATGTCGTCGTGGCGATGAGGTTGAGCACGCGCGCACTGATCGTTTCCCAGGTGTCAGGCAACAGCAGTCCGCTACGAAACTCGGTCTCAATTCTGGCGCCGGCAAACTGCTCGGCCAGCAGCGCTTGCAGGGCCTGCTGGTGGTCTGTCGATACCGTGGCTGCGCGGACGGCGAGGCGGGAGCGACCGAAGCTGACTTGTAGCCGGGGCTGGTCCGACTGCCGGACGATGGCGTCGTCGGCAGTTTCGCGCAGCAGCGCGATGTCGAGCCGGTGCGCGAGCAAGACGCCGACGGCGAGCAGGGCAAACGTCAGGACACGACGCAATGCGGCGCGGCGCTCTGCGGACATTGCGCTACGCCGAGTCGCCCAGCTTCCGGTCCAGGTACTCGCGAGCCTGGCCGATCCAGTCCTCGCGATAAATCCGGCTGCGGAACCCCTTCAGTCGCCGGGCAACACGGTCGATGTCGTACTCGCTCATGTCGGCGATTTGCTGGAAGCGCACAATACCCATCTCATTCAGGGTTTTTTCGATGGCCGGGCCGACGCCTTTGATCATCTTGAGGTTGTCCCGTTGCGTGCTCTCGTCGCCGGGCGCCAGCTCGGGCTTGTAGTCGAAGTCATTGTCGGTGTACTCGGCAAAATCGGCCCTGTCATCGTCAGGATCATTGGACGCATCCAGCGACTCGCCAAGCGCTTCCGGATCGACCGGCTCGACGCGTGTCTGGTCCGAGCCGATCATGTCTTCGAGCGCCTGCACCTGGTCCCTGGCGGCGGCCAGCTCGTCTTCGAGCAGCTGCGCCTCTTCGTTGCGGATGCGAAAACGCTCCACCAGTGGCGGTACGCGTTGCTGCCAACTGCTCAATTCGGTCCGTAGCCGTGCAATGGTCTCGTCACGTTCACGCAGCGCCTCTGTATTGTCGTTGTGCACGTCGCTGCGACTGTCGACCTCGCTCTGTAACTGGTCGCGCTGTTCTACTGTCGCCTCGAGATTATTGCGGATGTCCTTGATCTGCCGCTGCAGTTCGTCGCGGCGCGCAAAGGCTTCTTTCAATGCGTCCGACAATTCGCTGGCGCGCATTTTCGAGTCCTTGTTGGATGCCTGGTACTGGCTGTTTTGCTCCATCAGGCTCTTGTTCTGTTCGAGCAGGCGTTCGTGTTCGTGCCGCTGCGCCTCGAGCTGTTCCTGCCAGCCCCGGTTGATGGCCAGCTTCTCACTGTTGCCACGCTTGCTCCGGGCCGCCCAGCCAAGCACGACCCCGAGCAGCAGTGCCGCGACGAGCATTCCGATGAGCATTACTGACATTTCAGGCATATCCGGGTGTCCTACGAGGCCAGCCGTACACGATCAATTTCCTGCAGGACTTCGCGAATCTGTTGAACCGCCCAGTCGATTTCCGCCTGGTCGATGACCAGTGGCGGCGCGAGCCGGACGACGGTCTCATGGGTCTCCTTGCTGAGCAAACCGCGCTTCATCAGTGCCTCGCAAACCTGCCGAGCGCTCGCCAGCGACGGGTCGATCTCGATGCCGACAAACAGTCCGCGCCCGCGCAATTCCCGGATCAGCGGCGTGTCGATCTCACGCAGTTGCTCGAGCAGGTATGTGCCGAGGTCCGCGCTGCGCTGCGCCAGGTTGTCCTCGACCAGTATATTCAGTGCTTCCAGGCCGACCGCTGCGGCCAGCGGATTGCCACCGAAGGTGCTGCCGTGGTCCCCGGGCGTGAAGACCTCCATGACGTCGCGGCGCGCCAGGAACATCGAGACCGGCAGGATGCCACCGCCAAGCGCTTTGCCAAGAATCAATCCGTCCGGGTGTACATCGTCGTGCTCACAGGCCAGCAACTTGCCGGTCCTGCCAAGGCCTGTCTGGATCTCGTCTGCAATCAACAGCACATTGCGTTCGCGACACAGCTCAGCTGCTGCTTTCAGGTAGCCGTCGGGCGGTACGATAATGCCGCCCTCGCCCTGGATGGGCTCAACGAGGAACGCGGCCGTGTTATCGGTAATCGCCTCGCGCAGTGCATCGATATTGCCGTACTCGACCAGTCTGAACCCCGGCGGGAATGGCCCGAAACCGGCCTGGTACTGCGGTTCGTCGGACATGGCGACGATCGCAATCGTCCTGCCGTGAAAATTGCCGGTGCAGGCGATGATCTCGGCCTGGTCCGTGGCCACTCCCTTGACGGTGTAGGCCCATTTTCGCGCGGCCTTGATCGCCGTTTCTACCGCTTCGGCGCCGGTGTTCATCGGCAATGCCATATCCTGGCCAGTCAGTTGGCAGATGCGTTCGAGAAATGGCCCGAGCCGGTCCGTGTAAAAAGCCCGCGACACGATGTTCAGCTGTGCGACCTGTTCCTGGACAAGCCTGACAAGACGCGGATTCGCGTGGCCGTGGCTGACTGCCGAATAGGCGCTCATCATGTCGAGGTATTTGTTGCCGTCCTCGTCCCAGACGTGGACGCCCTCGGCCCGGGTCAGGACGACTGGCAAGGGCTTGTAGTTTTGGGCACAGTACTGTGCCTCTAGATCGATGCGGCTAGCCATAGACCGGTTGTGGCCCCGTTTTATGCGGAATTGCGTGATTCTATATTTTTCAGCAATAACATTCACTTAAGACAATATTGGACGAATGCATGAGCGTCAAGCCACCGATAACTCAGAAGACCACCCTGGCCGGCCCGGCCGGCACGCTGGAAGCGATCCTCGAGACGCCGGGCGATACCGGGCCCGCTGGCGCAGTCGTCGTCTGTCACCCGCATCCGCAGTACGGTGGCACGATGCACAACAAGGTGGCGCATACGCTGGCTCGCAGCTTCCTGCGCGCCGGCTTCGCCGCGTTGCGCTTCAACTTTCGCGGCACCGAGGGGAGTGCCGGCGAGTACGACGAGGGCAACGGCGAAGTGGATGATGCGCTGGCCGCATTGCGCTGGATGCGGGATGAATACCCGTCGCAGCCGGTGTGGCTGGCAGGTTTTTCATTCGGTGCGGCGATGGCGCTGCGCGCTGCAGTGCAGGAACCGGTCGATGGGCTGATTACGGTGGCACCAGCGGTCAGTCGTTTTGCCAGCGGATTAGCGGAGCAACCGGAGTGCCCGTGGTTGATCGTGCAGGGCGATCAGGATGAGCTGGTCGATATCAATGAGACGATTGAGTGGTTCAATGACCTCAAACCCGGGCCGGAGCTGGCCGTGGTCCCGGACGCCGAACACTTTTTCCACGGCCGGTTGATCGACCTGCGTACCCTGGTGACGGACTTCGTCCAAAATAACACCGGGGGAGAAAATTCGTGACAGTTACTACTTACACCTTTTTCGCGAAAAAAGGTGTAAGTAGTAACTGTCACGAATTTTCTCCCCCGGTTACAGGGTTA
>JAUIDP010000117.1 GCA_030429005.1 Gammaproteobacteria bacterium | reverse complement strand
GAGCCATGCGACATCTGCCGCAACCCGATCAGCCGCTGAGTCCGTTGCCGGGGGTGGCGTATCGACCCAGCGCGCTACATAAACATCGGTATCACCGTCGTTTGCCTGGTTCCGGTTCGAACCGAATGCCAGCCATGCACCGTCCGGCGAGAACATCGGAAAGCCGTCGAATCCGGGTGTGTAAGTCACCTGTTCCAACCCTGTGCCATCCACGTTGATGGCGAAGATGTCGAACTCGCGGCCACGCGGATCGTGATGGTTGGTCGAGAACAGGATGCGCTTTGCATCCGGCGTAAAAAACGGCGCGAAACTCGCGCCGCCAAGGTATGTGACCTGCTGTACGTTGCTGCCGTCCGCATCGGCGACGAAGATCTCGAGCTTGCCCGGTCGGATCAGGCCTTCGCCCAGTAACCGCTGGTAATCCTCGAGCGCCTCGCCTGTCGGTCGCGACGCACGCCAGACAATCCTGGAACAATCCTGTGAGAAAAACGCACCGCCGTCGTAGCCCGGCGTCTCGGTCAGGCGTTTGACGTTGCTGCCATCGGCATCCATGCGATACAGGTCGAGGTCGCCGTCACGCGTTGACGTAAAGATGATGGAGCCGTCCCGCGAACAGACGGTAGCCTCCGCATCGTAAGCCGGTGTGTCGGTCAGGGCCTTGAGGTCGCTGCCATCGGGTTTCGCACTGTAAATCTGGTATTCGCTGTAGATCGGCCAGACGTAACCCTGCGAATGGTCGGGCGGCGCCGGGCATGCCTGCATGCTGGCGTGTGTCGACGAATAGATGATGCGCTCGTTGTCCGCAGTGAAATACGCGCACGTGGTCCTGCCCTCGCCCGTCGAGATCATGTTGACCGCAGCCGGGTCGCTGACCGGCATCGTGAAAATCTGGTCGCAGGCCAGCGGTGGCCGGGTTGACTGGAAGACCAGCTCCTTGCCATCGGGAGACCAGTATGCCTCGGCATTTTCGCCACCAAATGTCATCTGCTGCACATCTGCCAGGTGCACTTCGCGATCGTCATGCAGTGTGCCGGCATTGGCCGTGACTGACGCCGCAAGGGCCAGCAAAACAGTGTGAGGATTGAGTCGCATGGTATTAAACCCGGGCAGAAAGAGATCAGGCAGTGTACTCATACGCGAATGGCTCGCAACCGTATCGCGGGCAGCCGCCCGGGCACGGCCGATCAACGTTCTCGCCCGCACACCGACTTCAACTCGCCTGCTCGAGGCGCTCGCTGGCTTCAAGCCACGCATATTCCAGCGACGCGATGCTCTCCCTGACGGCAGCCTGCTCCTGTAGCAGACCGGTCACTTCTTCCTTGCGCGCTCCATCCGCGTACAGCGATTCGTCCGCTAGCAAGGTCTCGATCCCGGTTAACCGGCTGCGCTGCTCCGCCAGCTCGTCCTCGACCCTGCGCACCTTGTCCTGCAACGGCTTGAGCCGTTGGCGCCGCTGTGCCTGTTCCTGCCGCTGCTGCTTCTTGTTGACCCGCCTGGCAGGAGCGTCCTGCCATTTGTCGGCAATCTTTTCGGCCGCTTCCTCCTGCTCCCGGAGCCAGGCCGGGTAATCGTCGAGACTGCGATCGAAGCGATCGACCGTACCGTCATGCACGATCAGCAACTCGTCGCAAACGCTTCTCAACAGGTGACGATCGTGCGAAATGACGACCAGCGCCCCGGTGTACTCGATCAGCGCCACGCTCAACGCCTGGCGCATTTCGAGGTCGAGGTGGTTGGTCGGCTCGTCGAGCAGCAGCAGGTTGGGACCCTGGCGAATCATCAGCGCCAGCACCAAACGCGCTTTCTCCCCGCCGGAAAACGGCGCAACCGGCTCGAAGATGCGCTCACCACTGAAACCGAATGAACCCAGGTAGTTGCGATGATCCTGTTCCCGGTCGCCAGGTGCGTAGTCGCGCAAATGATCGATCGGGCTGTGCTCCGGGCGCAGCAGTTCCAGCTGGTGCTGCGCAAAGTAGCCGATTTGCGTGTCCTTGCTCAGGTGTCGTTCACCCTTCAGGAGCGTACTGCCGCTCGACAGCGCTTTGACCAGCGTCGACTTGCCCGCGCCGTTCATGCCGAGCAGGCCAATGCGGTCACCCGCCATCAGGTTCAGGCCGATGTCGTCGAGCACGACCTTGTCGCCGTAGCCGACCGCGGCATCGGCAAGCCCAAGAAGGTGTTGTGGCTGCTTCTCCGGCTCCATGAAATGAAACTGGAACGGTGAGTCGACATGCGCAGGCGCAATCTGCTCCATGCGTTCCAGCATCTTGATCCGGCTTTGCGCCTGGCGTGCCTTGGATGCCTTGTAGCGAAAGCGGTCAACAAAGCTTTGCATGTGTTTGATCTGCTTTTGCTGCTTGACGTACATCGCCTGTTGTAGCGCGAGTTGCTCGGCACGCAATGTTTCGAACTGGCTGTAATTGCCAGTGAACAATTTGAGCGTGCAATTCTCGATATGCGCGATGCGGGTACAGACCTCATCAAGAAAATCCCGGTCATGCGAGATCACGAGCAGGATGCCTTCGTACTGTTTCAGCCAGCGCTCGAGCCACAGGATGGCTGGCAGGTCGAGATGATTGGTCGGCTCGTCGAGCAGCAGGACATCCGACCGGCACATCAGCGCCCGGGCGAGGCCAAGCCGCATCCGCCAGCCGCCGGAGAACGAATCTACCGGGTTGCCGTACTCGTCCGCTGCAAACCCGAGACCGTGCAGCAAGCGCGAAGCGCGCGACTCGGCCGTATAGCCGTCAATCGTTTCCATGCGCTCGTACAGCAGGTGTGTCTCGCCGGTTTCCTCTGCACTTTCGGCATCGGCAATGGCCGACTGCAACTGGCGCAACTCGCGGTCGCCATCCATGACGAAGTCGACCGCCGATTCGCGGCCGGACGGATTCTCCTGCGCGACATGGGCAATTTCATAGCGCGGGTCCAGCGTGAGATCACCGTCATCCGGTTCCAGCTCACGCAGCAACATCGCAAACAGTGATGACTTGCCGCTGCCATTAGGGCCGATCACGCCCAGCCGTTGACCGGCGTGAGCCTGCAGGTTGGCGTTCTCGATCAGGACCTTGCGGCCGCGTCGCAACGCGATGTTCGTCAGGGCGAGCATGGCGGGCGGGATTATAGTGGATACGGCAAGATATTGATGACAGGACCGCGAGGTGCTACGACGGCGAAAACAGCGCATCCACCGCCATGTGCCAGTCGATGCGGTCGCCGGCATACCACTTTGCATCACAGCCGTCGCCGTCGGCGGCAGCTTCCAAGTATGCATTGTCCAGCCAGCGTTGCAGTGCCTCGTCGCTCGCGACTCTCGGCAGCTCGGCATAGGTTGGCAGCGGGCGCTGACTCCGGTCCCGGAACGTTACTTCGCCGTTACCCGACTTCTCACAGGCAAAACCACCCTCGTGCACCAGGTGGTGATGGTGCCGGCACAGTAAAACCAGGTTATCCAGGCTCGTCTCGCCATTGTCCGCCCAGTGCACGATGTGGTGACCATCGACAAACCGGGTATGGGTGCAGCCCGGGAAGCGGCAACCGCCGTCCCGTCGGCGTAATGCCCGCCGTATCGCCGGCGGAATCGTGCGTGAACGGCGTCCGATGGACAACGGTTCGCCGTTGTCGTCGTCGGTGACCCGCACGATCGTGCTGTCGCAGCCAATCCGGCGAGACGTCTCCGCGGTAACGTGGGGGCCGCCCTCGATCTCTGACGTTTCCGCGGTAACGTGTACGACCACCTGGTAACGGTCGGCCGTGGAACCGGTGTGCGCATCGTTGCCCAGGTAGGCCTCGGCGATCCGGGCCAGCGCATCGGCACGCCGGGCGGCAACCGGTTGTTGCCCGCTTGCCGATGCATCGTCCGTGTCGGCTTTGCCCTCCTCGGCAGCCGGAAAGTTCGGCTCCAGCGCCATCTCCAGCGCCTTGATAATCATTGCCCCCTGCTCGGCCGGCAGCCGTGCCTTGATCACCAGGCAACCGTCGTGATCGTAGTAGTGGCTCAGCTCACGATCGCGATACTGTTCTTCGGCCAGGGCTGCAGCCTGTGCCCTTTTCGCACTGCGGTACTTCGCCACGAGCTTCTCGACATGGTGGGCCGTGCCGTGCCTGGCGATGTTCAGCAATGCACCTTCATTCTCCGGTGTGGCCACGCGGGTCATCGCCCGAACCTTCGAGTAACTGAGCTCCCCTTTCGCCAGCCGGGCGGAAGTTTCCGGCAGTTCGACCAGTGCCCGGGCCACCCGCACTTTCTCCCGCGCCGCGTTGATGCCGATGCCGCACTTGAAGTTCAGCCAGTGAGCACAGGAGTAGAACCCCTGCTCCGCCCAGCCTTTCTTCTCGTCGAACTCGCGAATCAACGCGAGCAACTTTGCCTCGGCGGCGTACAGGTAGCTGCACAACTCGGTGATCTGTTCGCCCAGGCGGGCTGCCTCGGCGGCGCTGCACTGGCTGGTGGAATAGCTGGTGGATGGCGTATCCAGAATGGCGCTGACAGTGGCGGTTTGCACGGCTTCCTCCGCTGAGAATGAGATACTGTGAATACATACAGTATACTACTAAGCCGCTGTTTTTGCTAACTAAATC
>JAUIDP010000116.1 GCA_030429005.1 Gammaproteobacteria bacterium | reverse complement strand
GGAAGGTGCCGCGCAGGCAAAGGAACTGGGTCGCGTAGTCGAGGCCGCCACCTACGGCAGCAGCCTCGGGCTCGTTATCAATGCCGGCCACGGACTGCACTACGGCAACGTCGCCGAGATCGCGCGAATTCCGGAGATTGTCGAATTGAATATCGGACATGCCATCATCTCGCGCGCGGTCTTTGACGGACTGGCCGTTGCCGTAGGAGAAATGAAGCGGTTGATGACGGCGGCGCGCGGCGGATGATGTTCCGGTGATTTTCGGCGTGGGCACCGACATCGTCGAGCTCGCCAGGATCCAGGCGAGCTATGAACGATTTGGCGAGCACTTCGTCAAGCGCATCCTGATGCCGGAAGAGCTCGAACTGTTCCAACGCAGCAAGTGGCCGGTCCGCTTCCTGGCCATGCGTTTCGCCGGCAAGGAAGCGGCGGTCAAGGCGATGGGCACCGGGTTCCGCCACGGGATCTGGCTGCGGGACGTCGGCATAACCAACAACGACTGGGGGCGCCCGCTGATAATCTGGTCGGAGCGCGGACGAGCGGTTTGCGATCGCCTTGGCATTGGCAACGGACACGTGAGCCTGACTGACGATGCGGGACTGATCATTGCGTTTGCGGTGGTGGAGACAGCGGAGAGCACGCAGTGAACTGTTTTTCCTTCGATATCGAAACAGTGCCGGATGTCGAATTTGGCAGGCGCATGTATGACCTCGACGGTCTCGACGACGAATCCGTTGCTACGGCGATGTTTTTTCAGCAGCAACAGAAGAGTGGCAGCGATTTCCTGCCGCTGCACCAGCACAGGATCGTTGCGATATCCGTGGCGTTGCGCCGCGGTGAATCTTTCACAGTATGGAGCCTGGGCGATGAGGGCGCCGACGAGGCCGAACTGGTGCGGCGCTTCTTCGATGGAATCAATCGCTATACGCCGGACCTGGTGTCGTGGAATGGCGGCGGATTCGATCTTCCGGTGTTGCACTATCGTGCCCTGAAGCACAGCGTGCAGGCACCACGCTACTGGGAACAGGGCGATACGGATCGCGAATTCCGGTTCAATAACTACCTGAGCCGCTATCATTGGCGACACATCGACCTGATGGATGTTCTCGCCGGGTTCCAGCCTCGCGCCCGCGCCAGTCTTGACCAAACGGCTGTGCTGCTCGGCTACCCGGGGAAGCTCGGCATGAGTGGTGACCAGGTCTGGGACAAGTTCCTGGCTGGTGGCATTCGTGATATCCGGGACTACTGCGAGACAGATGTTGTCAATACCTGGCTGGTTTTCCTGCGTTTCGAACATATGCGCGGTAACCTGGATGACAACGATCTGCAGCGTGAGCTCGAGCTGGTGCGAACGACTTTGACGGCAATGGATGTCCCGCACTTTAACGAGTTTATTGCCGCCTGGCCGGCGGGTTAGGGCATAAAATGGCGCGGCGCCGATCGAGAGAGCCGGAAACGGCGCAAATCACCAGCGTGACACATGACGGCCGTGGAATTGCCGATACCGGCGGCAAAAAGGTATTCGTGGCCGGCGCACTGGCAGGCGAAGAAGTTCGCTTCCAGCGGCGCAAGTTTCGGCGGAACTTTGACGAGGCCGAATTGCTGGAAGTCCTGCAGGCCTCGCCTGACCGAATTGAAGCGCGTTGCGAGGTCTTCGGCCGCTGCGGCGGCTGCGCCTTGCAGCATGTGACCGAGGAACAGCAGCGTGCCATCAAGTTCCAGGCGCTCAGGGACAATCTCGAGCGTATCGGCCGGGTTTCGCCGGCCGAGTGGCTGGAACCACTGGTGGCGCCCGCATGGCATTACCGTCGTCGAGCGCGGCTCGCCGTAAAGGATGTGCCCGCCAAGGGCCGCGTTCTCGTCGGTTTCCGTGAGCGGCATGCGCCGTTTATTACCGACATGCATCGTTGCGAAGTGCTCGCGAAGCCCGTTGACAGTCTGGTCAGCCCGTTGAGCGAACTGCTGGCCGCGCTGTCGGTCCGCGCGCGCATACCGCAAATCGAGGTTGCTGTCGGGGAAAACGCGACGGCGCTCGTATTTCGTGTGCTGGATCCGCCGACAGCGGACGATCTTCAGCAACTGGTGCAATTCGGCGAGCGCCACGACGTGCGCATTTACCTGCAGCCCAAGGGGCTCGACTCGGTGCAATTGTTGCACGCCGAAGCCGAACCTGAACCACTGTATTACACGCTGCGCGACTCCGGCGTGCGGGTCGAGTTCGACCCGGTCGGTTTCGTGCAGGTCAACCACGCGATCAACGAGAAAATGGTGGCGCTGGCGACCCGTCTGCTCGACATCGGCAGCGATGACAAGGTGCTGGACCTCTATTGCGGGCTTGGAAACTTCACGTTGCCGCTGGCGCGCCAGTGCAAGGAGGTATTGGGGGTGGAAGGGGATGCCGGGCTGGTTGCCGCCGCGGAACGGAACGCGCGCCTCAATGGCATCGTCAACGCGCGGTTCCGGAAAGCCGACCTGGCCGAGGTCAGCGGCCGCGAAAGCTGGTTTTGCGGCGGCTGGAATCGCGTACTGCTCGATCCGGCACGCTCCGGCGCGGCCGAGGTTGTCCAGCATATGCGGCAGACAGGTGCTTCGCGTATTGTCTACGTGTCCTGCCATCCGGGCACGCTGGCGCGCGATGCCGGGACACTGGTCAACGAGCTTGGCTACAAGCTGCAGACGGCCGGGATCATCGACATGTTTCCGCACACGGCCCACGTCGAATCGATCGCTGTTTTCACGAAAAATAAATAATGATTACAATTGTTTAGAACGGTTATGTAGAATCTGGATATGTCTCTGGGACCTGTCATGCTCGATGTCGACGGGCTAGCGCTGACGCCGGCCGATCGGGAGTTGCTGCGAGAGCCGGCTGTCGGTGGCGTGATCCTGTTTACGCGCAATTACGAGTCGCCGGCGCAAATCGCGGACCTCGTGGCAGAAATTCGGGCTTTGCGCAGCCCGCCGTTACTGGTGGCGGTCGATCATGAAGGCGGCCGTGTCCAGCGTTTTCGCGACGGTTTCTCCGCAATTCCGCCGATGCGCCTCATCGGTCGGGAATATCACCGTGACCCGGCGGGCGGCCTGTCGCTGGCGCGCGAGACCGGCTGGCTGATCGGTGCCGAGCTGCGTGCCGCAAGTATCGACCTGTGCTTCGCGCCCTGCGTCGACCTGGACTGGGGCGTCAGCGAGATCATCGGCGATCGCGCTTTTCATGCCAAGCCGGACGCCGTCAGTGAACTGGCGGCGGAGTTTTGCCGGGGCTTGCGTTCAGCCGGCATGGCCGCCGTGGCCAAGCACTTCCCGGGACACGGTGCCGTGGTTGCCGATTCGCACCTGAAATTGCCGATCGACCGGCGTGAGTACAGCATCCTGCTGGATGACATGCGTCCCTACGAGCGCCTGAATGCAAACGGCCTGATCGCGGGCGTCATGCTGGCGCACATCATCTACCGGGAGCTGGATGATATGCCGGCCGGTTTTTCCCGTTACTGGATCGAAAACGAATTGCGCAACCGGGTCGGTTTCGGCGGCGCCGTGTTTTGCGATGACCTGAGCATGAAAGCGACCGAGTCTTACGGAACAATGCCGGAGCGCGCGCAGCGGGCGCTTGCTGCGGGTTGCGATATGGTGCTGGTTTGCAATGACCGCAATGCCGCGCGCAAGACGGTCGATGCACTGAATGCGTATTCCAATCCACTGTCACTGGTACGGCTGGCTCGCCTGCACGGTACCGGCCAGGTCATGCGCGAGACGCTGCTGGCCAGCGAGCACTGGCAACAGGCGAGTGCGGCGGTGGGTCGATTCAGCGAGCGGCCGCAGCTGGAGCTGGATGCTTGAAGTCGATCAACCGGAAAATCCTGGAGCAGGTGATCGCAGCATCGGCCGAGCCATTATTGCTGGTGCGCGTGGACCACCCGGACTGGCCGGTAGCCCTGGCGAATGCCGCATTTGAATCGATCGGCGGCAAGGATATGCGCAATCAGCCCTTTGCTGATGTCGTCGAGCAGCTCGTCGGCAGGGACCTCGCTCTCGACATCTCGGAGGCGATTCGCTCGAATGACGAGACCAGCGTGCCGATCGAACTCGGTGGCCGGGAGTACCTGCTGGCTCTCAGGCCCCTGATGCTGGCCAGCGAGAAATTGCCGCGGTTCTACGCTGCATTCTGGCGCGCCGGCCTCGGCGCGGTTGCCGGCACGGAAATACACCATGAATTGCTGAAGGCCAAGCGCAGGATCCGCGACCTGTCGCGCGACGATCCGGTTACCGGCCTGCTCAACGCCAGCGCATTTCGCGAGATACTGGCCCACGACTGGGCGGTTGCCCGTCGTGAACAGCGGGCGCTGGCAATCGTTGTCTTCAGGTTGGACGAGATTTCGGCTTATACCGATGTGTTCGGCCAACATGCGACTGATTCGTGTTTGCGGCGGGTCGGGCAGGCAGTACGACGTTGCCTGCGCCGCGCCAGTGACGTAATCGGTCGACTGGACAGTAACGAGCTCGTCGTGTTGTCACATGCGTCAGACGAAACCGGCGTGCGTGAGTTCGCCGAACGCATTGCTACTTCCGTACGCGAACTTGGCTTGCATCATCCGCGCTCGAGCGTGTCGAGATT
>JAUIDP010000032.1 GCA_030429005.1 Gammaproteobacteria bacterium | reverse complement strand
GCATCGCTGCTGCAACTCGAGGTCGTGGATGGTGCGCCGTCGCCTGTCGGCAGCCTGCGTCTCGATCTCGCCGGCGCCGAGTTCCTCTACGAGGGACCGAGCGGCTTCCACGACAACACGACGATGTTTATCGAGGCGCGGCGCTTCGACTTCGGCCAGCTGTTCGAGATCATCGAAGAGGAGTCGCTGGGTGCGCCGGTCTCCACGGACGTGATCCTGAAGACACATACACGCCTTGATGACGACGAGTTCGAGTTTCTCGCCATCTACGTGCCCGAAGAGTATGCGCGGGACGTCAACCACATCCTCGCCGCCGAGGCGGACGAGGGCATCGAGGACGTCACGCTACAGAACGAAGACCAGGACCTCACGCTGATCGGTGGCACCTGGCGGCGGATGTTCGGCAACGATGGCGAATGGACCAACCGAATCTACTACCGTGAGAGCGACCGGGTGTCGTCCGAAGGCGAGGCCTATCCCGACCTGGTGCCGCCGGGTACACCCGCCGAGCAGGTGCCCGTTCGCGAGCAACTCCTGACCGTGCAGGAAAAGGAATCGGAGTTCGGCTGGCGCAGCGATGTGTCGTTCGGCAACGGCCTCGGGATATTCCGCGCCGGCTTGCACCTCACGAGCAACGACATCGACTACTCGACGGAGCTGCGCGAGGACTGGATACGCTATATCTACGATTCCGACGATCCGCGCCCCCCGGGTGCCAACTACATCGTGTTGCAACCGGATGCGATCGACTCGATCTACAGCGCCAGCGAAACCAACTACGCCGCGTATGGCGAGCAGGTGTTCGACTGGGGTGATGCCAATTTCCGTGCGGGCATCCGCTACGATCATAACGGCTTCGGTGACGAGGACCTGGTGTCGCCACGATTCGGCTTCAATTATGCGATGTCGCCCAGGCTGCGGTTTTCAGCGACAGCCGGCATCTTCTACCAGTCGCCAACCAACCTCGCGCGTGCTGCAGACCCGGACAACTTCGACCTCGAAAGTGAGCGGCTTGCGCATTTCAGCCTGGGCTTTGACTATCGCTTTAGCGACAACCTTGGCCTGCTCGTCGAGGCGTACTACCAGGACCTGGACAACCAGTTCGTTCATAGCGGCCGTACGGACGCTGGGATCTCGAATGATGGCGAGGGCACCAACGCCGGCGTGGACGTCGTGTTGACGCGCACGTTCGAGCAGGGCTGGTCGGCCGACTTCGTCTATTCCTGGAATCGCTACCGGGTGGACGACAATGACGGACGTGGTGAGTATGACTGGGACTTCAACCGCGAGCACTTCGTCGCCGTTGGCGGGCGCTGGGAGATCAACGACCGCTGGCAGCTGGCAGCGCGCTGGAAGTACGGCTCCGGGCTGCCGACGTACCGCTACGTCGTACACGATGACGTGCTGGCGCCAGACTCGCCGGTGCGCTATTCGCAAGAACGGTTCGATTTGAACGCAGTCAGGGGCGATGCATTCCATTCGCTCGATGTGCGCGTCGACTATCGTCGCCGGATCGGCCCGGTGGACCTGGTGTTGTTCGCGGATGTGCTGAACGTCTATGGCGGGCCGGCCGGCCTGCAGCCCGAGTTCAACATCCTGACCGGGGAAATCGTTGACGAGGAGGAGGAAACCCTGCCGCTGCTCGGCCTGATCGTCGAATACGCCTGGTGATTGGCGACTTGATCGGCTACGCACTCCCCCGGATCGGCAGTGAACGATAGCGCTTGCCGCTGGCGTCATAGATCGCGTTGATCAGTGCCGGTGCGAACGTCGGCACACCGGGTTCGCCGAGCCCGGTTGACGTGTTCTCCTGGCCGATGAACTCGACGTTGATTTCCGTCGGTGTATTGCCGATGCGCGCCACCGGGTAGTCGTGGAAGTTGGAATTCACGACCGCGCCATCCTCGAACCTGATCTCGGTATTCAACGCGAGGCCGATGCCCATGATCACCGCACCTTCCATCTGCGCGGTGGCAATGTCCGGGGTCAGCACCAGCCCGCAATCGACCGCGCAATCCACCCGGTGCACCTTGATGTCGTCGCCGTCCACTTCGACATGCACCATCATCGCGGTGAACGAGGAGAAGCTGTAGTGCACGGCGATGCCGAGGCCGTGTCCATCCGGCACTTCGCGTCCCCAGCCACCCATGTCGGCCGCCTTGTTCAGAACGGCGAGGGCGCGTCGGGCATTCTCTTCACCTTCGCCCCGATAGTCGCTGTACATCTTGCGAAAGACTTCGACCGGGTCCTTGTCAGCCTTGCGCGACAATTCGTCGACGAAGACGTTGATCGCGAAGCCGAAGAAGATGTTGTAGACCGCGCGCCACCAGCCAATACGCGTGTGCGCCGACGCCTCGCCCACCTCGGCTCGGAAATTCGCTATGGCCAGCGGTTGCCGAATGATGTCGCCCATCTCGCGTTCGCCGGGACCCGTGTTGGTCGGGTCGAACAGACTGGCTATTGTCGGGAACGCGGCGCGATGCAACCAGCCGCTGACATTGCCGTCAGAATCGATAGAGCCGGCAATGTGCTGTGCGTTACACGGATGGTAATAGCCGGTGCGTGTGTCCTCTTCGCGCGACCAGGTCAGCTGTACCGGTGCGCCTGCCGCCTGCGACAGCGCTGCTGCTTCGTGCACGTAGTCGCACATGAACTTGCGGCCGAACGCGCCGCCGGCTGCCATCACGTGCACCGTGATGTCGTCCTTCTCCCGTCCGAGGAAGGCAGCCAGTGTTTCCTGGATGCCCGCCGGATCCTGCGTTGACGCCCACACTTCGCAGTGCTCGTCGCCAACGTCGACGCAACTCGCCATCGGCTCCATCGGCGAATGTGACAGGTGACCACCGACGTAGGTGGCTGCGTGGCTCACGGCAGCGGATTCCAGTGCTGCATCGACATCGCCGCGCTCGGACACGCTTGTGCCCGGCGCCTCCACGCTCTCAACCAGCTCGGCTTTATAGGAGTCGGTGTTGTACACGGCATGCGGGCCGCGGTCCCATTCGAACTTCAGCCGGTTCAGGGCCTGTTGTGCGATCCAGGTGTTGTCGGCCACAACGCCGACGGCGCCGAGTGAACCGTAAGGACGTTCCAGGCGGTCAATCGTGACGACCTGGACGCGATCCGCAAGATCGCCGAGGCCGCTGCTATCGACGCTCTTCACCGAGCCCCCGAGCACCGGGACGTGCATGACAGCACCGTATTTCATGCCCGGAACGACAACGTCTGAGCCGTAAACGCGCTCGCCGACAACCACGGCGCCCTGGTCGTGCCGCGGCAGCGACTTGCCGATGTAGCGGAACTCGTCGCGGCTCTTCAGCCTGGGAGTTTCCGGCACCGGCTGCTCCGCGGCTGTCGCCGCGAGTTCGCCGTATCCCAGCCGCTTGTCGCTTTCCTTGTGATAGACGAAGTGATTCTTTGCCTCGCACTCGGCGGCCGGCACGCCCCAGGTGGCCGCGGCGGCCGCGACCAGCATCTCGCGGCCTGCAGCACCTGCCTGGCGCATGGGTTCGAGCATCGTATTGATGCTGCGTGAGCCACCGGTTGCCTGTGGGCCGTATTTCTCATCCGCGTCGCCCTGCAGGATTGTCACGCGTGACCAGTCGGCTTCCAGTTCGTCGGCCACTGCCGACGGCAACGACGTGCTGATGCCCTGGCCCATTTCACAGCGTCCGCACCACAACGTCGTATCGCCGTTCGGCGCGATGTGCAGGAAGGCGTTGGGTGAAAACGCAGAATCGGCTTTGGCGGTCGCCGTGTTGCCCAGCCCGAGGAACAAGCCGCCTGCAGACAGGGTGCCGGCGGCGGCAGCGGTGTTGCGCAAAAAGGTGCGGCGGTCGATCTTGGTCAGCATGAGCTTATCCATCGGCCTTCTCCATCTGGTCAGCCGCATCCGCGACGGCTTTTCGAATTCTGACGTAGGTGCCGCAGCGACAGATGTTGCCGGACATCGCGGAGTCGATTTCCTCGGCGGTGGGTGACGGGTTCTGGCTCAGGAAGTCGGCCGCCGCCATGATCTGCCCGGCCTGGCAATAACCGCATTGCGGCACATTGTGCTTGAGCCACGCGAGCTGCAACGGGTGCGAGCCGTCCTCGGAAAGCCCTTCAATCGTGGTCACGGATTTGCCGAAGGCACTGCTGACCGGTGTCAGGCACGACCGGACGGCGCGTCCGTCGACATGCACCGTGCAGGCCCCGCAGAGGCCTCTGCCACAGCCGAACTTGGTGCCTTTCATCGACAGCGTGTCGCGCAGGTACCAGAGCAGGGGCATCGACTCGTCACTCTCGATCGTGACCGTTTCACCATTAATCGTGATCGTATTGCTCATGCGGGCCTCCGGGAGTCGACGTCTGGCAACTACAATCGCTCGCCGAGATCAGCGTGTCAAATGATTCGGAAATCTGGCCGAAACATCCGCGAACCGCAGGGTATTCAGGGCTTTTGTGTGCAGCCGGGTGGTGCGCCCGTCAGTCCCACAGCCAGGCCGCGCCACGTACGCCGCTGGAGTCACCGAACCGGGGCGGGAGCAGGCGGGTCGCAACGGTGTCGGAAAAAACGTAGTCCGGCCAGGCTGCAGGCACGTTCGCATACAGGCGCTCGACATTGGACATCCCGCCGCCCAGTACGATGACGTCGGGGTCGATGACATTGATGATCTGGGCGAGGCTGCGTGCAAGCCGCGACTCGTACCGGCGAACGACCGATTCGGCGTCTGTAGCACCGTCGTTTGCGGCCGCGACGATATCCGGCGCAGCCAAACGGCGTCCGAATGTCCGTTCGTAGTCATCGGCGAGGCCGGTGCCCGACAGGAAGGTCTCGATACAGCCGTGCAGGCCACACCAGCACTTTGTCGATTGCAGTTCGCCGTCCTTTGGCCAGGGCAGTGAGTTGTGCCCCCATTCACCACCGCAGCCATTGGGTCCGTCGACAAGCTGGTTGCCAACAACAATGCCGCCGCCGCAGCCGGTGCCAATGATCACGCCAAACACTGTCGTTGCACCGGCACCCGCGCCATCAGTTGCCTCCGACAACGCAAAACAGTTGGCGTCGTTGCTGATGCGAATGTCCCTTTCCAGCAACGCTTCCATGTCGCCCTTGAACGGTTGGTTGTTGAGCCAGGTGGAATTGCAGTTACGCATCAGGCCGCTTGCAGGCGATGGCGAGCCGGGCGTGCCGATACCGACTGTGCCGCTTGCGCCAAGCTCCGACTCAACCGAGAGTACGAGGTCCCGGAGCGCCAGCAGCGTTGCACGGTAGTTATTTGCCGGCGTTGCGATACGTTTGCACAACAGCTCCTCACCCTTGTCGTTGAGGGCAAGGATCTCGATCTTGGTGCCACCCAGGTCGATTCCCAATCGCATTCGCCATGCCTCTTGCGTGATTGCTTGCGCAGGAATGCGCGTTGTCACGGAAACTTACTACAAATACTGAATACATATCGGTTCGGGGAAAATCAGTTGGTTCCGCCCAGCACATGCTGCCATACTGCGCGCCTTTGTCCGGAGCTCCCGCAACATCATGTTTCGCAACGTTCGTCTCTATTCTTTCAGCAATTCCTGGCCAGATAGCGAGGAAGATCTTTCCGCAGCACTTGAAGGCGCGGCATTCAAGCCCTGTGGGCCGCTGACGGTACGCAGCAACGGCTGGGAACCACCCGCGCCAGAGGCCGGCGACAGCCTTGCCCGGCGCGTGAACGGGGCGGACCTCGTCCGGCTGCGCAGCCAGTCTCGCGTGTTGCCCGCCGCGGCGGTGAATGAAGAGCTCGACGTGCGGATCGACGACTACCGGCAACGCATGGGCGAGGAGCCGAGCGGCAGGGAGAAGCGGCGCCTCAAGGCCGAGGTGCGTGACGAGTTGTTGCCGAAGTCGATGGTGAAGTCCGACCGTATTTGGGGCTTTGTCGACATCGGCAGCAAGACAGTCTGTATCGACGCCGCACAGCCGGCGATGGCCGAACGCTTCGAGCGTCGTCTGAAAGCCGCGTTCGGCGACCTGGACCTCGAACCGCTGCGGTTCGAAAGCCCGGTTGGCGAACTCCTGACGGCCCTGTTCCTCGGCGACGTGCCGGCGAATTTTGCGCTGGGACACGAGTGCCGCATGCAGGCCGCGAGCGACGAAGTCTCAACGGTCCGCTGGACCAACTTCGACCTCAGCGATGCAACCATCCGGCGCCACGTCGTCGACGGTATGCGGCTGACGCACCTCGGTCTCGTCTACGACAACATCATGAGTTTCGTGCTCGACGAAAATGGCGTGATCACGAAGCTGAAGTTCCTCGGCATGGACGATGCCCCGGACGACGAGAACGATCCGCTGGCGCGACTCGACGCGGAATTTGTGCTGCTGACCGGCTCGCTGCGTGCGTTGCTGAAGGATCTGCAGAAACTTCTCGGCTAGCGCCAGCATTGGCTCGCGCAACCTGCCAGAATATCCGCATGGCCTCGAATTCCGTACCTGTAATCGATATCGACCGGCTGGGCGACCCGGAGACGCTGGCTGCGATTGACGTTGCCTGCCGGGACTGGGGTTTTTTCCAGGTCACGAACCATGGCATTGACACGGGGCTGATCGACCAGCTCGAGGGTGCCATGCAGGCTTTCTTCGCCTTGCCGCAGGCGACGAAGCAGAACATCCTGCGCACGCGCGACAACCCCTGGGGTTTCTACGACAAGGAGCTGACCAAAAACGTTCGGGACTGGAAGGAGGTCTTCGACTACGGGCCTGGTGACGGCAACAGGCTCGTGCCGCAGTTCCCGGCCGGGCTGCCCGGGTTCCGCGACACGATCCTGGCCTACACGGACGCCTGCGAAAGCCTCGCATTCCGGTTGCTGACGGCTGTGTCATCGAACCTGGGCATGCCGGCTGAATTTCTTGCGGAGGGCTTCGGTGAAACACACACCAGTTTTCTGAGGCTCAACTACTACCCGGTATGCCAGGAACCGGCGCGACCCGATGGACTCGCCGCGCCCGAGCACGGCCACATGGGCATCAGCCATCATACCGACGCCGGCGCGCTGACCCTGCTGCTGCAGGACGGGCAACCCGGTCTCGAGGTATTCCGCGACAATGAATGGCACCTGGTCGAGCCGCGTGACGATGCGCTCGTCATTAACATCGGCGACATCGTCCAGGTCTGGTCTAACGATATGTACCGGGCAGCGCTGCACCGAGTCGTTACAAGCGCCAGCAATGCGCGCTACAGCGCGCCGTACTTTTTCAATCCCGGTTACGACACCGACTACGCACCGTTGCCGTCAATGATCAACGCTGACGATCCGGCACATTACCGGTCGATCAACTGGGGAGAATTTCGTGCACTGCGCGCCGACGGCGATTACGCCGACTATGGCGAGGAAGTCCAGATCAGCCATTACCGGGCCTGACGCAAAGGTCAGGGGCTTTCCGTTACCCGCGCTCTTTCTCGTAGAACAGGATCACGCCGCCAGTTTTCAGTGGCCGGCTCTCGCGCAACCTGAAATGGGTGCGGCCGCTTTCGGGTTTGAACAACGGCGTGCCTTCGCCCCATACCACCGGCGCGAGGCAGAGGCGATACTCATCCACCAGGTCCTCCGCCATCAGCGTTGCGAGTAATTCGGCGCTGCCAAAGACAAACACGTCACCGCCGTCTTCCTGCTTGAGTGCTTTGACCGTTTCGGCGGCTTCACCTTTCAGCACCCTGCTGTTCGACCAGTCAGCGACCTCCAGTGAACGGGAAGCAACGGCCTTGTCGAGGCCGTTCATCATGCTCGCGATCGGACCTTCCTCTTTCGTCCAGTAGTCGCGCATGCCTTCGTAGGTGCGTCGCCCGAACAGCAATGTGCCGATCTCCTCACCCTGGCCAAGCGAGAACGCCTCCAGCTCTTCTCCCCAGACCGTGCCGTGCATATCGAGTTGCCATGGCTCGACACCTTCAAACCGGCCATCGAGTGTCATGACGTTCCAGGCGACAAGTTGTCTCATTGCAAATATTTCCTGCGCTGACGGAATGCCGTGGGCGTGGCGAGGCTATCGCTTTCCCACCAGCGAAAACGCAGCGCCCTGCGGATCAAGTCCATTGAGCGCAAACTCTCCGCCTGGAATTTCCATCGGTCCGTTGATGACGCTGCCGCCGTTTTCGGTTACATAGGTGACGGCATCGTCGATGTTGGACACACGAAAGTAGAAGCCCCACAAAGAGACAGGCATTTCATCCGGCTTTTTCATCAACCCGCCAAACATGAAATCGCGTGTCTCGCCGTTTTTCAGCATTTCGTACTCGCCCATCGGTCCCATGTCCATGCTTTCCGCCCTGATCCAGCCGAAGAGATCGCCGTAGAACGATTTTGCGCCTGCCGGATCACTGGTCATCAGTTCATTCCAGGCGCAATGACCGACGCGAGGCTCATGCGTTGAAAAACTCTCACTGGCTTGATCGGCTGTCGTCGGTCGCATGATGTAGAACGGTGCTCCCTGCGGGTCCTGGACGAAAGCAATTCGGCCGACATCCGGAATGTCCTGCGGCGGCATGAGAATTGCGCCGCCTTTTTCCGTAATGGCTGTGACGCTGGCATCGACATCTTTCACGGCGACATAGCCTGCCCAAAGAGGCCGTGCACCGCCGTCGCACATCTCGTTTGTCAGTGGCAATACGCCGCTGACCGGGGTCCCGTTCTTCAGGGACAAACGGTAGTCGCTGCCTTCCTGATTGACGCCCTCAAAGCTCCAGCCGAGCAGGCCACCGTAGAACGCCTGCGCCGCATCAGCGTCGGTTGTCATCAGCTCATACCAGATAAAATCGCCGTGTTCGTTAGCCATTACTTATTCTCCCGGGATGTGCGGCCATTGGAGCGAATGGTCCTGCTCGATTTGCGACTATATCCTTGAAGCGGACCTGCGTCCGAGTGTCAACAATCCCAGCAGCCCGAACAGGCCCAGCGCGCCACCGCCACCGCCGCCGTTGCCGCCACCGTTACCGCCGCCACCACTGTTCGCCGTCGTCGGCGTCGGGTTCAGGCCTGCCGCTGTATCGACAGTCGTGTCGGTGACGGTAACCGAGTTGACAACGATGTAGTTGTCAACCTGCACCGGCGGTGTAGTGAAATTCTGCAGCGGAAAATCGTCGAAGCCGGATACGCCGTTGTAGGTCTGGACGGCCGCGATCGCATCAACCACGTTCATGCCGGCTACGACTTCACCGAAAACAGTGAATCCGCCGTTGGAATTGTCGAGGTTTGCCGTGTTGTCACCCAGGTTGAAAAACCACTGGCTGGTTGCCGAGTTCGCGAAGTTGGGTTGCTTGGCCATCGCGATAGTGCCGCGAACATTGGCATAAACCGGTTCGTTCACCACCGCCGGGCGGGTGGTGATGGCCGTCAGGTTGGCGTTCTGGTCAGTCAGGACGCCGCCACCCTGGACCACGAAATTGGCGATCGACCGGTGAATCACCGAGTTGGTGTAGTCGCCGTTGTTGACGTACTCGAGAAAGTTGGCGACGGTGGCTGGCGTGCCGAGGTCGTACAGGTTGACCTCGATCACGCCGAGGTTGGTGTCGATCTCGACAATGGTTGCATTGCTGATTGCCGGTGCGAATGCACCCATCAGGAAAAACGTTGCTGCTACCCGAGCCCGGGCAGTTCTTGAAATCTGCATAGATTAATTCTCTGGTGACTGAGGTCGCCGGCTTTTGCCGGGGACGCGATTGTAAACAGGTCAGCAGGATGAGAAAAGCCTGGCCTTCGAAAGTTCCGTTGTTGGCGGCGTTCCACATTTGTTGTGCCCGACCGTTCTACTGTGAGTACGAACGCCCCAGGCCCCGCAACAAAAAACCCGTGACAGTTACTACTTACACCTTTTTCGGTCGAAAAAGGTGTAAGTAGTAACTGTCACGGGTTTTTTTAGATGGGTTTCATGGCGATCTCGGTCGCCTTCAGGATGCGCTTCTCGTCGAGGAAGAACTGGCTGGGTTCGAGCGGGATCAGTGCCTCGTCCTGGCGCATCTGCAACACCTCGAGGCCGCCGTAGTTCAGGTATGCCATCCGGTCGGTTTCGTCATAGACGGCAAAGCTGATCGACGAAACCGCGATGTTGCCCCCATACTTGCCGCGGCCTGTATGTTCGACCTTTTGCTTGACGCCCGCCCATTCGACGCGGTCGTTTTCGAACGGCACCTGGTGGACCTGCACGCGAATCGTCGCGACCGCATCGAGCTGCTCCTTGAACCACAGTTCGCGAAACGCGTGCGCGCGTACCGCCTGGACCTTGGCCAGGTCGGTTTCGCCGGTTTCTGCGTCAGTGAAGCCGCCGACCTGTTCTTCCATGCGCTTGCGGATGCCAGCCAGTACGGATGACGGAATCACCGTGTAGCCGCGCTTTTGTAAATGTTCGGTGACCTCGGCCTCGATAATTGCTTTCGCACTGTCCGGCATCTCGAGGTATTCCGCAGCGTCAATCGGCGCCAGTGCAATCGTTTTGAACTGTTGCTTGAATTCCTTCTTCGGCACGACAAAGGGGTCGTACTTGTCGGCCGCAAATACCGGAAGCGAAACAACGACAAGCAGGACCGACAGCAGGTAACGCATCACAGGCCCTCCATGTAACCGCGAATGATGCCGGCGTCCGGCGCCTCGGCCGCGATCTGCAGGTAATGCTTGAACGCGTCGCGTGCTTCGGCGGACTTGCCCTGGACGCGGTAGGCCATGCCCAGTTCCTTGTAGGCATTGGCATAGCCCGAGTCATTGTCGACCGCTTGCTGGTAGGCATTCAGGCGGTTGTCAAACTCCGGGCCGCGCGGGTTTTCCCGGCGATATGTCTCGCCCAGCAGAAACAGCGCCTCCGAGTCGTCCGGGTGCACAGTCAGGTAGCGTTGCAGCGACTCTCTTGCCCGGCCGAACTGTTGCACCGCGATATCGAGCTTCGCGTTGACGAGGAAGATCGGTGCGATTCCCCGGTTGTAGTCAGCGACATCGGGCACCTCACCCGGCACATAGGTCTTTTTTCTGCGCTTTTCTTTCTTGATTTCCTTGTCGAGGTTGTCCAGCCGGTCTTCCAGCTTCGGGTGACTGCTCCACATCTGGCGCGGGTCCCCGGCGCCGTAAGCCTCGTTCTCCGCCAGCGCCTGGAAAGCGGGAATCGCCTCGTCGCGCGACAGGTTGGCGTGACCCATCAGCATCAGGCCTTCCTCGTCGGCGGTGTACTCGTTCTTCTTCGAATAGCCGCTGGTCGCGAGGTTGACCCAGAGGTCGCCGGTGGCATCCATCAGGCCGGTGTCGATGGTGCCGGTTTCCTTGGCGAGCACGGCTGTTGCGAGCAGCCCGAGCCCCTTGCCGAGAACCGACTGCCGGTTTTCCGAGACGAGCTCGCGGTAACTGTGCCGCTGCATGAAGTGCGATATCTCGTGCGCAAGGATCGCGGCGAACTGCGCTTCATTGTCCATGCGTACCAGCAAGCCGCTGTGAATCGCGATGGTGCCGTAGGGATAGACCCAGGCGCTCAGCGTCGGCCGGGCGACAACGACGAAATCCAGCCGGATGCCGAGGTGGTCCAGCGAGTCGCCGACCAGGCTGTCGGCGATGGACTCGAGGTAGGCTTCGACATGCGGGTCGTCGATGACATCGCCGCTGTTACGAAGCCGGTTTTCGTGATTGCTCGCCAGTTCCCAGAGATCCTGTTCTTCCTGCTCCTCAGGGAGTCTTTCAATCTCGTGAACCGGTTTGGTTTTTGCAGCGTTTGCCGCCGGCATCCACAGTGCCAGTAGCATCACAAGCAGTATCTTGAGTCGCATGGTTCTGCCCCTATTGCTGGATCCTGAACGGGAACGACGCGCTACGCACGACGCCGTTCTCATGCTCGACGTTAATGACGACCTGCCACAGATCATGCCCGGTAAACCGGGCCAGCTGGATGCGCCCGAGCAGGCCGTTCTCGATCGGGTACTTGCGCTTCTGGCCATAGAACAGCCACTGTCCCGGGTTTTCGCCGGGGCCGATCTGCATCCAGGCGCGCTTGAATTCGCTGGCATCGATCGTGCCATTCACGTGCACCCACTTGCCGGTCTCGGTCTCGACGATTTCCGCCGACGAGATCTCGGCGGTAATGTAGAAGTCCGGCGTCACGCTGAGTGCCGCAGCCGCGTCCACCATGCCGGCACCTCCATAAGGATCCCGGCCGGGCAATTCAACGTCCTCGGCGGTCTGCAGCAGGATCTTCTCGACATCCTCAGCGCTGTACTCCGGGTGCTGGCCAATCACCAGAGAAGCGACGCCGGCGACAATCGGTGTCGAGAACGATGTGCCGCTGGCGCGATAGTAGCGGCCGTCATCGCCGACAAAGTAGTCGCCAAAAGTATAGGTATCGTCGACATCCGGACGCACGCTCGCGTCGGTACCGCGAGCTCGCAGGCTCAGCACGTCCACGCCGGGCGCAACCAGGTCAATGGCCTCGCCGTAGTTGGAAAATGCGGCAGCGCGATCGTCGACGTGAGTGGCGCCAACGGTCAGCACGTTGTCATCGCCGCCCGGGCCGAAGTCGGCAAGCTCAACACCATCGTTGCCGGATGCTGCGACGACGACCACGCCGTTCTCCCGGGCAAACGCCAGCGCGGCCTGCTCCATCGCGGAGTTGTGCTCACCGCCCACACTCAGGTTGATCACCCTGGCGCCGTTGTCCACGGCATAAACGATTGCTTCGGCAATATACGACGCGCGGGTCTTGCCGAAATTGTTGATCGCTTTCAGCACCATGATCTGCACGTTCGGGTTTATGCCGGCAATACCTTCGTTGTTGTCCTGTGCAGCACCGATGATGCCGGCCACGATCGTGCCGTGGCCGTCGAAGTCCCATGGCTTGTTGCTGCCATCCATGAAGTTCCAGCCGACGACGTCATCGATATAGCCGTTGTTGTCATCGTCGATACCGTTGTTGGGGTCTTCGTCTTCGTTGCGCCAGACGTTTTCGGCCGCGATGTCCGGGTGATGCCAGTCCAGCCCGGTATCAATCACGGCGACGATGACCGGCGCAGCATCCTCAGACAGTTTGTTCCAGGCCGAGAAGTCGTCGGCGGTGAAGCCAACGCGCTTGATCGCCCACTGGTCGTCCAGGCGTGCGCCCCAGGAGTTGCCGTTGTGACGGCCGTCGCGGACGTAGTTGGGATCAGACGGCGCGAGCACGACGCGGCACCAGTTGGTCTGCATGCCGAAGACGTTCAGCGGCGCCAGCAAAGCGGTGACCCGTCCGACCAGCGCAACGTCGAACGTTAATGAGTAGAAGGTGTCCTCACCAATAATGACCTCACGCACCGTCGCCGGTATGCCTCGCAGGTCAAGGCCGGCGCTGGACGAAAAGTTCAGGCTGTCCAGGTTTGGCGCCGGCATCGAAAAAGCCGAACCGTTGCTGCCCGCATCGGTGCCGAACAGGTCAGTCCTTATACGAGGTTCGGCACCCCAGGTGGTCCCGGATCCCGTTTCGCCCGGCCAGGTGTACTGCGCGCTGTAAATGTCGGAGGGCACGACCGAAACCTGCGGTGCGTCGTACTGGAGATTGAGGCCGTGCCACTGCCGGTTGAAATTCGGGGTCAGCGATGTCCGGTAGTCGAAATCGTCGTTGAAAAGCTGCTGCCCGAGCTCCGGCGATACACCGCCAAACGGCGCCGCATCGCAGCCGGACGCCGTGGAGACGTGCGGCGTCGAACAGTTCCCGGTGATGCAAACGTGTGTGCTCTGCGAAGGCGGGACGAAACTGAATTTGAGTGGCTGGTTCGGTTTGACAGAGGCGCTGGCAGGCACGACCGCGCACAGCGCCAGCGCAGTAAGAGAAATGATGCAATTTGACGGCATCCATCGCATAGATATCGTCCCCGGATTTCCAGATCATGAGAGACTGACCCTGAATCCATTCGTTTTTATTATTATAATTATAGCCAAATGCGCGACCCGTCAGCCACGGGGAGATAAAAAAAATGATCGCGATCTCTGCCCGCAAAGGGGCAATAGTCATTCTCGCCAGCTTGCCGATGGCGCTGCAGGCCAACGACTACGTTGGTGACGTGCCGATTTCTGTTAGCGCCCTCAGTGCCGAGGACATAGAGGCAATGGGGGAGACGAACCTCGCCGAAGCTTTGTCGAATGTTCCCGGCATCAATATTCAAAAGGGTTCGACAGGCCGTCCGGCGGACTTTTCGATTCGCGGACTCGGCAGCGGAGTCTCCAGTCTGCTCCTGGACGGCACGCGGCTGGACAGCCGGTATGGCGCGACCGGCACGGTTTCGGGCTTCAATTCGATCCCGCTGCAAGACCTCGAGCGTGTGGAAGTTCTGCGCGGTCCGCAAGGCACTTTGTTCGGCCGCAATACTACCGGCGGCGTTGTCAACCTGGTGACGCGTGGCCAGCCTGAGTACTCGGGCACACAGGGTTCCTATGCCCTCGACGGCGTGCAACAAACACTGAACGGCTTCAGTTTTGCGTTGCAAAGCCCGAAAGAATGCGATGCGACCCACGGCACGCCGCAACCGTCGTGGTCGCTGTTCACGAAGCACGACTACGGCATGCAGAAGTGGTCGCCGGACTACGGCTCGATGTTTTTCGGTTCGATACAGGACGGCTACCCCACCGCGCCGAAGGAAGAACCCGGCTCATCCGGCGACAGCGGAACCGGTGATGCTCCGCCGCCCGCCGCTGACCCGGCGCCGGCCGAAACGACCGATGCACCTGCAGCAGAGGGCGGCGAGCAGGGCACAACCCCGGACAGCGCACAGGATACGGCCCAGGAAACAGCCGAGGAAACACCGGAGCCCGCGGACGGCAGCGGCGGCGCGACAAGTGCCGGCGCAAGCTATCCGAAAGATCCCTTCGAACGTTACCCGTATCCGGCGGAGTACATGTTCGACTTTTCGGCGTGTCCGGAAAAGAAAGAGAAAGTGCTGCAGCTGATCGACGAGCGCGAGGCAGCCGGCGTCAATGCCATAGTGCTGGCCGACCGGTTTCGCAGCCCGGCTCGCACAACCCAGGAAATAGAAGCCGATCGAAAAGCCCGGGAAGAATTCTGGGCCTTGCGCCGGGCCAAGAACGAAGAGTTGCGTGCCTACTGGCATGGTTGCGAAGAAACCGACGCCGACAGTGATGCAGCGGAGGACACCGGTACTGCAAAGGCGTCATTATCGACCGGCGGCAGCCCGCTGCTTGGCGACAATTTCTCAATGGATTTTCGAGTACGCTACGCCTCGCCAAACGATGATGGTTCCTTCGGCAGCCTGCCAGCGCCGAACATCGGCATCGATGTCAGTCGCTACGATCTCGGCAGCGCTTTCGGCCTCGCCTTCGGCGCATCGAGCAAGCGCGACATCGAGTCGTTCGCCACCGAAGGCAGCACCCGCGTCTACACGGACCAGCAAGGCCGGGCCGGGGTTCAGGTGGTCGACGGCAAGTTGCAGGCGCCGCTGGGTATGGACGGCTGGGCGTCCGACTACTGGGACAGCAACGCGTTCGGCGGGTCGTCGAGCAGAGACGGCATCGCGGGAGCTGACGATCCCTGGCAGTTGCGACTGGACCTGCGCACCGAGAACGCGCCCGCGCGCCTCGGCATGCAGTTCAACTATGAGCCGATCGATGGCGCGGTGCAGAGATTCCCGGGCAAGGGGTCCAGCAACTCGATCGATTCGATCCTCAATGGGTCACAGCTGAACGAGATGTTCGGTGGCGATGTGCCATTCACCATCGGCAAACCGTTCTCGGTCGGTGGTGATGCCTATGTGTCCTACCAGTGGGCCGAAGCGATCGGACTCGACCCGAGCATTCTGAGCAACATCGAAGGCCAGGGCGGCTGGACGAACGATTTTTGCGGCGACGAGGCACAGGCACCGGAAGAGGTCGGCTACACGCTGGCGCAGTTCTCGCCGGTGCAGTCTGTCGACGACCAGTGGGCCCTGCAGCACGTTGGTCTCGCCCGGGGTGGCACGAAGCCGTCCGGTTCGGCGCAGCCGGTCGTGGTGGCGGTCATCGATACCGGCATCGACTGGAATCATGCCGACTTTAGCTGGGACAACCTGTGGCGCAACGAGGACGAAGTGCCGGACAACGGTGTTGATGACGACAACAACGGCTATGTCGACGACATCATTGGCTGGGACTTCATGGCCGACCACAACCGGCCGTGGGACAACGACGGCCATGGCACGTTCGTCGCCGGTGTGATCGCGGCAACCCAGGGCAACGACATCGGGATCGATGGCATCAATGCGAATGCCCGCATCATGGTGCTGAAAGCACTCAACAACTTCGGGCGAACGCGTGCTTCGTATCTCGCACGTGCGATCGTCTACGCCGCGGACAACGGCGCCAACATCATCAACCTGAGTGTTTCCGGCCCCGGTTTCCCGACAGTGGTGCAGGAAGCCGTCAACTACGCGAACGAAAAAGGCGTGTTGGTCATCCAGGCCGCGGGCAATGTTGCGGATAACGTGGACGACGCCATGCCGGCGCCGATCGACGGGACGATGATTATTGCCGCGTCCGGGCCGAACAAGGAACGCGCAGCTTTCTCCAATTTCGGCACGCGCCTGAGCCTGGCTGCGCCCGGCATCGATGTCGTCAGCCTGCGGGCGCGGCGCACCGACTTCATGTACAACTCTGGCGAAACCACTTACCCGCGAGAAGATGCCTTCATTGGTGACGATCGTCGCTACTACCGATCGACCGGCACATCATTTTCCGCTGCGATCGTCGCCGGCGTCGCCTCCCTCGTCTGGAGCGAACGGCCGGAATTGACGAATGTGCAGGTGCGGCGAATGCTGGAGCAGTCGGCCCTGGACATCGGGGACCCGGGCCGGGATCAGCACTCGGGCTATGGCATTGTCGACGCCGGTGCGGCATTGAAGGCGGATCCCGAGTTTTTTATTGATGCTGATATACAAGGTGTGGCGGCGCAGGAGTCGGATGGCCAGCTTGTCATTGCGGTTGCTGGCCGGGCGGACGCGGATCAATTCAAAAGCGCGAAACTGGAAGTTGGTGCCAGCGCCGATCCGATCGAGTGGGTGCAGGTCGGGGAGGTCATGACGGCACCAATGCCGGACGGGCTGCTCGGCGTTATCTCGCCCGACGATGTGCGCGGTGCGCGCGTGTGGACGGTGCGCATCGTGGTGGAGCATGCCAACGGCACGACCCGCGAACACCGGCACCAGCTGGAACTCCGGTAGACACCTGCGAACCAGCTGGTTCCGATCGCCAGAAACCTAGCAAAAACTGAACAAAACAAAACACACCTAAACAGCTGTTCTCAAGGGATACCTCGATCCTGCGGATCAGCAGCGAGCAGGTGACGCTGGACAATGAACTCCTTGAGCATGTCTGGGGCAAGGGTCAGGGCACCGCCGAGTCCCTGACCCGGGCTGTCACTTGAAATCCGGCTACGACTGGCGCGCTGATGCTCTCCGTTTGCTGCGCCTAGATCCGGCTCAGCGCCTGGTCGATATCCCAGAGAATGTCATCCAGTGTTTCCATGCCCACCGAGATACGCACCATATCGGGTGTTACGCCGGCTGCGAGCTGCTGTTCTTCATCGAGTTGCCGATGGGTGGTGGAGGCCGGGTGGATGATCAGCGTCCGCGCATCGCCGACATTGGCAAGATGGCTCATGAACTGCGCGTTGTTGATGAACTGCTGGCCCGCCGTGCTGCCGCCCTTGACGCCGAAGGTCAGGATGGAGCCGGCGCCTTTCGGCAGGTACTTCTCCACCTGGGCGCGGTATCTGTTGTCTTCGAGCCCGGCGTAGTTGACCCAGCTTACCGCCGGATGCGCGAGCAGGAACTCGGCCACACCAACGGCGTTCTGGCAGTGGCGATCCATGCGCACCGGCAGCGTTTCCAGTCCCTGCAGCATCATGAAGGCATTAAACGGGCTCATCGACTGGCCCAGCGTGCGCAGGGTTTCGCAGCGTGCTTTCATCGTGAACGCAAAGTCGCCGAAGGTCTCGTAGAAGCGAATGCCGTGATAGCCGGCGGACGGTTCGACCATGCGCGGAAAGTTGCCGTTGCCCCAGTCGAACTTGCCGGACTCGATCATCACGCCGCCCATGCTGGTGCCGTGACCACCGATGAACTTCGTCGCCGAGTGCACGACGATGTCGGCGCCGTAGTCAAACGGCCTGCACAGGTAGGGCGTGGCAAAAGTGTTGTCTATAATCAGTGGTATACCGGCGTCATGTGCAACTTTCGCGACGGCCTCGATGTCGATGACATTGTTCGTCGGGTTGCCGATGGTCTCGGCGAACAGCGCTTTCGTCTTGCCGGTGATCGCGCGGGCAAAATTCTCTGGGTCGTCGGAGTCGACAAACGTCGTGTCGATTCCCATCTTGCGAAACGTCACGTCGAACTGCGAATAGGTGCCGCCGTACAGGGTCCTCGCCGAAACCAGCTCGTCGCCCTGTTCCATCAACGTCAGGATCGCGCTCATTTGCGCCGCCATGCCCGAACTGACGCCGAGTGCGGCGCGGCCGTTCTCCAGCGAGGCCATGCGCTCTTCAAACACCGCGGTCGTCGGGTTCGTCATCCGCACATAGGTATTGCCGAAGGTCTGAAGGTTGAAAAGACTCGCCGCGTGCTCGGAGTCATCGAAGACATAGGACGTCGTCTGGTGAATGGGTACGGCACGCGAACCCGTCACCGGATCGGGAATCTGGCCCGCGTGCAAACAGCGGGTTTCAATGCCGAAATCGCGATCCGCCATGTTCTGCTCCTGTCAGCGGTTAAATACGGTTGGCCGGCGTGCCGAGATGACGCCGGTGTTGACGCCGATCGTGTTCAGGCCGCCGAACAGGCGCGCATACTCGATCTTGATGCAGCGGTCCATGACAACCTCGAGGCCGGCATCGCGCGCCGTTTGTGCGGCTTCCTCGTTGACGATGCCGAGTTGCATCCAGACGACCCTGGCCCCGATGGCAATGGCATCGTCGACGAAGGGCGGCACCCGTTCGGCCCGCTGGAACAGGTCGACGATATCGACCGGTGTCGGGATTGACTTCAGGTCCGGGTAGCATTTTTGCCCGAGGATCTCGTCATACTTCGGGTTGACCGGGATGACCTCGAAGCCGTGCTCGAGCAGGTACTTGCCGACGAAGTTGCTCGGCCGCGACCAGTTGGCAGACAGGCCGACGATCGCGACCCGCTTGTAGTCGGTCAGAATCCGCCGCAGCGTCTCAATGTCTGACATGGCGGCTTACGCTACTCCCCTTTCCACTCCGGCGCGCGCTTTGCAAAGAACGCGTCGATGCCCTCGCGCGCGTCATGTGAGTCCATGTTGCACGCCATGCGTTCGCTGGCGTAGGCATAGGCATCGCCCAGCTCCATTGACAGTTGCCTGTAGAACATGTCCTTGCCGACCCGGATCGACAGTGGCGACTTCGCGGCAATTTTTGCTGCGAGCGCCCGGGTCGCAGATACCAGCTCGTCACCGGCAACAACTTCGTTGACGAGGCCGAGTTGCTCGGCTTTGTGCGCGTCGACAAAGTCCCCGGTCAGCAGCATCTGCAGTGCCTGTTTGCGCGACAGGTTGCGGCTGAGCGGCACGGCCGGGGTGGAACAGAACAGGCCAACGTTGATTCCGGATACGGCAAAGCGAGCATCTTCGGCAGCAACAGCCAGGTCGCAGTTCGCCACCAGCTGGCAGCCAGCCGCAGTCGCGATGCCGTTGACCTGCGCGATGACCGGTTGTGGCAACTTGTGGATGCTCATCATCATGCGCCCGCACTGGTCGAACAGCGCCTGGTGGAATGAGCGGTCGTCGCTGGAACGCATTTCCTTCAGGTCGTGCCCGGCACAAAACGCTTTGCCGTTGGCCGTGATGATGACAGCGTGCACCGACTCGTCGTCGGCTATGGCATCCAGCGCCGTTTGCAAAGCCGCGAGCAGTTCTGCCGACAGTGCGTTGTACTGGTTCGGCCGGTTCAGTGTCAGCGTGACGATGCCGTCCTGGCTGTCCTGCAACAAAACGGGCGTCGGAGTGGCTTCACTGGCTTGGCTGGACACGGCAAACTCTCCCTCGACAGAAGGTTTGCATTCTAGACCAAGAGCGGTAGTCGGGTGAAAAGTAACCTGTCCAACCTGCTATCCTTATAAATAGAGCAACATCGAAAAATTACCTACAACCGGCGGGCCACCTTGGACAATGAACTCCTCGACGGCTTTGATCTCGGTGGCGTTCGCGTCGAGCCACTGACCGGCTCGGTTACGCGCGACGGAATCACTTCGCACCTGCCTTCAAAGTCGATGGAGGTGTTGCTCTGGCTCGCCAGGCATCCCCGCCACATCGTAACTCGCGAGGAACTCCTCGAACACGTCTGGGGTGAGGGGCAGGGTAATGCCGAGTCGCTGACCCGTGCTGTCACCGAAATCCGGCACGCGCTTGACGACAAGCCGGATGACCCCAAGTTCGTCCAGACGGTACCGACGCGGGGTTACCGGTTGCTCATTGAACCGCGCGTGGCCGGTCAGCCGGACGAGCCGCGGGAGGTCGATGCAACCGGACGGCCGTTCTGGCAGAAGCTGGTTCGCCACGGCGTCGTGCAGGCTGTTGTCGCTTACACCGTTATCGGCTGGGCGCTGATCCAGGTTGCCGGGGAGACCTTCCCGAATCTCGGCCTGCCGGCCTGGACGGTGCCCTTTGTGACCTTCGTCGTCGTCGGCGGCTTTCCCATCGTCGTGTTGCTGTCCTGGTTTCTCGAAATGACGGAAGGGAAGATGGTGCTCGACGAAGGCCAACATGAAGGCGGTGTCTGGGAAGGCCTCGGCCGCAACTACCTGGCCGTTATCGCCGCCTATGTCATTGCGGCCGTTGGTTCCACGGTCTACCAGGTATCGGTCGGTTTCGGGGTGCCTGACTCGGCCCCGACCGTCGCCCAGGTGGACCAATCCCCGGATGCAACGGTGGAAGAGGAGCTGATCCCGGTTGCCGAGAACTCGATCGCCATTCTCCGCTTTGCCAACTTCGACGACACCGATAACACGCAGGTTTTTGCCAACGGCCTGAGCGAAGACATCCTGGATCGAATCGCGCGGGTGCCCGGGCTGCTTGTTGCCGCACGTGGCGACTCGTGGTCACTGCCGGTCAATGCGCTGTCAAGAGACGTGCGCCGACGATTGCGTGTTGCCTACTATGTCGAAGGCAGCGTGCGCATCGAGAATGGCGAGATCCAGGTTGTCGCGCAGCTGATCGATTCGGCCACGGGCTTTCATGTCGTTTCCAAACCCGTCAAGCGTACGCTGACCCGGTTTAGCGAAATCCAGTCTGAGATCACCGGACTGATTGTCGCCGAATTGCGCGTGGCACTGCCCGAGTACATCCAGACCTACACGCCGCTGCCGCCCGCGGAATCTGACGTCGATGCCTATATCAATTTTCGGCACGGCAAGGACATCATCAATTCGCCGTGGACGCTCGAGTCCATCGACGAAGCAGCCGCGTATTTCCAGCAGGCGCTGGCAATCGACCCGGGCTACGCGGCGGCCCATGCGGGTCTCTGCACGACCTACACCGCCCGTTACCGGATGGCCGGCACGCAGGCGGATATCGAAGCGGCCGGCGATTCCTGCGCCGAGGCCCTGGCGACAGCGCCGCGCCTCGGACTCGTGCATCGCGCCGGCGGCAACTTCTACCTGCAAACCGGGCGGCTGGAAGACGCCGAGCGCGAATTCGTCGAGGCGATCGAGCTCGACTCGCGGGATGCCGACGCTTTGCTCGGACTCGCGCGGGTCATGCGCCGGTCGCAACGACCCACGGAGGCCGAAGCACTTATTGTCCGGGCGATCGATCTGCAGCCGGGCAACTGGCGCGCCTACAACGCACTGGGTTCGCTGCAGTTCTCGATGGGCGAATTCGGTGACGCAGCTGAAACCTACCGGCGTGTGGAGTACCTGCAGCCGGACAACTTCGTCGCGCTTGGCAACATGGCGACTGCCAGGATGATGGCCGGTGAATTCGAACTGGCGCGGGACATCTTTGAGCGCACGCTTGAGATCGAGGCTACGCCGACGACGCTGTCAAACCTCGGCATTCTTTACTACTACCTCGGTGACTTCCAGGCATCTGTCGGGTTTCATCGCCGCAGCCAGGCACTGACCCCAAACTCCGCGAGCGCGTGGATCAACCTGGCCGACTCTCTGCACTTTGCCGGTCAGCGCGACGAGGCCCGGGAAGCGTTTGCCAGGGGCGCATCGCTGGCACTCGAGCAGAGCCGCACGAACCCGCAAGACCCCGAGGTCTTCACCTACCTGGCATGGGCCGAGGCTATGTCCGGCAACGTCGACGATGGCGCGCGCTACGCCGATCGCGCCATCGAACTGGCGCCGGACGACCCCTATTCACATTACTACCGGGCGCTCGTGGCGCTGCAGGCAAATGACATGGACACAGCGATGACAGCGATAAACACCGCCGCACAACTCGGCTATTCGCGCGTCATGCTGGCTGCGGAACCGTATCTGGAGCCGCTCAAGGCGCGGCCGGAATACGTCGCGCTGATCTCAGACAGACGAGGAGAACAACAATGAAGAATGCAAGATTTCTGGCGGCCGTGATGCTGCCGGTGCTGGCAGGGACGCTGTTGACGGCAGAGGGTGCTTGGGCGGTATGCAAGGTCGAAAACGTCAAGGTAAGAATCAACGAGCATGGCATCTGGATGAAACCGGACGGCGGGCCGAAGTGCCTGTTCGTGTCCGACCTGTCCGATGTCAACGTATCGTTCACCATAAAACTGAAGACACCGGGTGCCTATGCATTACGCGACGGGCAGGTCCACATTCGCCAGGCGATCGAGAAAGAAGAGAACGGTACCGCCATTGGCTGCTCGAGCGACCTGGAGTTCGAGGAGTCCGAGTACACCAATGTCGGTGAGAATGACATCGAAGTCACCGTTATTGGTGAAGACATATCCGAAGGCGAGTTTATCTGTTACGAGATCGTCGTCGATGACATCGGCATGCTGGATCCGCGCGCTGAGGTCGAAGACCAGGATGCATTGCGTGGCCATCTCGGTGCCGAACTGGCCGAGCTGTACGGCGCGTTCAACCTGTTGAACGAAAGCAGCCTGGGCGACTCGCTGACAGGCCAGTCATTCGACGAGTTTGTCGAGTCGAACTACGGTATCAGCGCCGAAGAAGCACAAGAGCTGATTGACGACGTTCGGGAGTAAGTCCTGGCAGCGGCCTGATCGCGTTGGTCGTCGGGAACTTATGTCAAGGAAATCAAACGTCTGGAAGGAAGAATTGCAGCACATATTGATGTTAGTATGAGGCCCTGCAAAAGGCCATGGACGTTGCCTTGACAAGAAGAAGAACAGCGACCTGCAGCGTTTTCGCGTTAATCGTATTAACAGCCGTATTTCTTTTCGTCTTTCGTGAAGGGGAGCGGCCCGCGTCGCCGGTGGAACCACTGGTGATCAATGCCTGGGAGCCCAACGCATTCCTTGCAGCCGAGGGGTTCCGGCCACCGAGGCCCCAGCTGCACGGCATCGACATTCGCCCGGATGACATTTTCGTTCCGGGTCAACTGCTGGTGCGATTCAGGGAAGGTCTCAGCCCGGCCGTCCGTCGATCCTTTATCGACGACATTGACGCCACTATCGTCCACGAAGTCGGGCGGTCGGGCCGCCTGGTGTTGCTACAGCTGGACACTCGCATCAAGGTGGACGACAAGGTCGCTGAACTTTCCGCCCGCGACGAAATCGATGCGATTGAGCCCAACTATATCTACTATGCGTCGGACGTTCCGAACGACCCGGATTTTGCCGATTACTGGGCGTTGAACAATGACCTGGGTACGGATATTGACGCGCCGGAGGCGTGGGACCAGACCCGCGGCAGTTCACAGGTCACGATCGGTGTTATCGATACCGGTATCGACTACCGGCATGCTGACCTGGTTAACAACGTTTGGGTCAACCCGGGCGAGATACCGGGCAACGGTGTTGACGATGACAACAATGGCTGGGTTGATGACGTGCACGGCATCAACTCACTGGTTGGCACCGGCGATCCGATGGACGACCACGCGCATGGCACACACGTCTCCGGAACGATCGCCGCGACCGGCAACAATGGCGTTGGTGGCGTTGGCGTCATGTGGCAGGCGCAAATCATTGGCTGCAAATTTCTGAACAGTACCGGCTCTGGCGGGACAGACGGGGCGATCGCCTGCCTCGATTATTTCGCGACACTGCAGGACAGCGGTCTGAATATCGTCGTAACCAACAACTCATGGGGTGGCCCGGCGTACTCCGGGTTGCTCAGGGATGCGATCGAAGAACACAACAATCGCGGCATCCTGTTTGTCGCGGCTGCGGGCAACGGCAGCCGCAACACCGATGTTATTCCGAGCTACCCGGCCAGCAATGACAACTCGAACATCATTTCAGTTGCTGCCATCGATCAAAGCGGTGCACTGACCTATTTTTCCAACACCGGCGTGGAAACTGTCGACATCGCGGCACCGGGCGCCAGCATCCTGTCAACAACGCCCAGGGATACCTGGCGGTTTGCAAGTGGCACGTCGATGGCCGCGCCCCACGTCGCCGGTGTCGCGGGCCTGCTTCGGGCCAACGACCCGACGATGACCATGGTTGAGATCCGCGACCACATTTTTGCGACCGGTGTGACGGATCCGGAACTCGTCCCGAGAATTGCTACGGGCAAGCGCCTGCGAATTGACCTGCCTGTCATCGACGATGACGGTGACGGTATGCCGAACTGGTGGGAGGACCAGTTCGGGCTGGACCCGCAGAATCCGAACGATGCGAACCTCGATACAGACGGCGACGGCCTGCTGAACATTGACGAGTTTGGCGCAAGGTCGGATCCGACTAACCCGGACACGGACGGCGACGGCCTTACAGACGGCGAGGAAATCAGCACCTGGGGGACCGATCCGCTGAAGCCCGACTCCGACGGCGACGGTCTGGATGACCGGAGTGAAGTCGAAGAATACGGCACGTCGCCGAACAGTCCCGACACCGACGGGGACGGACTGAGTGATTTCGATGAGATCAACCATCACCGCACTAACCCGACAACCGTCGATTCGGACGGTGATGGGCTGAGCGACGGTTGGGAGCTGCAGCACGGCTTCAACCCGTTGCAAGCGGGTGAGCAGACTGGCGACGCAGATGGTGACGGGCTCAGCAACGCCGACGAGTTTGCTGCAGGTACGGACCCCGGGAGCAACGATACTGACGGCGACGGCGTTACGGATGGCGACGAGACGAACATCCACGGTACAGATCCGCTCAATTCAGACAGCGATGGTGACCGGATGCCGGACGGTTGGGAGCTGACCTACGGCTTCGATCCGCTGGACGAGACAGATGGCTCCGAAGACGCGGATGGCGACGGTTTCTCAAACAGTACAGAGTATCGCCGCGGTACCGATCCACGTGATCCGCAGTCAGTTCCGACGTTGCAGACCTGGTATACAGCTTACGGTAATGCAGGGCGTACCTCGTTTGTGAATCTCGACACGGATGTCGACGACTTTACCTTCCGCCGTGCGATTGAAGCCCGGTTTAGAGCCGATCCAGGATCGCTGGTTGCAGCCAATCAGCGCATCTATCTGCCGCGCTGGACTGTCGAGGGCTACCAGCTGGGCGCTTACGGCCTGGTGACCGGCTCGACTGACTGGGAGGTACAACTGCCCGAGGCACCGGGTCAACCCGGCGTGTTACTCGATGCTCAAAACGTGCTCGTGCCGTTGCAGGCCTTCGGGCCTGGCGGCGATGTGCTTGTCCATGATGTGCAAGACGGCCGGCTCGTCACTTCGATCGGTGTTGCCTCGGTGAACGAAGAGTTCTCCGGCACAACCTTTGCAGGCGAAATCTACTATCGTGATGGCGACGAACTCATTGCCCGGACGATTGAGAGCGGCGCCGAAATCTGGCGAGGGCCCTTGCTCGGCACGCATCCGGCGGGGACAACCTCTCCCGGAAGTTCAGTTGCGGCAAACAACGACTATGCGGTGACCTTCTTCGGAGGGATGCTGGAAGTGTTCAACCGGACGACGGGCGCGCCGACCTTTCAAACGACCGTCGATTCCTGCACAACGAACGGCCGGACACGGCTCATCGTCGATGACGATAATCGTGCGTTCCTGCTGATGGACAGCTGCGTTGCAATGGTCGACCTCGAAGCGCAGGCCGAAGTGTGGGTTAGCGAGGTCTACGCCCTGCAAGTGTGGCATGCCGCAGCAGATGCTGACACGTTATATGTTGCAAACGGAGACACCATTTTCGCGCTCGAAAAGGCGACGGGCGACGAATTGTGGCGACATGACGATGCCATCGCCGGAACCAATCTTGTCGCGACCCGAAATCACCTGTTTTATGTGGGTGACGCGGTGACCAAGGCGCTGAATTTGCAAACGCAGCAGGTTGTCTGGAGTTACAGCGCCCGCGGTGCAATGTCGATATCAGATGACGGGGCATTGCTCGTAGCTGATGGGCTGTTGGTACATATCGTCGACCTGGAGGGCGACACGGACGGCGACGGGATGCCGAACTGGTGGGAGCGCTATTATCACCTGAATCACCTGGATGCCTCGGACGCGTCAGGCGACGCCGATGCAGACGGGCTGAGCAACGTCGAAGAGTTTGCGGCGCGCACCCGGCCGAACGACAGCGACAGTGACGACGACGGCCTGCAGGATGGAGCGGAGTTGAATACCCACAACACCGATCCGCTGGATGCCGACTCGGACAGCGACGGCCTGTCGGATGGCGACGAATTGCTGCAATGGGGCTCGAATCCCAACCTGTTCGATACTGATGGTGACCACATCAGCGATGGTGACGAGGTCAATACATTCGGCACGGACCCGAACGACCCGGCCAGCGTGCCGAACCTGCTGCGCTTCTATCGGGAGTCTTTCGAGTTCGGTCTCCCTGCGGACTGGGTTGTGCCGTCCATGGCAATCGCCGGATGGACGGTGGTCGAAGACGACGCCAGCCAGGGCCGGTTCAGCCTGGCGTCTGATCCGATTGCCGAAGGCGAAACTGCGGAGATTGAATGGCAGCAGGTGTTTGCCAAAGGCGAACTGGCTTTCGACGCGCGCCTCGATTCGACAGGCGCTGACCGCCTGCGCGTCTATATCGATGGCGAACAGGTACTGGATTCCAACTACCAGGGATGGGATCGCTACATCGTTGCTGTGCCACCGGGCGAACATACCGTTCGCATCGCCTACAGAAAGTACAGCTCACAGCCGGTCGGCCAGGACCGCGCGTGGATCGACAATATCGAATTTTTCGTGCCGCAGCCCATTGCGAACGATCCGAATCATTTTCTTGTCATCGACAGCGAGGGCTTGCGCGAGATCGACGAATTTGGCGAGTCGGTGCGGTTGCCGTTTGCGCTGGAGTTCAGCTCCAACGAGACGGACGTCGTCGTCACCCGGGATCGCGACATCTTCGTCGCACACCCGCCAGTCCTGTTCAAAGTTGATGCAGCGACCGGTGCGTATGATTCGCTAACTGTAGCGGGCTGGTACGGCGGCGGCTCCGGTCTCGCAGAGCTGGATGGTCTCCTGTATTCGCCCAATTCCTTCGGCGAGGAGGGGGTTGCTGTCATCACAACCGACGGTTTCCTCATCGACACGCTGGCCCCCGGCCAGCGTTACATCGACCTGTACCCGGGCCCATCGGGCGACATTTTTGCGCTGCAATGGAACAACACAGTTGATCGCATCTCGATCGCCGATGGCCGCATCCTCGACAGCTTCGATGTCGGCGCCGCAGCATGGGCGCTGACCGTCGATAATGCCGGCAATGTCTATATCGCCGACTGGGCCACTCGCCGGATCGAAAAGTATGACTCGTCCGGCACATTCCTGGGTGCGAAGCAGGTCAACGGTTTCATCAACGATCTCGATATCGGCAACGACGGGCGAATCGTCGGTACTGACCAGGGTGGCTATGTCTGGTTAGTGGCCCCGGATTTCAGCGAAGTCGAGTTCTTCGACTACGATCATCAGGTCGACGGGACGGCGCGCATCGAACCGGTACCGGTCGGTTCCGATGACAGTGACGGCGACGGTATGCCGGACTGGTGGGAGGCAAGCCACGGTTTGAACCCGGCGAATTCTGGCGATGCAGCCGCGGATCCGGATGCTGACGGTCTGAACAATCTTGCCGAGTTCCTGGCCAGCTCGAACCCACGCGTGGCAGATACCGACGTGGACGGATTGACCGATGGCGAGGAAGTGCAAACCTGGTCGACAGATCCGACCTCCGCGGACAGTGACCGCGACGGCCTGACCGACTACGACGAGGTCATGCTGTTTGGTACGAACCCGAATGCCGGCGACAGCGATGCCGACGGCCTGTCCGATTCAACCGAAATCGGTATCTATAACACCAATCCGAACAACCCGGATTCCGACGGCGATGGCATTGTAGACGGCTGGGAAGTCGAGAACGGCCTGGACCCCAAAAACTCGAGTGACGCATCGAGCGATTACGACGCCGATGGTCTGACGGAGCTCGAAGAGTTCCAGTCGGGTACCGACCGGAAAAACAGTGATTCCGATTTCGATGGGCTCAGCGATGGCGATGAGGTCAAGACATTCCTGACCAACCCGAATTCACGCGACAGTGACGGCGACACCTTGCACGACGGCTGGGAATTGCAGTACGGGTTCGATCCGTTGTCCTACGGGGATGCGCACGCGGACAGCGACGGCGATGGATCCTCCGATCGCGTCGAATTTTACGCGGGTTCGGATCCGACGTCGGCAAACTCGTTGCCGCAGGTCAGCGACTGGTTGACGCACCAGGGCAACGCTGGCCATACCGGGTTTGTTCCCGTCGAACTGGATGCGGCCTCGCTCAATGAGCTCTGGACTGTTAACCCGTTTGGAAACAGTGTTTTCCTGCTCGACCAGGTTGCCGCCGATTCGCGGCGTGCCTACGTGATTACCGGCAACTTCAGTGGCTACCAGGCACTGGCGGCGCTGGATGCACAGACGGGCGAAACCATCTGGCTGCAGGAGTTCCCTGATATCAAGGAAATCAGCGCACCAGCGCTGGCCGACAATCGCGTCTATGTGCAGATTGGTGACTCCTGGGACAGCGCCATGTATGGATTCGAAGCGGATACCGGAAATCCGCGGATCCATACTCCGTTCTACGCGAGCTTTCCCGACCTGTTCGCACCGACCCCGTTCGAGGGCGATCTGTTTGCCTACGGGGGGAATCAGGGCAGCATTGCAAGTTTCTCCGGGTCTGCATCGATAGTGAACTGGACGCTGGACTTGCCGCGTTACGATGAATGGTCGCCCATCGTCACCGAGGACCATGTGTACGTTTACGCGCGGCAGGGGCTGCGCGTTATCGATCGCCTGTCCGGAATTCTCAACTACGTGATTCAGGACGGCGCTTTTGACGGTTATTACTCTGCGTCAACTTCGCCCGTTCTCGACGAACGGGGTAACGTCATTGTCAGCGAGACAAACCGGCTCATCTATTTCGACATCAGCAAGCGATCGAAAGCCTGGGAGCTGCGGTCAATTGGTTCGCACTGGAACCAGGCTACGCTTGCGGACAATATCATCTTCGCGCAGCAGCGAGCGGAGGTGGTCGCTATCGATGCACCAAGCGGCATCGAGCTGTGGCGATGGACGACGCCGGAAGAAGTCGTCCATCCGATGGTCGCGACGATCGATCACCTGGTCGCGGCGAGCGACTGGTCCACGTTTATCTTCAACCGCCGAACACGCGAGCTCGAGGCCACGATTCCCCACGGTGGTAGATTGTCGATATCGCCCGAGGGGGTGCTCTACATCGCGAGCCAGGCAACCGGGGTGACCGCCGTCAGCGGCTTCGCCGATGACGACGGCGATGGAATGCCGAATGAATGGGAGATACGTTTCGGCCTCGATCCCGATGACGCCAGCGACGCCGTGCAGGACAACGATGGCGATGGTCTCGGAAATGTTGGTGAATACCGCGTTGGTGCGAATCCGATGATTGCCGATACCGATGGCGACGGCCTGTCTGACGGCGATGAAGTGAGCACCTATGAATCAGATCCGCTACGGGTGGATACCGACCAGGATGGCCTGACCGATCGCGAGGAGGCGCTAACGCACGGGAGCGATCCGAGGCAAGTGGACAGTGATTTCGATGGTCTTGGCGACTTTGACGAGGTGAACGTCTACCAGACGAATCCGAACAACAGCGACTCCGACAGCGATGGCACGGATGACCTGCTGGAGGTTCGCCTGTTCACGGATCCGAATGACGCGGGCTCGGTACCGCAACCCATCGAGGCCATGGACGAATCGTTCGAAGCAGCGCAGCGACCGCAAGGCTGGTACCAGCCACAAGGCGCTGATGGCGGCTGGGACGTTGCCGCGGGCGCCGCGCCCGATGGTGTCCAGTGGCTTGCGTCGGACGCGATCTCGCAGGACGAAACCGCCGAAATAGCCTACTTCGGTTATTTCAGTGAGGGCGAAATTTCCTTTGATGCGCGTGCGGAGTCCGACTATTGCTGCGATTCGATTAGCGTCTGGATCGATGACGAGTTGGTCATCAACGGACAGCGCGCTGGCGACTGGGTGCAGTGGACGTTTCCGATCGCCGAGGGCACGCATGAAATACGCTTCGTTTATTCCAAGATCAGCTCCGACAGTGTTACCGGCGACCAGGCGCAGATCGACAGGTTTACGTTTCGCCAGCTGGCACCGCCACCGCCGCCACCCCCACCACCGCCGCCTCCGGCGCCGCCACCCTCAAACAGTGGCAACGGCGGAGGCGGCGGATCGCTGGACGCTGGTGCCCTGTACCTGCTGGTGCTGATTTCCATACTGGCAGGTCGTCGCCCCCGTCCTGGTGGCATCGACCGGCACAAGGCAGCGGATGCGCTGTATCCGCCGCCATCGCCGCGTGGATCCGTAAAAAACTAAAAATGACGCCAGCGTCATAAAGTTATTGACATCACTGAGGCAAAGTAACAAACTGACACTGACGTCAGTTACAGTTTTCAAGGGGTCAGGCGCATGAATCGGTTGCAGTCTCTTCAGGATCACGCAGGGGCAGGTGTTACTGGCAGTATCTGCCTGGCCCTCATCGCAGGTTTCGTCACGTTGTCGTTTCCCGGCCAGGTCGTGGCGCAATCGGACGAACCGGACTCCGAGCCGCTCGAGATGATTGTCGTGACCGCGACCCGGCGC
>JAUIDP010000031.1 GCA_030429005.1 Gammaproteobacteria bacterium | reverse complement strand
CTTGGCGGCCAACAATACTCCTACGGTACGTCTTGTTTTGGAATCGAGTTTTTCAGCCAACGAGGTGCTGCGACTTTGAACGCCAACGTCATGATTAAGGTGTTCAGCCCAATAAACGCGCCGATCAAAAACATCAAAGAGTCTGGATTGATATCTATGTGCGGAAAGTCCTCAGGCCATGTAGCTGCGGCGAACAAGGCCCAGGATTCCAAGATCACAGCAAATACTGAGCAATAGACCACAAGGCGCCAAGATTCTCGATTAGTGGGCATCCGATTGTGACGCCGAAGAATCAACCAACATATCGCTACTGCGACGAGAATGTACATGACGACTGACCCCACGACCCCCAAATGGAAACCAGGGAAAAATTGTAGAGCTATCGAACCGATTGTTATCCAAACAAGAGGAAGAATAAGGGACAACAAGAAAATCTTCGGATCTTCTCGTCCGACGCTATCTTTTTCGTCATTCATAACTTCCCCGAACCGTAAATCCGCGAGCTTCCGCTGTAGGTCATCAGCTGCAAATCATACTGCGAACCATCCCTATGTCTCTTTTCGGGCATAAGAAGTCGATCATACCAAGTTGACGCTAGCCTCGATTGCTTCGACCGGAAGGCGTATCGCGCTTCAGGTATCGAACTGCCAAGACATTTGCGACAACCGTAATTACTAAGAAAACTGAAGCGGCAATCCTATCGTTTCCAGTCCAGAACCACATCAACAGCATCAGGTACGGGATTATAAACGCGACTTGAGCAACCTCTGCAGGTCTCGCTATTCGGGATTTGTCTTCACCGACTTCGACGTTAACAACCCACCAACGAAGCGCGAGGAATAGCGCTAAACCGATCAGCACTCCTCCTAGTAACAAGACAATCACAGTTGCAACAGCTGCCAAATCGAGCCTCTAGACTTAGTCGAGCCCGCGCTCGCGAACACTCGAGCACGGGATTATCGCGAGCGCGTCGCCTTTGGATGAAAGAGCCGCCATTCTAACTCAGTGTAGGCTAGTGGCCATTTTCGGCCAGAAGCGGTCACCCGTTTGGAACTTGCACTCGGCGACATTTCAGCTTTGAGCCGTCCTGAGGGGGGAACAACTGTTGAAGAAAATCCATGCTGTCAACAATCTGCTCTTTCAATGGCACGTGATATAAGCAAAACCAATCTGACTGCCTTCTCGCAACCAACAAATTCAAACTCACTCCCGCGTATCCGCCAGTTCGAAAAGCTACGGCCGCGACCACGTCTGATTCGCCTGTGAAGAGATGCTGTGCCGTGGGCACGTCAGGATGCATTACATCGGTCGGGTTCCAGCGCTCTCCGAAGTCGGCAATCCCTCGGCCTCCAATCGAAAACAACTTGTCTCGAATATCGAGCGATATGTCGATGGCCCTGTTTACTATATGGAACTCGGCTGCGGCAAAGTCTTTCTCTAGCTCTGCAATCTCGAAATCCTCTGCCAAGGCGACACAGAGAGGAGACGCCAATAGACAAATAAGGATACTGAACAATCGCATGTCGTTGTTTCTATTCGCAGGCCTTAGTTGAGGTATGTGAATGGCTCTTTCGAGTTATTAACAGACCGCCAGTGTATCACCCTAGATAGGCTGCTATCGTGAGGTTTTCTGCCGTTCAAGTGCCCGAATTTCAGATCCGGTGATTTGAACGGCTGCTTGCATCAACAACAGACGTTCGGAGTGCATACCGCAACGGGCAGAAAACGGCCAGTAACGGACGTTCAAGCGGGTTTCGAAGTTTCTACAGGAATGGCCTCAACGACGTAGGTCACCGGATTGAAGCGGAAATATAGATTTCGGAACGAACGCAGTAACAACTTGCGTCTCGTCAACCGCCTCGCTGATAGTGAAATCGACTACGACACTGGCAATTGAGAATGCCTCCGACGGACGAATTTCGTAGCGATCAACAAGGAAGTCGATAACATTCTCTGTTGCTTTTCTCAGTGCTCTATCCAGATCGACATCTATTCCCATTAGAAGATGATGAGTCACGGTTTCCGCTCTGGGTGCTTTGGTCTCCATTTCCTTGTGCAATATGAAGCGGAATACGCCCACCATCGACTGCTCGATTGCCAATCCGCTTACTTCGCCGTCTCCCTGGGCACCATGCGGATCTCCAACGTAGAATCTTGCGCCCGTGTGCAATACAGGCAGGAACAGGCTTGATCCGGTCGTCAGGTGTTTCACGTCCAGGTTTCCGCCGAAAGCTCCGGGTGGTCCAGATGACTGCACGCCTTCGACCTCCACTCCGGGTTCACCAAGAACCGGTATCGGTGCCACAGCCATTACGCCCATGAACGGGGCGAGTGGAACCCGGACACCAGACGGGTACACACCGACAAGTCCGTTTTCCGATTGCTCGGTCCTAATGATTCGCCATTCCTCAGATAGTGCGACGTCTGTTTCGGCGGGGATGTCGACTCCCTTGTCACCGTCTCGATACCCGGGATAAGTCTTCGACATTACGCCACTGAAGGCCGTCGTACTGTTGAATCCCCACGGGACGCGGGGCCGAACATCCAGCACTTCTATTTCAAGAGTGTCGCCGGGTTCCGCGTCTTCAATGTAGATTGGGCCGGTAACGAGATGCCCAGCACGTCCTTCGCGGGGTCTCGAGTTGCGTGACAGCCAGAACTCGATGAGATCAGGCAAGACTTCGCTCTCTGGCACGCCCATGCTCCCGAGTTCTTCTAGAGGATGATAGTCTCGGTAGAGACCGACGCCGGTGAGCGTGTGTATTTCAACGGTCTGCCCGGACTTGGCTGTTACAACGGGATTTTTGTCTATTGGAAACCAGCCCCAGCTCAAGTTTTCAGGCGAGGAATGCACTACGTAATCGACTTCTGGCTCGTGCGTCAATGATGAACTATGCTCGTTTTGGCTTTCAGTAAGACGTGTATCGCACCCCGACAAGAGCGGAGTGCAAGACATGAAAAACACGATTGAACCTAGTGGTCGCAAAACCAATCACCGAAAAAGCTGAAGACCTGGCTGGACATGAACGAGCGCTTGGGGTCAGAAGCGGAAATTATAGCTTATAGCAACTGGATTTCTGCTTTCGGCCGAGGCTGTGTGATAAGTCGCCGTTGATCGCCTGATTGGCGCGATTGTTATTTTGATTCACTGGCGAACGCGGGATATTCGTTGTTTTTCATACGATTTTTTCAAGACGAACGAGCTTACGCTCGGATTGTCTCGATGATTTTCTTCGTTCCCAGCAGATTGATGGCTCGTTTCATGTTGTAACTCAGAACGTGCAGGCTCATCTCGGTGCTCACCCTCGGTAAGGTCTTCGTTTGGAAGTGCGTGGCACCCATCCAGGACTTGATCGTGCCGAACGGATGCTCCACCACTGCTCGTCGTGTTCGCATGGCATCAGGCTGCTGGTCGAGGCGTGCCTGGGCACGCTCCAAGACGCGTTCGTGTACCCAGCGACTGACACGCCGATATTGGCCGGTCGTGCACTGCGACTTCATCGGACACTGAGGGCAAGCCGAGCTCCAGTAGCGGCGGATTTCTTTGCCTCTTTCTGTTCGGGTGAAGCGATAGATTAACCGCTCACCAGCCGGGCATTGATACTCATCGTCGTTCTCGATGTACTTGAACGCCGCTCGATCGAACAAGCCTTTGGCCTTGTTACTCGAGGTTTTGGGTTTTGGGAGACTGGCATTGATACCCGCCCGTTCACATTCACGGATCTCATTGCCATCGTAGTAACCACGGTCAGCGATCACGTCCAGCGTCTCAACCTCCAGGGCTTCCTTGGCGTGTTTAGCCATCCTGGCCAGCTGGCTACGGTCACTGCCGACATTGGTCACGTTATGCGCAACAATCAGATGATGGCGACTGTCCACCGCGCTCTGGACGTTGTAGCCCACTGTTCCCGTGCCCCGGCTGTTCATCGAGCGAGCATCCGGGTCAGTTAGAGAGAGTTGTTTGTCCGGTGCCTCAAGCATCCGGACTTCGCACTTTTTTAAGCGCGCCATCTCCTCTCTCAACCGAGCGATCTTGTCTTCAAGGGCCTGACCTTTGTCGTCGTCCACCTCCGTCGCGTCAACCTCAGTCAATCGCTCAAGGTAACGATCGATGCTCGCCTCGACCTCCGCCAGCCGGCGCTTCATCTTCGCGCGCGTAAAGTTCTTGTCGCGGTTGTTGACAGCCTTGAACTTGCTGCCATCAATGGCGACCAAGGTGTTGTTCAGCAGCCCCAGCTTCCTGCACAGCATCACGAACTCACGGCACACCAGGCGAATCGCTTCTCCATTGTCCTTTCTGAAGTCGGCAATGGTCTTGAAGTCCGGTGCCAAGCGGCCCGTCAGCCACATCAGCTCAACGTTGCGCTGCGCTTCGCGCTCCAGACGCCGGCTCGACTGCACACGGTTCAAGTAGCCGTAAACATATAGCTTCAGCATCATCTTCGGGTGGTAGCCCGGTCGACCGGTGGCGTTCGGCTCTGTCCTGAAGCCCAGACCCGATATATCCAGGTCATCGATAAACACATCGACCACTCGAACCGGACTGTCTTCGTCTACGTAATCGTCAATGCGTTCGGGAAACAGCGTCGCTTGGTTGCGGTCTTCGCCTTCGATAAATCCGCTCATCGCGCATACTCTTGACGGAAAGCATGATTATACTGGGCACAGGGTTTTCACACAGCCTCGGCCGGAACCAGACTACCGGGTCAAACGGCGACAGCAGCGACTCGCCGGCAATGCTGCGTGGCACTTTGGCATTACTGGACATCCAGGCCGGCTCGCTCCACGACTCCACCGAAACCGCAGAAATCTGACCGGCGTCGGCGAGATCGTTGAGCAACGGCTGAATGTCGCGCGCCGTCATCCGGAAGTAGTCAGCGATATCCATGGTCGTCGCGACGCCCAGCGCCGTCGCGGCACGTCGTACCAGTTCGCGCCTCGCATCTATCGCGTCGAAACTCGGCTGCAATGCTTCGGCTGGCAGGACGCGTTCCGGCAGGTCATAAACGCGCTGAAAATTGGGCAGCCGCTTAGCGACGGCCAGCGCACCGGTAGCAAAATGGTATTCGAGAGCCCAGCGCGGAATCGAGCGGTGCCAGTCGCCGGGCTTGCGCTTCGGGCCGGGCACTGGCGGCAGGTCATTGGCGGTCACCGCACCGTCGGCCTCGACTTTCGCGAGTGCGGCCTCCAGGTAGGCATTCCGGTTCTTGAGTTTCCGCAGCGGATTGTTCCTGTGCATTGCATAGCGGCGGCGGCGATGCGCCAGTAGCGGCCAGGTGTCGGCCGGCACAATCGACGCCTCGTGTGCCCACTGCTCGGTGCATTCCCCGCTGCCGTAGACGTACTTTTCGAATGCCTCGCGGTCGTAGGGTCCCAGGCGCGACCACGGAACCAGGAAGTGCGCCGGCATCAGTACGTTAACGTAGTCGAGCTGCAACAGCGCCAGCGTCCTGAACAACCGCCGAAAATGCCGCTTGTCCGGACCCGCTTCAGGGCGCGGTCGATCGAAACCTTGTGCCGCCAGGGCCACCCTGCGCGCCTCGGCCAGGGACAGTTGCTTGCGCGGCATCAGGCGTTATCGCTATCGATGACAGCAGTCGCCTCGATTTCGACCAGCATGCGCGGATCGATCAGCTTGCTGACCTCGACCATGGCGGTGGCGGGTGGCGCCGCACCGAAACCTTCCTGGTGAGCACGTGCAACGGCTTCCCAGAGCGAAATGTCGGTCACGTAGATTCGCGTACGCACAACGTGGCGCATCCCGGCGCCGGCCTGTTCGAGCGACTTGCGGATCACGTCGATGCAGCGGACGGCCTGGGCATAGGCATCACCCTCACCGACAAGTTCACCCCTGTCCGAAATCGCTGCGGTACCCGATACAAACACCTGGTTGCCGACCCGCACGGCGCGGGAGTAACCGACCAGTGGCTCCCAGGGTGCGCCCGAATGAATATTTTGCCGGCTGCTGTTGCTCATCGTTCTCCCTCGCATTGATGGTACCGCCAATCCCGCCGTTTTTGCGCTAAGCTGCGGCGCATGATAAACGCTGCCGAAATCGAATTGCTGCAAAAAGCGTTGTCGACGCTGGCAGAAGGATTCGAGCACCTGCCGGAATTTACGCCGGGCTTCGACGAACCCCGTCTTGAAGAGGTCCTCATCGAAGCCGCAACGCGCATGCAGGATAACTACCCCTACTATCACCCGCAGTATGCCGGCCAGATGCTGAAGCCGCCGCATGCGATCGCACGGATAGCCTATGCGATGTCGTTGTGGGTCAACCCGAACAATCACGCCCTGGATGGCAGTCGCGCCAGCTCGCCGCTCGAGAAGGAGTGCATCGAGGCACTCGGCGCGATGTACGGCTGGCAGGGACACCTGGGACACCTCACCGGCGGCGGCACGATGGCCAACCTGGAGGCACTGTGGATCGCGGGCCGCCTGCATCCGGGCAGACGTATCCTCGCGTCGGCACAGGCCCACTACACGCACCAGCGGATCAGCGACGTGCTGGCGCTGGACTTCTCGCCGGTACCGGTCGATGCCAACGGCCGGATGCAGGTTGAAGCGATCGCGGAGCAAATTGGTAAAGGCAACGTTGGCACCATAGTCGTCACGCTGGGCAACACCGGCTACGGAGCTGTCGACCCACTGGCCGATATCCTGCCACTGGCGCAACAACACGGTGTGCGTGTGCACGTTGATGCAGCCTATGGCGGTTACTTCGGACTCGCGTCGCGGCTGGCGGACGACGTGCGCCGTCACTACGACTGCCTGGGTGACGTCGACTCGATTGTCGTCGACCCGCACAAGCACGGCCTGCAGCCATACGGCTGTGGCTGCATTCTGTTTCGCGATCCGGCCGTTGGCCGTATCTACCAGCACGATTCTCCGTATACCTACTTCAGTTCCGCGGAGTTGCACCTCGGCGAGATCAGCCTGGAATGTTCGCGCGCCGGCGCGTCCGCCGTCGCCCTGTGGGCCACACAGCAGTACCTGCCATTGACGGCAGGTGGTGAATTCGCCGGGTGGCTGGACGAGTCGCTGCTTGCCGCCCGCGATTTTCGCCAGCGGCTCGAGGACAGCAGCGGCTACACGCCGCTATTGCATCCGGAGCTGGACATTGTCGTGTTCGCCGCCAATGCCGGCAGCGCCGACGAGTGCAGCGCCCGTGCGCAGGCGATATTCGAGGCAGCTGCCAGGCAGGACCTGCACCTTGCGCTGATCAAGGTGCCCATCGAACTGGCCAGGGCAAAGCTGCCGCATCTCGACCCGAATACCGGCGCCGTGACCTGCCTGCGCTCGGTACTGATGAAGCCGGAACACCGCGACTGGCTGGAGAAGATTATGCGTATCCTCGAAGCATGCGCAGCAGCGTGAAACCCGCATAGAAACAGGCAAAGCCGCCGACGATGCTGACTGCGAGGTACGAGAACAGCGCCAGCAACTCGTTGCGTTGCAGCATCGTATGCAATTCGAGCATCAGGGCCGACAAGGTTGTGAAACTGCCGCAAAATCCCACGGCAAACAGCAGGCGGTGTTGCTCCGGAATCAGTCCGGCATGGTTGAACCAGGTCGAGCTCACGACCAGCTGCGCCAGCGCGCCCATGATGAGACAGCCAAGCAGGTTGGCGGTCAGCGTGCCCCATGGAAAAATCGCGTGGCGCTGCAATGTGAGGTGCAAGGCATAGCGTGCCATCGCGCCGAAAGCGCCGCCGGCGCCAACGAAAAAATATGACAGCGCAAGAACTTTCATTGCCTAGCCAGCGGCCAGCCTCGCACGGGTTTCGTCATACTCGCGTTGCATACGCCGGACCAGTTCCGCCGTCGGCAAGACCTCGGTCACGCTGCCGGCACCCTGGCCGGCGCTCCAGATATCACGCCATGCTTTTGCTTCGTTCTCACCGGCTTTGCCAAAATCCATACTGCTGGCGTCGCCGTCGGGCAGGTTGTCCGGATCGTAGCCCGCTTTACGAACACTCTCTTTCAGGTAGTTGCCAAGCACCCCGGAAAACAGCGACGAGTAAACGATGTCCACGGCATTGCTGTCGACCACCATCTGCTTGTAGTCCGGCACAGCATGGGCCTCTTCGGTCGCAATAAAGCGCGTCCCCATGTAGGCAAGATCCGCCCCCATCGCCTGGGCGGCCAGGATATCACCACCGTTCGACATGCAGCCTGACAGGATCAGCGCGCCGTCGAACTCGCGGCGGATTTCCTTGATCAGCGCAAACGGGCTGAGCGTGCCGGCATGACCGCCGGCACCGGCACAGACAGCGATAATGCCGTCGACGCCCTGCTCCATCGCTTTGTGGGCATGGCGCAGGCTGATCACATCGTGAAAGACGAGGCCACCGTAACTGTGCACGGCCTGGACCACTTCTTCAGGCGGCCGCAGGCTCGTAATGATGATCGGCACTTCGTGTTTGACGCAGGTCTCCATGTCGGCGCGCAGGCGCGAGTTGCTCATGTGCACGATCTGGTTGACAGCAAACGGTGCGACCGGCTCACCCGGGTTTTCCTCACTGTACTGCTGCAGGCCGTCCTTGATTTCCAGGATCCAGTCGTCCAGCAGGGACTGCGGGCGCGCGTTCAGCGCCGGGAATGATCCGATGATGCCGGATGTGCACTGGGCAATGACCAGCGCTGGCTGAGAAATGATGAACATCGGTGCGCCAATCAGCGGCAGTCTCATTTTGCCTTGCAACATCGCAGGTAGTGCCATCACATAGCCTCTTTGATCGTGTCAGTGTTTTTCAAGCATGAAACTGGACTCGCAATCCGCGACGACTACATTGTCCGAGCAGCGGCGTATCTCGCCCTTGAGCATGACCAGGCGCCGCCGTTCGGTTTCGATCCAGCCCCGGACCAGCAATTTCTCGCCGACAGCACACGGCTGGCGATAGCGAATCTCGCAACGCGCCGTGTGCGCCTTGCGTCCCTGCTGGTACAGAATGTTTGCGGTTACGTCATCCAGCACGGTGTAGATGATGCCGCCGTGCACGGTATTCCGGAAGCCGACATGATTTTCACTCGGCGTGAACTCCGCCGTGCACTCGTCGCCGTGGACGTGAAACTCGATTTTCAGACCGATTGGATTTTCCGGCCCGCAGGCAAAACACATCGGCGCTGCTTCGATGTCACCAGTCACCGACTTGCTCAGGGAACCTGCTGGTCGAGAAGTAGCGAAACCGAGTTGTCTTCGGCCGGCCTGACGAGCTGGCTCGCGAACCAGTCGCCGGATTGCGCAATCGGCTGGCCGGAGACCGAGACACGCGCGAGCACTTCAAACTCGGCAAATGCCGACAGGTTGCGGCCCGGGATCATCGATTCCGCGTCCCCCAGCGACACTTCAGCCGGTAACTCCGCCAGCTGGCGGCGGGTCACGGCAATCGGCGGTGAAGGCTGTGCCGGGTCGCGCGCAATGACGAATACCGATGCCGTGGGCGGCAGCGATTCTGTCACGGCTGGCGGCACCGAGATGCTGGCCGTCACGACAAACTGCCCGGCGGCTGGCCCCGCCGGTTCGGCCGGCACCGCCTGGGCCGGGGCTTGACCGCGCCACTCGGCGATGCGTTGTACCAGGATGCCCTTGATGTTTTCGGGTGGATTCAGGCTGAGCAGTATTTCCCAGCGCTCTGCGGCAAGCTCCCGGTCGTCGCGATTCAGTGCCGCGATGCCGCCATAGAACAAGGCCGTCGGGTTGTTGGGCTCCAGGGCCAGCGCGCTCTCGAACAGCGCCGACGTCCGCCCGTGCAAACCGCTGCGATCGCGCTCGAGAATTGCGACGCCGAGGTCAGCGAGCGTCTGTGCATTCTGCGAGTCTTCCAGTTCGACCGCACGTTCGTAAGCGCCGGCGGCGCCGGCAAAATCCTGCAGCGTCATGTAGGAGCGGCCCAGCATTTTCCAGCCATCGATATCGTCCGGCTCGCTCTCCAGCCGGTCCGCCAGCGACTGCACCATCGTCTCGATGTCCGGCGGCGCAGCACCGGCCGACCCGGACGGCAGGTCCGGGCTGCCCTGGTAAAAATACAGGCCCAGCGAAATGGCAATGATTGCAACCACCGAACCAGCGATGAGCGGGGTCAGTCGTTGTTGTTGACGGTACAATGGCCAGGCGACAAACAGCGTCGCTGCGACACACATGAACCCGATGCCCAACCATAGCGTCATCGACTAGCTCCCTTCCGCCGCATCGTCGTCGATCGGCAATCGCATGCGGCGTTGCATCACGCGCCAGATAGCAAACGCACCGAACAGCAGGAAGACCATCGGTGCGATCCAGAGAATCAGCGTCCGCCCGGATGCGCGTGGCCGATACAGCGCAAAGTCCCCGTAACGCGCGACCAGGAAGTCATAGATCTCGTCGTCCGTCTTGCCTTCTTCCAGCAAGCGCCGAATCTCACGCCGCAGGTCGGACGCCAGGAACGCATTCGAGTCCTTGATGGTCTGGTTCTGGCACTTCAGGCAGCGCACCTCGGCAATGATGTTCTCATATCGCGCCTGCAGCTCCGGGTCTTCGAATTTTTCGCCGGTATCGATGGCCCAGGCATAGCTCGAGACCAGGCCAATCGACAGCAACATCAACACCAGTTTCTTCACTGCACCGCCTCCAGTTCTGCAATCAGCGGCATGAATTCCTGCTCCCAGATTTCCCGCGTCAATGGTGCAATGTGCTTGTGCACGACCATGCCGTTGCTGTCCACGAGAAAGGTTTCCGGTGCGCCGTACGCACCCCAGTCGATGCCTACCCGGCCGTCGACATCGAAAGCCGAGTTGACGTACGGGTTGCCGAGCGCCTGCAGCCACTGCAGTGCATCCGGACGGTTGTCCCGCCAGTTCAGGCCATAGATCGGCACAATTTTTTCGGCTGCCAGTTCCATCAGGAATCCGTGTTCCTGGCGGCAGCCCGGGCACCAGGTCGCCCAGATGTTGACCAGCGCAATTTGCCCGGCAAAATCAGCAGAGCCAACCAGGGCATCCGGATCGCGCAGCGACGGCAACGCGTACTCCGGTGCCGGGTTGCCGACCAGCGGCGACGGAATGCGCGACGGGTCCTTGGTCAGCCCGATAACGAACAGTCCGACCAGTAACAGGAAGGCCAGAAGCGGTACCAGGAACTTCGACATTACGCGCCGCTCCGGTAACGTCGATCTGAAATCGCAATGGCACCGCCAAGCGCCATGATAAATGCGCCGAGCCAGATAAAGCGGATCAGCGGCTTGTACTGCACCCGGACGCTCCAGGTGTCGTTGCCGAGCTGGTCGCCGAGTGCAATAAAAAGGTCACGATTCCAGCCGGCGTTGATCCCGGCTTCGGTCATCCAGTTTTTTTGTACGAGGTACTGGCGCTTCTGCGGCAGGACTTCACCGACGAGTTCCGAGTCCCTGCGAATCTCGACGCGACCTTCGATCGCCTGGAAGTTAGGTCCTTCGGCATTGCGCAACTCGCGCAGCTCGAAGCTGTAACCGGCAACGTCGACCGTGCCACCGGTGCGCATCGACTGGTCGGTCTCGACATTGAAGGCGGACACAATGGTCACGCCCAGCGCGAACAGCCCGACGCCGAAATGTGCGATGGACATGCCCAGCATCGACCGCGGCATCGCCGCGGCACCTCGTTCGCGCCGCCACGAGCGCCACGGCTCCAGCATCGATGACAGCATGATCCAGACGGCGGCGACGACACCGACAGACACCAGGATGCCCGAGCGCCCGTAAACCAGCCCTGGCAGCGCCACACCGACCACAACGGCGATCAAAGCCGGCACTCGCAGGCGCCTGGCCAGTACGCCCTGCGGCTGCGAACGCCAGGCCGCGTGCATGCCGACACCGATCAGGAACGCCAGTGGCAACATCGGCAACAACATTGCAAACTCGAACCACGGCGGACCGATGGAGATCTTGCCGATCCCGGCGACATCGTAGAGCAGCGGCATCAACGTGCCGTAGAAGACGATCGCGGCAGCAACGACAAGCAGAATGTTGTTGAGCAACAAGAATGTTTCGCGCGACACCGGCTTGAAGCCGGCCGACGAATCCAGCTCCGGTGCGCGGATGGCGTACAGAACCAGCGCTCCGATGATGACGATGCCGAGAAATGCCAGGATGAAGTAGCCGCGCGTCGGATCCGTTGCGAACGCATGCACGCTGACGAGGATGCCGGAACGCACCAGGAACGTACCGAGCAGGCTCAGCGAGAACGCGCTGATCGCGAGTAGCAGGGTCCAGCTCTTGAACAGCCCGCGTTTTTCGGTCACCGCCAGGGAATGAATCAGTGCGGTACCCATCAGCCACGGCATGAACGACGCGTTTTCCACCGGGTCCCAGAACCACCAGCCACCCCAGCCCAGTTCGTAGTAGGCCCACCAGCTGCCGAGCGCAATGCCGATCGTCAGGAACAACCAGGCAAGCGTCGTCCACGGCCGCGTCCATTTCGCCCATTTCTGGTCCAGGTTGCCGGTCAGCATCGCGGCAATAGCGAACGAAAATGCAACCGAGAATCCGACATAGCCGACATACAACAACGGCGGATGAATCGCGAGACCGGGATCCTGCAGCAGTGGATTCAGGTCGGCGCCGTCCGGCGGAATGATTTCGAGGCGCAGGAACGGGTTGGATGTCAGCAAGGTGAACAGCAGAAAACCGACCGACAACAAACCGAGCACGCCGATAACCCGTGCTGCAAATTCGGCCGGCAAATTCCGGCTGAAGCGCCCGACCGCGACGGTCCAGGCCGACATGATCAGGATCCAGAGCAGCAACGATCCTTCATGCGCACCCCAGACAGCGGAGATCTTGTACGGCGTCGGCAGCGCCAGTTGCGAATGATTCGCCACATACGCAACGGAAAAGTCGCTTTGCAGGAACGACCAGGTCAGGCAGGCAAACGAAATGACGACGAAAACGAACTGCCCCTGGGCCGCCGTCCGCGCAACGGACATCAGCGTCGCATCGTTTCGGTGTGCACCGACGAGCGGCAGGATCCCCTGGCACAACGCCAGCGCCAGCGCGACAATCAGCGCGAAATGCCCCAGCTCAGGAATCACGGACTAGTGCACTCACCAGAGCCTTCTGCGAGGCCTGCGGTCTGTTCCGACACATGTTCCGCGAGTGACTCAGCCACTTCCGGTGCCATGTAGTTCTCGTCGTGCTTGGCAAGAATCGTATCCGCCTCGAAATCACCTTCGCTGCCGATACGACCGTGCGCGACAACGCCCTGGCCTTCGCGGAACAGGTCAGGCAGAACGCCGGTATAGCGCACAGGCAGCTCACAACGCAGGTCGGTCACGCGAAACGACATTTCCAGCGAACCCGGTTCGCGATTGACACTGCCATCAACCACGAGACCGCCAACGCGAAAATTGCGGTCGGCCGGGTACTCACCGGCAACGACATCCGACACAGGAATAAAGAACATCATGCTGTCTTTCATCGCGGTGAGTGTGAATACGGTTGCCAGCGCGATGCCGGCGGCTGCCAGGCCGACTGCGAGCATACGTTGCCTGCGTGGTGTCACTCCGTGTCTCCCAAAGCCCTGACGCGCACTTCTATATCCCTGTAGACAATTTTCTGGCGCTTTCTTGCACGCCATTCACAAATCAGCAGAACTGCCGCCGTCAACGCGAAACAGGTCCAGACGTAGGCACCGTAGTCGCCCATAGCCAGTGCATTCATTTCGACGCTCCCGTGTTCGCCAGGATCATGTCCCTTACCCAGCGCTTGCGGCGCTCACGATACAGGACCTCAGTGCGAACTCTGCGCAGCAACAGCGCGCCAAACAATAAGGTAAAACCGAAAATCATCGCAAGCAGAGGGTACAGCATCGCCGTGTCCATCGCGGGCCCGCCTTTCTTGACCAGCGTCGGGCCCTGGTGCAATGAACTCCACCACTCTACCGAAAAATGAATAATCGGAACATTGACAGCGCCGACCAGCGCCAGCACGGCACTGGCCCGGTCCGCCTTGGTCGTGTCCTCGATCGCGCTGCGCAGGGCCATGTAACCGAAGTACAGGAACAACAACACCAGTTCCGATGTCAGCCGGGGGTCGCCCCACTCCCACCAGGTTCCCCACATCGGTCGCCCCCAGATCGAGCCGGTCGCCAGGGCGAGGAACGTGAACCAGGCGCCAAGCGGCGCCGCAGCAGCCGACACGGCATGCGCGAGTTTCATCCGCCAGATCAACCCGATGCCGGCACTGATCGCCATCACCATGTAGGCCATCATGGACAGGTAGGCTGCGGGGACGTGCACGTAGATGATGCGGAAAGCGTCACCCTGCTGGTAGTCCGGTGGCGCGACGAACAGCCCGGCGTAAGCGCCATAGCCGATGAGCAACAACCCCGGAATCGCAAACCAGGGCAGCAGGCTTTCTGCGATGCGGTAGAAGTGTGGCGGCGATGCCAGCTTATGAAAAAATTTCCACATGGGTGAATACTACTCGTTACTGATACGCAAAGCGGCAGCCGTGGCAAATGGTGAAATCGAGATCATCAGCATCGCGTAGGCCGCGAGGAAGTACAGGCCACCGGCAACTCCGTCGCCCGCGGCCACCAGCGACACGGTACGGGCACCGAAAATCAGTACCGGCATTGCCAGTGGCAGGATCAGCAGGCTCAGCAGCGCGGTACCGCGGTGCAATCCGACCGTCAGGGCAGCGCCGATGGACCCCAGCAAACTCAGGCTGACGGTACCAAGAAGCAGCGTCAGCATCAGGACCCCGGTCACGGCCAGCGACATTTGATACGTCATCGCGACCACGGGTGACACGATCACGAGCGGCAGGCCGCTGGTCAGCCAGTGGGCGATCGACTTGCCCAGCGCCATGGCCGACAACGGCACCGGGCTGACCAACAGCTGTTCGAGACTGCCGTCCTCAAAGTCCGCAAGGAACAGGCTGTTCAACGATAACAATGCCGCCAGCAGTGCCGCCACCCACAGGACCCCGGGTCCGCTGAACTGCAGCTGCTCGGCTGCCGGTCCCACGGCCAGCGGAAACAGCGCTGCAACCATGCCGAAAAAGAACAATGGGTTGAGTACGTCGCCTGGCCGTTTGACGACCAGCGACAGGTCGCGTTTGACCAGTTCGCCCAGTGCCGCCGCAATGCCGGGATACTGTTGTTCTGGCTCGTTCATTGCAGCCGGATCCTGTGCGTCGGCACGTCAATTTCCACGTCCTGGTGTGCCGCAACGATGGCCATGCCACCGTTACCGAGGTGCGAAGCAAGCAATGAACCGACCAGTTCGCGGCCCTCGGCGTCCAGGTTGGATGCCGGCTCGTCCATCATCCACAGCGGCGCGGCGGCCAGCAGCATTCGCGCCAGGGCGACCCTTCGTTGCTGGCCGGCCGACAAGGAGCGCAGCGGCAATCGCTTCAGACGGCTCAGGCCGAGTTGCCGCAGCACCTCGTCCAGTTCGCGCCCGGACGGCAGGCGCAGGCTGGACTCGAAGCGCAGGTTGTCCACGAGCGTCAGGTCGCCTTTGAAACCGACCTTGTGCGACATCCAGACCATCGAATTGCAAAAGACCTGGCGCTCGTTCTCAACCGGCTCGTCGTTCCACAGGACCGTGCCTGATTCGAGTTCAATGAGCCCGGCGATGGCTCGCAAAAGACTCGTCTTGCCGCTGCCATTCTTGCCCTCCAGCAACAGCATTTCACCGGGATTTAGCGCAAATTCGAGATCCTTGAACAGGCACCGGTCGCCGCGATACAAAGTAAGCCCGGAGCCATTTAACTTAATACTCAATAGCTTACGTCCAGAGGCTCACAGAGTGGATTATGTTTGATCAGCAATAACATTCTTTATATTCAGTGCATTATTTAATTTTATTGATATCAACACTCAATATGTTCTTATAACTCGTTGTTTTATAACGAGCGAAATGTTTCCAGTTTACAATTATTTGGCCACGACCGTAGACTGTCCGACCCGGTCAAAAATGATACCGACAAGTTCAGCCGGGGCCCAAGATTACCGAAGTTTACGCCATAACTGTGATCGCGAGTTAGTACTTATGGATTTACGTTCCGCCGGGCTGAAACAGCAACCCTTCCCGAGCAATGGCAAGGTCAAAGCAAGCGCCCTGTTCGCGTCCCAGCGTCGGGCAATGGAAGTACTGCAGACCACCCACGCGACCGAAAGCGGCCTGTGCCTGTTCCAGGGTCCGGCGCTGTCGGGCAAGAGCACGATCATCCAGAAGTTCGTCGACAGCCTGCCCGAAGACATGGCGGTGGCCGTCGTCGATGCTGACCGCCTCAACACGACCGGACTGCTCGAGGAAGTCCTGCGCCAGTTTGGCTACATCCTCGAACACGGCTCGGCTTCCGAATTGCTGGCCATGCTGCGGGTCTTCGCGATGCAACAGACGGTGTCGCAGGAGCCACCGCTCCTGATCATCGAAAACACCCACCTGTTGAACGCCAGCGCACTCGGCGCATTGTCCGAGCTTGCGCGGCTCAGGGTGCGCAAAGCCCGGGCATTGAAGATGGTCCTGGTCAGCGACCGGGCGCTGGCACCCATCGTCGAGACAGCGCCAATGGAGTCGATCCGCAAGCGCGTAACGCAGGATTTCCACCTGCGGCCAATGACGAGTGCGGAAGCCGTCAATTACCTGCACCAGAAGCTGCGTAATGCCGGTAGCAATGCGCCGGAGTCCATTTTTCCCGAATCGATCTGCACCGAGTTGTGGAAGGCTTCCGGCGGCTGGCCGGGCATCCTGGACCGGGTCGCACTGCTGACGTTGTCACGCGTCGAAACGCTGCCGGCAACCGCTGACCTGATCGAGACCCCGATTTTGCCGGAGGGCACGTGGAACTCGGCTGTCGTTGCAGAGGACCAGGTGCGCGACGCCAGCCTGCAGGTCAGGCGGCCGCGCAAGCCACCGCTCCTGTGCGTCACGCGTGACGGGCAAATCGTCCAGGAAATCGAGATGAACGGTGCACGCGTCCTGGTCGGACGCTCCGAACACAATGACATCTCGCTGCCGAGCCGGTTCGTAAGCCGGCATCACGCCCTGTTCGTCCGCAGTGGCGACGCGACCTTCCTGATGGACCTGAACAGTACCAACGGTGTGATTGTGAATTCCCAGCGCATCACCAATCACTTCCTGGTTCACGACGACGTCGTCAGCATTGGCAATCACCGCATCAAGTTTATCGATCGCAATGCCACCGAACGCGAAGAACTGGACGACGAGCGTTTTGCGGATACAACCATCATGAAGACACTGCAGGACATGCGCCTGCTGATGGCGCGGCAGGAAGTGGAACGCGAACTGGGCCGCTCGGAAAAGTTGCCAACCGCCGGCGGTCAGTCGTAGATCTTTTCCTTGAAGTGCTTGCGGCACATCGACACATAGCGATCGTTACCGCCGATCTCGATTTGTGAGCCGCGCCGGACAGCCTTGCCGTTCTTGTCAAAGCGCACGACCATCGTGGCCTTGCTGCCACAATGGCAGATTGCCTTCAGCTCTTTGAGATTGTCCGACCAGGCCAGCAGGTACTTGCTGCCCTCGAATGGTTCACCGCGAAAATCGGTTCGCAGGCCGTAGGCCAGCACCGGAATATCGAGCTTGTCCGTCACGTCGCCAAGCTGGAAGACCTGTGCCTTGGTCAGGAATTGCGCCTCGTCGATCAACACACAGTGAACCGGTTCCGGCTGGCAGGTGGATTCGACCAGGGCAAACAGGTCATCGTCGTTCTTGAAAGTGACCGCATCAGTTTCGATACCAATGCGTGACGTTACTTTGCCTACACCATATCGATCGTCGAGGTCCGGCGCGAGCACCAGCGTACGCATTCCGCGTTCGCGGTAGTTGTAGCTGGATTGCAGCAACGCGGTCGACTTGCCCGCGTTCATGGACGAGTAATAGAAGTAGAGTTTTGCCATCGGGCGCTAGTGTGCCGGAAGCCGGCGCCCTTCTCCACAACGGAGATGATTCAGACGGGAATCAGCCGGCACAGCACCCGCCGCAAGCTGCGTCGTTGCGGCGGAACACAACGCGCGCACAGCGAACGTGGCGTGTGTCGTGCCGAGACAATCTGCGGCACCGGTGTCACCTTGCCCTTCTGCAAACAGCCGCTGCAAATGACCAGGTCGGACATCAATCCGAGCAGCCGATAGTCAACTTTGTCCTGCGTCTTCGCGGTTTTCATCGTGCATCTCCGTGGGACCACTTTTGTTCTCCCAAAAACCACGATAAATGTCTACAAACCGGCTTGTTTCCTGCAAGAATTGTGAATTGATTGGCATTTTGGGCGGACTTTGAGCCCGTTTGGAAACCCGGCCGCCATGGATCGACTGGCAACAGGTGTCGGACAGGAATGGGGGATGGTCAGGGTTGGCTGGTGCCCGGGGCGGGACTTGAACCCGCACTCGATTGCTCGAAACGGATTTTAAGTCCGCAGCGTCTACCAATTCCGCCACCCGGGCAAAGATCGGGAAATGGAGGCTAGGGTCGGAATCGAACCGGCGTACACGGAGTTGCAGTCCGCTGCATAACCACTCTGCCACCTAGCCTTGCTTCCTCATCCGGCGGCGCCCTGGAAAGGCGTCACCGCAGGTGAGCAGGCGACGCAGTATACAATCGAATTTCCGAGAATGCTGCGCTCATTCCGGAAAAAATGCGGCTCCGGACAGCGACCTGCACGAAACAGGTACCGCCGGAGCCGCAATTTTTCGCATTCGCCAGAGATCTAGTCGTTGACCGCTTCTTTGGCTTTGTCCATCGCGTCTTCCGCCGCGTCCTCGGCATCGTCCATCGCGTCGCTGGCTGCATCCTTGGCGTCGTCGTAGGCGTCGCTGGCTGCGTCCTTGGCATCGTCGTATGCATCACCGGCAGCATCCACCGCATCGTCATACGCGTCTTCGACAGCGTCTGCCGCATCCTCGGCCATTTCACCGGCTTCTTCGACGACTTCCTCTGTCTTGTTTGCAACGTCGTCAGCGACCTGTGAAGCCTCTTCCTTGCTGCAGGCGACGGCAAACAGGCCCAAAGCCAGCGCCGTCAACAATGTGATCAACTTGTTCATTTCTCCTCCCTTATGCCTTATTCAAACCTCAACGCAACACGAATGTCAGCTTGAGATTCACTCTGTACTCGTCTACTTTGCCATCTTTGCAGGTGACTTTCATTTCCTGTACCCATGCGCCCTCGACATTTTCGAGGGTCTCATTGGCCCGCTTGATGCCTTTATCGATAGCATCTTCAAAGCTCTTGGTCGATGCCGCACACAACTCCGTAACTTTTGCTACTGCCATTCCTCTCTCCTCAGCTCTTCTCGATTGGTCATAATACCGCTTGCAATGCGCACCATTTTGCTAGCGTTGCCATGCTGGCTGGTAGCGCCCCTGCGAGTCTTTGCCGTATGGCATCCACGCCAGCCCGATTACCGGCACATGGATATCCGTCGACTTTGGCCGAACCGCAATCTCCGTCAGTTCTTCATCCTGCGCATTGAACTTCGCCGTCAATTCCGCGAGCTCTGTCGAAGCCTGCTCGTTTAGCGCCGCGAGATCGCCCCGCACCTTGTCGGCCGTTTGCCGGGCCCGCGCTACGTCACCTGCCTGTTTCTTGGCGCTGCCTGCCTTGCGCATGGCGGTGCCCATCTTGCCGGCTGTCGTGGAACTGATCGTCTTGCGCCCAAGGACCGCACTCAGGATCGCGGTGCCGAACGAAATTGCCGCATCCATCTTGTGACTTGTCGACTGCTGTTGTTCGCGTTCAATGGCCTGCTCCGCGCGCAATAGCCGGTCCTGCAGTGTCTGCGCTTTTGCTGCGTATCGTTTGCGCAGTTTCGCAGCTTCGGCATCGCGCTTCTCGTTGGCCAGGTGCTGCAGGCGACTCCGAAACTCTCCTTCCGTCTCGCCCGCCTCCGACATCGTGCGATAGGTCTTGCTGCGGTATAGCGTGATGGTCTCGTTTTGCCGTATCCAGCGCTTGAGGTCTTTCTCCCATTTCGCATAGTTCTTCGGATTGCTGACGCAGGCCGGGCAATCCGCATGGCCGGCATTCGGGGCAGCGTTCTGTTCGAGGTCGCGATTGCCGATTGCCAGCGCCTCGGCGTTGTCCCAGTTGACCGCCACCGGACCGTCGTCGAACTCCACGGCGTAGGTGACGACACGTTGCTCATCCACCTTGTAGCGCGCATTTGTGAACGCGACATCGGTGAGCGCCAGGAGGCGCGGGAAGTACATCAGGTCATCACCCTGCCCCGCGACATAGTATTGTTTGACCGCAGGCGGCAATGCCGGCAGTTCAGCGACCGGCGTCGCTGACTTCGACGCCGGTGCCACGACGGGCTCCGCGTCTTTGACCGCGGCTCTCGCCGGCGCAGTCAGTGTTTTGATCTGTTCGCGCGTCAGCGGTCCGGCGAGGTAGGACATGGCCCAGCGCGTGTTGAATACAACCGCCTGTTCTTCGTGAACATTGTGCAGCAAGAAGCGTCGTTTACCGAGCCCGGCCAGCGTCTGCTCCATCTTCTGCTTGTCGAAATTGCCATGCTGGCTGGCACCTTCCAGGCCCTCCATCACGCGGGCCTTGTCACGCTCGGTCTGCAGCCGGCCTATCATCCAGGTCCCTGTGTTCGACAGCCCGCGATAGTCCAGGTCCACCGGATTCTGGGTTGCCAGCGCAAGACCCAGGCCGTACGCGCGCGCCTGCTTGAGCATCGTCAACAACAGCTTCTTCGACGGCGGGTTCGCAACTGGCGGCATGAAACCGAAAATCTCGTCCATGTACAGGATGGCACGCAAACTCGAGGTGCCCTGCTGAGCGCGCATCCACGCGATGACCTCGTTGAGCAGCATCGAGACGAAAAACATCCGCTCCGCATCGTCAAGGTGAGCGATCGACATGACCGAAATGCGCGGCTTGCCGGACTCGGTGTACAACAGGTTGCGGGCCTTGAGTGGCTCTCCGTTCGTCCACGCCTCGAAGCCCGGCGCCGCGAGCAGGTTATTCAGCTGCATCGCCAGCGCAAAACGATCTTTAGCCGGGTAGAACGAATCAACATCCATGACACCGACTTTCTTCAGCGGCGGGTTTTGTATTGCCGCAATCAGTTCGGCCACACCGAGGTCGCGTCCATCGCGCCAGGCGTGGTCAAGCAGGCGTGATATGAATATATGCTCACGGCTGGAAACCGGGTCTGCATCAATCTTTAACAGCGACAGCACACTGGTCGCGGTAGCCTGGATGCGGTCGCCGTACAAATCAGCGTCGTCAATGAGTTCCTGCGGTGGCGCCGCGAATGACGCCAGTACCGAGATCGGCAGCCCGGCTGTGCTGCCCGGCGTATAGATGGCCAGGTCGACGTTGTCGCGCATACGCTGGATCCGCGCGCCGTCCTGGCCCCACTCAGCCAGGCCTTTTTTCCACAGCCCCGCCTGCCCGGCCGCGTACTCCGCTTCGCTTTGGCCCTTGTCAGATGCAGCACGTTTGTTGACCCACGGCTCGAAGTCCGCCGCTTTCAGGTCCGGAAACGTCAGTAGCAGGTTGCCGAGGTCGCCCTTCGGATCGATAGCGATGACCGGGATATTGTCCATCGCCGCTTCTTCCAGCATGCCGATGCCGAGACCGGTCTTGCCGGATCCTGTCATGCCGATGATCACGGCATGGGTGGTCAGGTCTTTCGAGTCGTACAGGACGAGCTCGTCACTGAGTTCCTGCGTGTTCTCGTCGACCCGCTTGCCGAGATAAAACGACCCGAGTTTTTCGTAGTCCAGCACTAGTCCAGTGGTATGCGGATTTTTTGTCCTGGATAGATCTTGTCCGGGTCGGAGATGATCTCCCGATTTGCCTCAAATATGCGCATGTACTGCGAGGCATTGCCGTAGAACTGCTTGGCAATCGCGCCGAGTGTATCGCCTTTCTTGATCTCGTAGAATTCGTCTTTCGACACCTCTTCCGGTGCCGGCTCCGGGGCATTCAGGTCATCGGCTATGACTTTCTCGACACCCTTCACGTTACCGGCAATCAGGATAACCTGCTCCTTGACCGCCTGGCTGTCGCAGTCACCGCAGACCGTCGCAACGCCGTCGTCAAAGTCTACCTTGACGTTTTTGACGCCGGAGGTCTTGATTTCAATGTGTTGCTTGATGTTATCGGCCGCTTCCGCGTCGGTATCGAAAAGCTGACGCCCGACATCGCGGGCAAAATCGAGTAGACCCATGCTGTTCCCCTCTGTGGCTGTAGGTCGCCGTCACAGCGACGATATTTGTTATTGGGTAATGCGTCTCATTCTATGGCAAGTTGGCGTGGCAACGCAGCAGAATCACGAAAATAGGAGCATCTGGGAAAGGTAAGCAACAAAAAAAGCCGCCCGGAGGCGGCTTTTTCGGTATTTGGAGCGGGAAACCAGGTTCGAACTGGCGACCTCAACCTTGGCAAGGTTGCGCTCTACCAACTGAGCTATTCCCGCAGAGGGCCGAGATTCTAGCCTTTTGGCCCGGCCTGTCAAGGCAATTCGGGCGCCGCCGGGACCATTTACTCCCCTCGTTCCTGGCTGACCGGCTCGCGGTCGGCGATGAACGGCCACGCGGCGCGCAGGTAAATCAACATCGACCAGATTGTCATGATCGCCGCTACGACCAGCAGGGCGAAGCCGATCTTGTAGATATCCAGGCCCAGGAATTGCTTCTGGAAGACCATGAAGCCAATGCCAAACATCTGCAGAACGGTCTTGAGTTTGCCCGTCCAGCTCACTTTGACATTGGCGCGTTCACCGATCGTTGCCATCCATTCGCGCAGTGCCGATACCGTGATTTCGCGGCCAATAATGATCATCGCGATGATATCGACATGCCAGTCCGGATCGCCCTGTACCAGCATGACGAGGACAATCGACACCATCAACTTGTCCGCCACCGGGTCGAGAAACTCCCCGAAGGCCGAGCCCTGCCCGTATTTCCGGGCCACCCAGCCATCCAGAAAATCGGTCACCGCCGCGATCCCGAACAGGATGGCGGCAATCGGCCGGGCATTGTTCATGTCACTGTAAAACAGGATAACGACTGCCGGAATCGCCGCGATGCGAAACAGCGTCAGGAGCATGGCGAGATTGAGTTTCACAGGCGAGATCAGGTCCTTGGGTCAGCCGTCCAGGTGCAGGTCATTGTATATGGATTCCGCGAGCGCGCGACTGATCCCGCGAACTTTTATCAGGTCATCGATGCCGGCGCCAATAACACCCTGCAGTCCGCCGAACTGTCGCAACAGTTCGCGCCGCCGTTTCGGACCCAGGCCCGGAATTCCCTCGAGCCGGGACGTCTTGCGTGCTTTCGCCCGGCGCTGCCGGTGCCCGGTGATGGCGAATCGATGCGCCTCGTCGCGAATTTGCTGGATCAGCAGCAACGCGGACGAATCCGCCGGCAATCGCAAGGCGCTTTTCGACCCCGGCATAAACAGCTGCTCGGCACCGGGTTTGCGCGAGCGGCCCTTGGCCACCGCTACAACGCGCAGCCAGTCGAGTTCCAGTTCGGCCAGTACTTTCATAGCCTCGGCCAGTTGCCCTTTGCCGCCGTCGACGAACAGGACATCCGGCATTGGCACTTCACCTTTCTTGACCCGGGTATAGCGACGCCGCAGTGCTTCGGCCATTGCGGCATAGTCATCCCCAGCCGACTCCGGCGTCAGATTGAAACGGCGGTAGTCGCTCTTCAGCGGCCCGGCCGTGTTGAACACGACGCAGGAAGCAACTGTCGCCTCGCCCGAGGTATGGCTGACATCGAAGCACTCCAGCCGCTCCAGCGGCTCGTCTGCGCCCAGGGCCTCGGTGAGTGCCGCGAACTGTCGTTTGATGGTCGCGTTGCTCGCAACTTTCAGGTTCAGTCCCTGCTCCGCGTTGGTTCCTGCCATTTCCAGCCAACGTGCACGATCGCCGCGAACCCGGTGCTTGATGGCCACCTTGTGGCCTGATCTTTCGGTCAGCTCGGCCTGCAACAACTCGGCATCGTCAATCTCCTGTTCCAGGATGATCTCCGCAGGAACGTCCCGCCCCAGGTAATATTGGGCGACAAAACCGTTCATAATTCTTGCCGCGTCAGTTTCGCCGGCCAGTTTCGGAAAATGGTCCCGGCTGCCGATGACTGCCCCGTTGCGGATGAACAGCACCGTCACAACGTGTACAGCCCCGTTAGAGGCGAAACCCAGGATATCCAGGTCGTTGCTGGCCGTTCGCGCGACGAGCTGCCGCGCCTCGACTTCCTTGAGCCTCGCTATCTGGTCACGAAACCGGGCGGCCTGTTCGTATTCCTGGTTGGCTGATGCAGCCTCCATCCTGGCGACGAATGTGCGCACGACTTCCTGGTTCTTGCCGTCGAGAAAATTGATCGCCGCATCGATATCCGCCGCGTATTGCTCGCGCGAAATCAGCCCGACACAGGGGGCGGTACAGCGCTTGATCTGGTACTGCAGGCACGGCCGCGACCGATTCTTGAAAAAACTGTCCTGGCATTGCCGCACCATGAAAAGTTTTTGCAGGTCGTTCAGCGTCTGGCGGACTGCCCCGGTGCTCGGGTAAGGACCGAAGTAACGACCTTTGCCCTTGCGCGGCCCCCTGTGGAACTGCAGCCGCGGAAACTTGTGCCGCGTGGAAACGTAGATATAGGGATAGCTCTTGTCATCGCGCAAAACGACGTTGAAGCGCGGCTTGTGCCGCTTGATCAGGTTGTACTCGAGAATCAGCGCCTCGGCTTCGGTATTGGTTACCGTGACTTCGACGTTGGCAACCTGCTGCATCAGTGCCGCGGTCTTCGGCGATGCCTGGCTGCGGTGAAAATAGCTGGAGACGCGCTTCTTGAGGTCCCGGGCCTTACCGACGTACAACACCTTGTGCTTCGCATTCAGCATGCGATAGACGCCCGGCCGATGCGTCAGGTTGGCGAGAAAGGACTTCTCGTCAAACGCGTTGTCGTCAACTGCTGCTTTTTCGGATTCGCCGGCCACGGCCCTAGTTATCCAATAACTTTCTCGCCTCTGCAAACACGTCGGCGAACATTTCCTCGGTCAGGCGGCCTGTGTTGGTGTTGTAACGGCTGCAGTGATAGGAGTCGAGCAGGCGAAATTCCGGCAACGTGTGCAGTGTTGCGTGGCCGAACTTGTAATCGGCCTGTCGCAGGCCACACGCTTTTATGATCGCGCGATGTGCGATACCACCAAGCGCCAGCACCACGGAACCGGGTGCCAGCGTCTGCAGTTCATTTGCCAGGTAGCTGTTACAGGTATTGATCTCCGCACCGACCGGCTTGTTATCCGGCGGCAGGCACTTGACGGCATTGGTGATGCGGGCATCCTGCAGCTCAAGGCCATCGTCAACGCTGAGCGATTCGTCGGCCGTCGCAAACCCGAAACGGTGCAGCATGCGATACAGCAGGATGCCGGCGTGATCACCGGTGAACGGTCGGCCGGATCGATTGGCTCCATGCATGCCCGGTGCCAGGCCCACCACGAGCAGGCGCGCCTTCGCGTCGCCGAACGGCGGAACCGGCCGGCAATAGTAATCGGGATAGCGGGCATTGACGCTGTCGAGAAACTCGGCAAGCCGCGGGCAGTCCCGGCAATCAATATCGAATATTGTCTCGGCCAAACTATTCCGCCATGTGGCGAATCACGGCTTCGCCAAACCCGCGGGTGCCAACCAGCGTCGCACCAGGAATCAGCTGCTCGAGTTCGTCCTCAACCTCTTTCTTGCCGTGCGGACGGTCTTTGCGAATCGGTTGGTGAATTGCCTCGCGCAGCCGCGCAAGATCGAACGTCAGTTCGCCAGCGGCAATCGTCCGGGCAACGCCGTTCATGATGTTGTCCGCGGCTTCTGTCCAGCCCATGTAGCGCAGCATCATCTCGGCGGACAGGATCAGTGAGCCGGGATTCACCCGGTCCTTGCCGGCAAAACCGGGCGCCGTGCCGTGCGTTGCCTCGAAGACGCCGACCGAATCCGCCATGTTGGCGCCCGGCGCAATACCGATACCTCCGACTTGTGCAGCGAGCGCGTCAGAAATGTAGTCGCCGTTGAGATTCAGCGTCGCGATCACGTCGTAATCTTCAGGCCGCATCAGGATCTGCTGCAGGAAGTTGTCCGCGATAACGTCTTTGACGATGATTTCCCGACCGGTGACAGGATTGGCAAACGCCAGCCAGGGACCGCCGTCTTTCTCAGTGGCGCCGAACTCGGTCCGCGCGACGTCATAGCCCCACTGGCAAAACGCGCCTTCGGTGAACTTCATGATGTTGCCTTTGTGCACCAGCGTCACCGAGCCGCAGTCGCGGTCGATACAGTGCTGCAACGCCTTGCGCACCAGGCGTTCGGAACCTTCACGCGATACCGGCTTGATGCCCAGGCCCGAGCTGGCCGGGAAACGGATCTGGTTGACATTGAGCTCGGTCTGCAGGAAATGAATCAGCTTCTTGACTTCCGGCGACCCGGTAGGAAATTCGATACCCGCGTAGATATCTTCCGTGTTCTCGCGAAACACTGTCATGTCGACCAGGTCTGATTGCTTCATCGGCGTCGACACACCTGGAAAATAGCGAATCGGCCGAACGCAGGCATACAGGTCCAGCGTCTGGCGGATGGAGACATTCAGCGAGCGGATACCGCCACCCACCGGCGTCTGCAGCGGTCCTTTGATGGACACCACGTAGTGTGCCAGCGCATGCAGTGTTTCCTCCGGCAGGTACTGGTCATCACCGTACAGCTCTGCCGCGGCCTGCCCCGCATACACCTGCATCCACCGGATCGCGCGCGCATCGCCATAAGCTTGCGCCACGGCTGCATTGGTGACATCGAGCATCACCGGCGTGACATCGATACCGATGCCGTCACCCTCAATGAAAGGGATGATGGGCTTGTCCGGGACGTTCAGGGAGTGATCGTTGTTCGCCGAAATCGCCGCGCCATCGGCGGGGACATTGATGTGTTCGTACTGCATTTGAGACCTGTTCGCTGCTAGCGGCTTCGCAAAGGGCCAGCATTGTACCTAAAAACAGGCTCAGTCGGTCTTGTGCAGCCCCGCGATGCGCATGGCGACTTCCATGGCCTGTTCGTAATTCAGCCGCGGATCGACCGTCGACTTGTAGGCCCGGGCCAGGTCAGCGTCGGTCAGGCCGCGCGCGCCACCGGTACATTCCGTCACGTTCTCGCCCGTCAACTCGAGGTGCACGCCGCCAAGATAGCTGCCGGCCGCCCGGTGGATCCGGAATGCCGATTCCAGCTCGGACACCACGTTCTCGAAGCGTCGCGTCTTCGTGCCATCCGCCGTGCTTTCGGTATTGCCGTGCATGGGGTCGCAGACCCACAGCACCGGCGATCCGGTTTCGCGTACCGCCGCTATCAGGTCCGGCAAGTGCTCGCCGATCGATTTGGCGCCAAAACGATGGATCAGCGTCAGGCGACCCGGTTCATTGTTCGGGTTCAGCACGGCGATCAGGTCCTGTAGCCACTCACGGGTCATACCCGGGCCGATCTTGACGCCCATCGGGTTGGCGATGCCGCGGAAGTACTCGATATGCGCGCCGTCCATCGCCGCCGTACGCATGCCGATCCACGGAAAATGCGTCGTTAGGTTGTACCAGCGGTCACGGCGATCAAGGAAACGCGTCTGCGACTGCTCATACAACAAGTGCAGCCCTTCGTGCGCGGCGTAGATATCCGCACGCTGTGTACGGTGCAACTCGCGACCGGAAACAGTTTCGAGGAAATCCAGCGAGTTGGAGATCGACTTGACGATACCATGGTATTCGTCGGCCATCGGCGAGTGCCCTACCCAGCCGAGGTCCCAGTACTCCGGATGATGCAAGTCGGCAAAACCACCATCGATCAGCGAGCGCACGAAGTTCAGCGTCAGTGCCGCGCGCTCGTAACCGCGCAAGATCAGTTGCGGGTCCGGAACTCGATCTTCCGACGTAAACGGGCTGCGATTGACGAGGTCGCCGCGAAAACTCGGTAGTGACTTGCCGTCGCGGGTTTCGGTATCGGCAGAGCGCGGCTTGGCATACTGCCCTGCCATCCGACCGACCCGAACGACCGGTTTCTTCAGCCCGTACAACATGACCAGGCTCATCTGCAGCAGAATCTTCAGCTTGGCAACGATGTTTTCCGACGTGCACTCGTCGAAGGTCTCGGCGCAATCGCCGCCCTGCAGGACGAATGCTTCGCCGCGCTGTGCCCGTGCCACGTGATCCTTCAGTGCATCCACTTCCCACGACGTGACCAGTGGCGGCATACGGCTCAATTCGGCCACGGCGCGGTCCAGAGCGGCCGCATCGGGGTAGCTTGCCTGCTGGGCCGCGGGCAGCTTCTGCCAGCTGGCAGGATGCCAGTCAGATTTCGGTACGGGTCGGCTCACGTCGGTTCCTGTTTGATTCCATAGCAGTGGTCAATCGACCGGGAATCCCACCCGGCAAAGCGCGGACTATGCCATGACGGCGACAAGCGGGGCAAAAGTTTCTCCTGTAATCAGTGGCTTATACGCCTGTGGAAAGCCATGCCGGAGCTTGGCACAATGCGCGCCACACCTGCGCCGGCACACCCCGGCAATTTTCGTGTTTGGAGACTCCCAAGATGCAGGAAATCCTCGTTCTCGGTGCCGGCAAGATCGGCGCCCTTATCTCCGGCCTGTTGTCCGAGTCGGGGGACTATCGCGTGCAACTGGCTGATGCGAAACCGGGTGCGGCAGCGGACGTTGTCGATGCCCATAACAACGACAACGTAGTCGCATTCGACCTCGACGCCAGCGACAAGGCCGCACTGACCCGGCATGTGCGCGAGCACCGGCCGGCCGCTGTCGTTTCCGGGCTGCCATACTACTGCAACGTCACCGTGGCCGAAGTAGCGCGCGAAGAAGGCTTGCACTATTTCGACCTGACAGAAGATGTTGCCGTGACCGAATCGGTGCGCAAGCTTGCCGAAGGTACTGACAAGGTGTTTGCACCGCAATGCGGGCTGGCGCCCGGCTTCATCAGTATTGCGGCGAATGAACTGATCCAGCACTTCGATTCGCTGAAGTCCGTCAAGCTGCGCGTCGGCGCACTGCCGCAACACCCGAACAACGTGCTCAAGTATTCGCTGACCTGGTCCACCGACGGCGTCATCAACGAATACGGCAATCTTTGCCAGAGCATTGTCGACGGCGAGGAAGTCGACGTTCTGCCACTGGAGGGCCTGGAGGAAATCGAGATCGACGGGACGCGTTACGAAGCGTTCAATACCTCGGGAGGGCTCGGCTCGCTGGGCGAAACTTACGGTGGCCGTGTCTCCACGATGGACTACAAGACCATTCGCTACCCGGGACACTGCGAGCAGATGCGCTTGTTGATGAACGGCCTGAAGCTCAACCACGACCGCGACACGCTGAAGCGCATCCTGGAGAACGCCGTACCGCAGACACTGCAGGACGTGGTCGTCATTTACGCCGCCGTGACCGGCATGCAGGACGGCGAATTGCGCGAAGAGAACTACGTCAACAAGGTGTACCCGCAGGTGGTGGCCGGACGGCTTTGGTCCGCGATCCAGATCACAACGGCATCGGGTATCTGTTCGATCCTCGATATCGTGTTGTCGTCACCGGACAAGTACCACGGCTTCCTCGCACAGGAGAAGTTTCGGCTTGCCGATGTGCTGGAGAATCGCTTCGGCCGCTTCTACGCACATGGCGGAACCAACAAGGAATCAGCAGAACGCGTCGCCCGCGGTGAGACCGGCCGGCAGCGCGCCAGCGGAGAATAGACAATGAAAGAGATACTCGACAGCCTCGGCCTTGCAGCCGTCAATCCCGGTACCTGGTTCGGCAGCGAGCCTTCGGACGATACGTCGGCGGCACTCATCGAATCGGTCAACCCGACGACCGGCGAGGTCATAGCCGCCGTCCGCAATACCACGGCCGCCGACTACGAGCGCGTCATCGAAATGGCGCAGGAGTCGTTCCGGACATGGCGCTCCCTGCCAGCACCGGTGCGCGGTAATGCCGTTCGCCTGATCGGCAACGCGCTACGTAAACATTGCGAAGCACTGGGTAGCCTGGTCACGCTGGAGAACGGCAAGATCAAGTCCGAAGGCATCGGCGAAGTCCAGGAGATGATCGACATCGCCGACTTTGCCGTCGGCCAGTCACGCATGCTCTATGGCAAGACCATGCACTCCGAGCGACCGCAGCACCGGATGTACGAGCAATGGCACCCGCTGGGACTCGTCGGCACCGTGACGGCGTTCAACTTCCCGGTCGCCGTCTGGTCGTGGAATGCCTGCATCGCCGCGATCTGCGGCAACGTCAATATCTGGAAGCCGTCCCCGAAGACAGCCCTGTGCGGCGTCGCCGTACAGAAAATTGTCAACGAGGCGCTGGCGGACGAAGGCCTGCCGCCGGTGTTTTTCCTGATCAATGACGAGAGCAACGAGCTCGCGCAAACCTTCGTCGACGACGACCGTGTCAACCTGCTGTCGTTTACGGGATCCTGCGCGGTCGGCAAGAAAGTCGGCGCCCGGGTCGCGTCGCGCATGGGCAAGTTCCTGCTCGAGTTGGGCGGCAACAATGCGATCATCGTCGACGAGCACGCAAATCTCGACCTGGCTGTACCCGCGATCGTGTTCGGCTCTGTTGGCACGGCGGGGCAACGGTGCACAACCACGCGTCGCGTCATCGTGCACCGTTCGCGTTTTGCCGAACTCAAGGAAGCGCTGGTGAATGCCTACAGCCAGATTCGAATCGGCGACCCGCTCGACGCAAATACCCTGATGGGTCCGGTCATCGATCCGTCGGCGATCGAAAAGGTCGAGGCGGCCTGCGCGGCTGTCCGGGAAGCCGGTGGCGAGTTGTTGTGCGGCGGCGAGCGGCTGGACCGTCCCGGCAACTTCATCACGCCGGCCATTGCCGTTGTCGAGAATGACTGGGACATCGTGCAGACGGAAACATTCGGTCCAATCCTGTACTTGATGCAATACGACCATCTCGACGACGCCATTGCCATGCAAAACGGCGTCGTCCAGGGCCTGTCGTCGGCCATCTTCACCGACAACCTGCAAAACGAAACCTATGCTAAGATAAGGTTTTTGAAAAGTCTCCCGTAATTGCCCGGCCAGCGGTTCTTCTTCCGGCGAGGCTGCCAGAAAAAATGGACAAAAAAGCAATAGCCAAAACACGTGATTGATCGATTGGGCAGACATAGCTTATCCTTATTGGTTTTTCGCCTTGTTGGTATTTCCGATCGCTTCCAGCAACATAGACTTGTCGCCCGTTAGCTCCCAGTAAATCAGCGAAACGGGAATAACACCGCTTTTGTTGAAGTCATCCAGGAATTTGCTCAGCACAAATTCGCCTTCACGCTGACGGGCATATTCCGCCATTAATCTTTCGACTTCAAACTTTCCGATAACATAGCTGGTGCCGTAGGCCGGTTGCCGCAGGTAAAAATGTTCTTCCCATTGAATAGTATTTCCATCGGCTGGCAGCAAACCCCATGGGGTCCATTTGGAAGCGAATATCGCCGCCTCCTGCAAATCCATTTCCAGGCCATGCTGGTAAAGTCCACCCAGGGCCCGTGCGCAACGTTGCGCCAGCAGTATCCAGATCAATTCCCGCGCCAGCGGACGTTTATCCAACAGGCCGGCGTGCATCATCATCTCTTCGTTGCCGGTTGCCATGCCTTCAGCTCTTCCATCAAAAATATTAAACAGCAGAGGCGTTCGACGAATCGGGCTTTCGTGCGGCTCATCACGCATCATTGCCAGGTCGAACCAGTGATAGTGGTGAGTACGCATCACGATCGGCGAGCGATAAACAATCTCCGCGAAAAAACCACGCAAGCCGTCAGCTTCGGTAAAAGAGCCCATGCGTTCACGCAGTGCCGGGTCCATGTAATCCTTGATGGGCAGAATCTCCGCTTCCCGCAAAAAAGCCATGTATTCATCGACCGCCTGATTGAGCAAGCGGTCATAGCTTTCCCGGTCGGCAATTTTGGACAGTTTTGGGAGATTGCGATTACGGTGCTCTTCCAGCCTCAGGGAAGCGTGAGCCCTTGCCAGTTCACGTTTGATCAGCAGAACTTCTTCCTCCCAGGAATAAGGAAGCAGGTGAACATTGTTGAGATTCCAGGTATAGTTTTCCTTGCCGACACCGGAAGAACCATTCTTGTCCTGAGCATTCTTGCTTAGCCATTCTGCAAATTCTCCGCTGGCATCGCGGGCCAGTAAAGCCGTCTTTGCCAATTCCGGATGATCCTTTGCCACACTCTCGGAAAATGCTTTTAGCTGTTCCATCTGGCGACGAAAGCTGCGGATACCGGCAACCCACAGATCGCGGGCGTTTCCGGTCAGATTTTTTCTGGCCTGTTGCAGAACGGCGCCGTTTTTACTCAGACGCTTTTGAATCTCCGCGGCATCGGCTTCCGACAGGGGCATTTTGTAATTGG